>JAHEMZ010000005.1:23768-74487 GCA_024643385.1 Flavobacteriaceae bacterium | reverse complement strand
CGTTGCGGTCTGGACGAGACTCGAACTCGCGACCCCCTGCGTGACAGGCAGGTATTCTAACCAACTGAACTACCAGACCAATTTTCCAATCCGCCGGGGCGGAAACTCACAACAGTGAGTATTACAGAAATTGTTGCTTATTTAAGCGGTGGCAAATATACACCGCATTTTTATTTTCACAAACAAAAAAGAATTAAAAAATAGAAGTATTATCCAAACTTCTGACGCTCCAATAAATAGGTGGTCAAAATCTTATTGAATCCCCGGTTAATATCGGCCTGTACATAGTGGATACGGTATTGTCCACACTTCAATTTTAAATTTTCAAAATAATCGCCCACTGCCTTTTCATACGACTCCCGAATGTTGTCGGCATACAAATTCACATATTCCCCCGTTTCTACATCCACAAATCGCTTCGGACGATTGCTAAAATCGAATTCCAACTCCTTTTGGCCGTCAAAGGTATGAAACAACACCACCTCGTGCTTGTTGTATTTTAAATGCTGAAGAGCTTCAAATAATCGTGCTTCCTCGATCTCCGTCTGAAACATATCGGAAAACAAAAATACCAACGACCGCCGTTTTAATTTTTCCGCAATTAAATGCAAATGACTATACGTCTGGGTGGTGACATCCTTCCGACGGTCTTCCAAGGCGGCATTCAGCTGAGACAACAACATCTGATGATGACGCTCGCTGCCTTTTTCGGAAGCATAATACTCGTAGGTATTGCTATAGATACTCAACCCCACGGCATCCCGCTGACGCTTCATCAAATTCATGATCGCCGCCGCGGCCAAGACCGAGAAACCTACCTTGTTCAAACTTTCGATCGAATATTCCTTGATACGGGGATAATGCATCGAACTGCTGTTATCAATGATCAAATGACAGCGTAAATTGGTCTCTTCTTCGTAACGCTTGGTATATAACTTATCGGTCTTCGCAAAAAGCTTCCAGTCAATATGCTTCGTGCTCTCTCCGTCGTTGTAGATCTTATGTTCGGCAAATTCCGCAGAGAAACCGTGAAACGGACTTTTATGCAACCCCGAAATAAACCCCTCCACTACTTGCGTAGCAAGAAGCTCCAAATTCTTGAAGCCGGTGATCTCGTTTATGTTTTTTTCGATTTCCAATGTTGTGAAGCGTAAGGTGTAAAGAGTAAAGCGTATTGCTTTACTATAACTGTTTATTGATATGATTGCGGGTACCCAAGAGCAATCTGCGAGAATTGATGATCATGTTTTCAAGTGATTTATCATACGCTATATATTTCAGTCGTATCGCCAATAGTATTTGCGTTTCCAACTCCGCTAAAGAACCCAAACTAATATTCAGGAATTGTAAAAACTCCCGCTTACTTTTACGAGCAAATCCTTCGGCTAAATTAGAAGGTATTGACACAGCCGCACGTCTCATTTGACTGGTTAAACCAAAAATTTCATTGCTCGGAAACTTTTCACTTATTTTGTAAACCGCTTCCGCCAGATCCATACTCCTCTTCCACACATCCATTTCCTTGTGATTCATAATTACATCCCTTTTATTAATACTAAAATTTAATGGGGAGTTATTATTACTCTTTACGCCTTACTCTTTACGCCTTACGCTTTACTCAAGAATCCCATCTACAATGCCATAAGCCACACTCTCCTCCGCTCCCATCCAATGGTCGCGATTGAAGTCTTTCATCACGCGCTCAATCGTTTGTCCGCAATTGTCGGCCAGGATCTTGGCGCTTAATTCTTTGGTCTTGATGATCTCATTAGCCGTGATCTCGATATCACTCGCTTGACCACGAGCACCACCACTGGGTTGATGGATCATCACCCGGGCATGCGGCTGAATGAACCGTCTTCCTTTTTCTCCGGCGGAAAGCAGAATACTTCCCATAGAAGCCGCCAATCCGGTACAAATGGTCGACACCGGGCTCTTTAAACTCTTAATCGTATCGTACATGGAAAATCCTGAAGTCACATAGCCTCCCGGACTGTTGATGTAAAATTTGATCTCCGTGTTATCCAACGAATCCAAATAAAGCAATCGGTCGATCACATGCTTTGCACTGTCGTCATCCACCATGCCCCAAAGGAATACCTTGCGCTCTTTGAGCAATTGATTGTCTATCTGGTCCTGAACTTTATATAATTTTTCCATATTGAAAAGGATTCTTTTTTGCTGTTTGTTTCGATCCTACTAAAATAAAAAAAGGCTCCCACTTTGGAGCCTTTTCATTCATTTTTCTTCTTCGATTATAAAAGTGACTCGATCGCCTCGGTATAGACATTTTTCGGAGCTACTCCTACTTGTCTGCCTACCAGTTCTCCTTTATCAAATACCAAAACGGTCGGGATATTTCGCACTCCATATTTTGCAGCAAACTCCTGGTTTGCATCTACATCCACTTTACCTACTACCGCTTTCCCTTCGTACTCTTTGCTTATTTCATCAATGATCGGACCTACCATACGGCAAGGGCCACACCATGCTGCCCAAAAGTCAACTACTACAGGTTTATCACTTTTTAATACGGTTTCTTCGAATGTTGCGTCTGTTATTTCTAAAGCCATTGTCTTAAATGTTTAATTGTTATGCAAAAGTAGTCAAAATAATTCCCAAAACTTACAGTAAAAGCATCAGTTTCATCAATGTAGTTATTGAATTTGATGATACGTCTAGTTCAATTTATAAAAGATCTCCTGTTCTTTCAGGGTTGTCAGTAATTCCTTGCTGATCGCCACTTTCGTTTTCCGACTGGGCATGTTCAGTTTTACTTCTTCTTCCAGATCATACAAGGTGAAATGCAAGGGTCGGTCGCCCTTATGACTTCGGAAGAGCTCTTTCAAGATCTTGATGCGCTGTTCCGCCAATTCGGTGATCGGTAACTGGATGGTCAGTTTCTTTGCCTGCGTTTCCATCACATCGTGCAACAATTGAAACTGATTGTACTGTATCCTTGGGTCTCCCTTTTTACCGGTCTCTCGATTCACCCAACCCTCCTTGATATAGGCTCTGATATATATAAAAGCGTTGATCTTTAAGAAATATCGAAATTTCATGTATTCCTCCCCATAGATCCGGAACTCAAAACTATCGTCATAATCTTCTAAAGTGAATAAGCCCCATTCCTTTCCGTTACGACTCTCACGATGCTGCACATCGGTAACGATCCCGCCAAAACAAACCTCGCGATTCACAAAATTCTCCATTTGGTAAAAGTCGGTCATCTTCACATTACAGAAATTGTCCATTTCCAATTTGAAATCATCCAACGGATGCCCCGAAATATAGATCCCGACTACCTCTTTTTCTTGTTTCAATTTCTTCATACCCCCCCATTCTTCACAAGGAGGAACCACGGGCTCGGGGATTTGCACATCACTGGATTCCCCAAATAGACTAACTTGCGACGAGTTTTGGGTCTCCTGATAGCGGGAAGCATAGCGCAATACCTTTTCAAAGAACAATACACCATCGCCTTCGTCGTGCATGTATTGGGCACGGTGGGTTCCGAAGCCGTCAAATCCTCCTGCCAGCACCAAATTTTCGAAGGCCTTTTTATTTGCAGCCCGCAGATCGATCCGTTTGGCCAAATCGAACACACTTTTATAGGGGCCGTCCGCCCGATTCTCAACGATCGTGGCCACGGCATTTCCACCTACTCCTTTGATGGCCCCCATCCCAAAACGGATGGCCCCCCGATTGTTCACGGTAAATTTGTAAAAGGATTCATTGACATCAGGCCCTAATACCTCCAGACCCATCCTTCTGCATTCTTCCATAAAAAAGGTGACCTGTTTGATATCGCTCATATTGTTACTGAGCACCGCCGCCATATACTCGGCGGGATAATGCGCCTTCAGATAGGCCGTTTGATACGCGATCCACGCATAACAGGTAGAATGACTCTTGTTGAATGCGTAACTTGCGAAGGCTTCCCAATCCTTCCAAATCTTTTCCAAAACCTCCGCAGGGTGTCCCTTCTTCTCTGCCTGTTCGATAAACTGAGGTTTCATCTTATCGAGTACCGATTTCTGTTTCTTCCCCATTGCCTTTCGCAAGACATCGGCTTCCCCCTTGCTGAAATCGGCCAGTTTTTGTGAAAGTAGCATTACTTGTTCCTGATAGACCGTAATTCCGTACGTCTCGTCCAAATACTCCTCCATTTCCGGAAGATCATAACTAATAGCTTCCTCGCCGTGCTTACGCTTTACGAAACTGGGTATATATTCCATAGGCCCCGGGCGATACAAGGCATTCATCGCGATCAGATCGGCAAAAACAGTCGGCTTCAGGTCCTTTAAATGCTTTTGCATCCCGGGAGATTCGTACTGAAAGATCCCAACGGTCTCTCCTTTCTGAAACAACTCGTACGTTTTTTCATCATCCAGCGGAAAAGTATCCGGATCGAGCAGGATCTTGTGTTTGTGTTTTACCAGTTTTACCGTATCCTTGATCAGGGTCAGGGTCTTCAGCCCAAGAAAGTCCATTTTCAACAGACCGGCACTTTCCACCACCGAGTTATCAAATTGTGTGACGTACAGATCGGAGTCCTTCGCGGTAGCAATAGGAACGAAATTGGTGATGTCGTCCGGAGTGATGATCACCCCGCAGGCATGGATCCCGGTATTCCGGACCGATCCTTCCAATATCCTTGCCTGCTTGATGGTCTGTGCTTCCAGATCATCCCCTTCCGAAAGATTGAGCAGCTCGTTGATCTTGGGCACCTCATCACTTCTGAATTGGCTGCGGAATTCCTGTTCGGGAAGCGCAAATATCTTCTTGAGCTTGGTCATATTAGGAATGAGCTTCGAGATACGATCGGCATCATTCAGCGGCAGGTCCAAAACCCGGGCGGTATCACGAATAGCCGATTTCGCGCCCATCGTTCCGTAGGTAATGATCTGCGCCACCTGATTCGCCCCATATTTCTGGATCACATAGTCCATGACCTTTCCTCGACCCTCGTCGTCGAAATCAATATCAATATCGGGCATGCTAATACGATCCGGATTTAAGAAACGCTCAAAAAGCAGATCGTACTTGATAGGATCTATGTTGGTGATCCCTAAACAATAGGCCACGGCACTTCCGGCGGCAGAACCTCTTCCCGGACCCACGGAAACACCCATTTTTCGGGCTTCTGCAATAAAATCCTGCACGATCAGGAAGTAGCCCGGATAGCCCGTATTCGCGATCACCTCCAACTCGAAATCCAGACGGTCTCTTGTCTCTTGATCCAATTCAGGATATCGCTTTTTAGCGCCCTCATAGGTAAGATGACGCAAATAGGCGTTCTCGCCACGCTTTCCTCCATCGGCATCCTCCACCTTTAAAAACTCTTTGGGGATGGCAAAATTGGGCAGTAAAACATCCCGAACCAGACTAAACGATTCGATCTTATTCACCACTTCACTGATATTGGCAATTGCCTCTGGAAGATCTTTGAACAAGGATTTCATCGCCTCCTGGCTCTTGAAATAGTACTCCTGATTTGGTAAACCATAACGATAGCCCCTTCCTCTGCCAATGGGGGTCGCCTGCTTCTCCCCATCTTTCACGCACAACAGAATATCGTGGGCGTTGGCGTCTTCTTTGTCTATATAATAGGTGTTATTGCTGGCAATTAATTTAATCTGGTGCTTATTGGCAAAGGCAGTCAGCACGGCATTGACCCGCTTTTCATCTTCCTGATTGTGCCGCATGATCTCGATGTATAGGTCTGCTCCGAATTGTTCCTTCCACCACAACAACGCTTCTTCGGCCTGAATTTCACCCAGGTTCAATACCTTGGAGGGTACTTCACCATATAAACTGCCGGTAAGTACGATCAGATCGTCCTTATACGCTTCGATCACCTTTCGATCGATCCTGGGTACATAATAAAACCCTTCTGTATAAGCGATAGAAGCCATTTTGGCCAGGTTGTGGTACCCATTCTTGTTTTTGGCCAGAAAGACGATCTGGTAGCCATGGTCTTTATGGTTCTTGTTGGTGTGGTCCTCACAAACAAAGAACTCACAGCCAATGATGGCCTTCAGGGACTTGTGTTTTTCCTCTTCGGAAAGGGTAGCGTTGTATTGATTCACTGCCTGCAGGAAGTGAAAGGCACCCATCATATTCCCACTGTCGGTGATGGCCACGGCAGGCATCTTATTTTCAACCGCCGCCGTTACGAGGTCTTGGGTAGAAGAAGTAGATTGAAGTACCGAGAACTGGGAATGATTGTGTAAATGAACAAATGGCAGTTCTTCCAGTACGGCAATATTCTCTTCGATCTCTTCGGAAGAAATGCCTAGTGTTGCCGTTTGTGCCTTTTGTTTTTTAAGTAACCCTTTCGAAGCTTCTTTTAAGTTGATGTGTTCCAATCCGATCAGCCGGATGGTAGTAGGATTTGCCTTCGAAAAAGTATCAAAATAATCCTGGGGAACATCCAGTTCCTCCTTGGTGAAAATATTTCGGCGCAGCAGTTCAAAAAAGCAGCGAGTAGTTGCTTCCACGTCGGCAGTCGCATTATGTGCTTCTGCGAACACTTCATCAAACAAGAAGAGATGCAGCTCTGTTAAAGTGGGCAATTTGAATTTCCCGCCTCGTCCGCCCGGGATCTGACAAAGTTGTGCGGTGGTTTCCGTACAGGTATCCAGCACCGGTTTCGAGGCCAACGGATTCTCCATGCCCAATCGATAGAATTCGCAACCCATGATGTTCAGGTCAAAACCTACATTCTGACCTACCACAAACTTTGCTTTGGAAAGCACTTCTTGAAAAGCAGTTGCCACTTCAAAAAGCGGTATTCCATTCTTTGCAGCCAATAAGGTGGAGATCCCGTGAATTCGCTCACTGTCATACGGAATATCAAAACCGTCGGGAACGATTAAATGATCCGCATGTTCTATCACCTTTCCCAGTTCGTCGTGCAATTGCCAGGCGATCTGAACACAACGCGGCCAGTTGTCCGTGTCGCTCACAGGAGCGTTAAAACGTTTTGGAAGACCCGTGGTTTCGGTATCGAAAATTAAATACATCGAGGAATATTGGAGAATGATTCGAAAGCCTTAAAATTAAAAAAACGAAGCGGGAATCGAGGTATAAAGTTGTAAACAATCTCTTGCTTTTTTCCACAAAAAAACCGGGCAAGGACCCGGTTTCAATTTTATTTGTATTCGCTATTAATAATTCACATCGAACGTACCGGAAGTAACTTCATTGAGTCCTGCCTGAAAACTAAAAGTTCCCTTTATATTATTAGTGGATGTATTATGGGAAATGATCGTAATCAACCCATCAGTGGCATCCTGACCCGCAGCATTCTGCGCATAAGTGGCCTGAAATCCGTTCATCGGGAGTGTATAATCTCCAGGCTGCACATCTGCCGGAACGCGAATAAGTATTGAGATCGAAGTGGTAGTTCCGGTAATGATGATATAATTTCCGGTATCTGTAGCTGCAACAGTAGCAGGATCAAAAGGTACATCATTAACAAGTGCGTTAAATGTTCCGTCATTAACTCCTCCCTGATCGTCTTCTTCAATAACACCGTTTGGAACATCATAAAAAAGACCCCTACTCACAAAGACAGTATCTATCCCCGGACGAATCGCCATGAATTCAAAAGTACCCGACATTTCACCATTATCTCCCACATGGGTCAAGGTTACAGTTCCGGATCCTAAGGGATTCGTGGAATACGCGTTACCATAGGCATCTTCGTACACTGCATAATTGGAAGCAATGGTTCCTAAGGTGTATACACCCTCTTGTTCACCCCCTATAGAAATGGTTAAAGATTTATTGGCAGAAAGGCCTTGAATAATGAATCGTCCGTCTGCATTTGCCGAAAGAAAAGAAGTGTTGGCCTTAAAGAAGACGCTATCTATCTCTGCTTGAAGCGCAGGACTGTTATCCTCGGTATTTTCACAACTGGAAAAGCCAATAATGGCAAGCAGTAAGGGTAAGATGTACTTTTTCATACTCGATTTGGGTCTATGGGTTGCAACAAATATAAAATAAAACTTTAATCTATGTGATTTCATTTGCAAAATATAGTATCTTTGCGCACTTAAAAAAAATTATAACCGGGGTCGGGAACCCCAAAAATTAATTACTATGCCAGTAAAAATTAGATTACAAAGACACGGAAAAAAAGGAAAACCTTTTTTCTGGATTGTTGCTGCTGACAGCCGCGCAAAAAGAGATGGTAGATTCTTAGAGAAATTGGGAATTTACAATCCGAACACCAACCCTGCTACTATTGATATCAATGTAGACAACTCTGTAAAGTGGTTGCAAAATGGAGCGCAGCCTACTGATACGGCTCGTGCCATACTATCTTACAAAGGAGTGATGTTGAAAAAACACCTTGCGGAAGGAGTTACAAAAGGGGCTTTGACTGAAGAACAAGCGGAAGCTAAATTCAGTGCCTGGTTGGAAGAGAAAGCCAACGCAGTGACAAACAAGAAAAACAAATTGGCCAGCGCTAAAGATCAAGCAAAAGCGGAAGCATTAAAAGCAGAAAAAGCCGTGAATGAAGCACGTATAGTTGCTGCTCAACCGGTGGAAGAAGTTGCCGAGGAAGTGGTAACTGAAGAAACTACAACAGAAGAAGTAGTTGCTGAAGAAACTGCAACGGAAGAAGTGGTGGTAGAAGAAACTGCGGCTGTAGAAACGGAAGAGGCTCCAGAAGAAGCTCCTGCTGTTGTTGCTGAAGAAGCTCCAAAAGAAGAAGAATAAAACTTCGACGATATGCAAAAGGAAGATTGTTTCTTCGTTGGCAAAATCGTCAAAAAGTTCAGCTTTAAAGGTGAGTTATTGGTAAAGTTAGATACCGACGAACCGGAACAATTTATAGAAATGGAATCAGTCTTTGTGGAATTACACAAAAATTTGATTCCATTTTTTATTCAAGAATCTGCCCTGCACAAATCGGAATTACTGCGTGTAAAATTTGAAGAGGTCGATTCGGAAGAAGCCGCAGATGCACTATTAGGAAAAGATCTTTATCTTCCCTTAGATCTGCTGCCAAAACTTTCGGGAAATCAATTCTATTACCATGAGATCATCGGATTTAAAGTGATCGATGCTGCTTACGGCCCCGTAGGAATCATTACCGGAGTGAACGATTCTACCGCCCAGCCACTTTTCGAGATCGATCACGAAGGCAAAGAAGTGTTGATCCCAGTGAACGATCAATTCATCGTTGAGGTCGATCGCGCCGGAAAAACCCTGCACCTCAACACCCCGGAAGGACTGATAGATCTTTATATCTAATGACCACTTCCTTTCAGTTCAAACAATTCAAGGTACATCAGGATCGATGCGCCATGAAGATAGGAACCGATGGCGTACTATTGGGCGCCTGGGCATCGTTGGACCACCAACCGGAATCCATTTTAGACATTGGTGCAGGCACGGGGGTCATCGCCTTACAAATGGCACAACGAAGTGCTGCTCCGCTGATCGATGCCGTGGAGATTGATGAAGGTGCCTTCGAACAATGCACTGAAAATTTCGAAGCTTCTCCATGGGCTGATCGTCTCTTCTGTTACCATGCTTCTCTACAGGAGTTTGCCTCAGAAATTGAAGAAAGCTACGACCTAATCATTTCCAATCCTCCTTTTTTTTCAGAAGCTATCAGAACCGGGGATACGAGTCGTGATACGGCTCGATTTGAAGCAGCCCTCCCTTTTGAACACATCATTATCTGTACAGTCCACCTGCTTTCCGAAACAGGTGTATTTTCAATCATCCTTCCTAAGCTTCAACAAGAGCGATTCATAAGTTTAGCAGCTGCCTCCGGACTCTTTCTGAACAGAATATGTGACGTCAAAGGCACCCCTGATTCAGAAGTGAAACGCGTACTGATGGAATTCTCCTTTCAGGAGAATGAAATACAAACAGAATCACTTATCCTGGAAATTTCAAGACACGAATACACGGCCGAATATATCGAATTGGTGCAGGATTTTTATCTGAAAATGTAGGTGGTTCGACTTGGGATTTCTAAATTTGCATACCAAAATTAAAATCCGATGAAACCCGATTTATTCGAAGCTCCCGATTACTATAATTTAGACGATCTACTCACAGAAGAACATAAATTGATTCGCGACGCGGCCCGGGCATGGGTAAAACGCGATGTGTCTCCCATCATAGAAGAGGCAGCTCAAAAGGCTGAATTTCCCAAGTCCATCATTCCCGGACTGGCAGAGATCGGTGCTTTCGGACCCTATATTCCCGAGGAATACGGCGGAGCGGGTCTGGACCAGATCTCTTACGGTCTGATCATGCAGGAGATCGAGCGCGGCGATAGTGGGGTTAGAAGTACAGCCTCGGTACAATCTTCCTTGGTGATGTACCCTATCTGGAAGTACGGATCAGAAGCACAACGTAAAAAATACCTTCCCAAACTGGCGACGGGAGAATGGATGGGTTCCTTCGGACTCACCGAACCCGATTTTGGAAGCAACCCCGCCGGCATGGTGACCAACTTTAAAGATAAAGGGGATCATTACCTCCTAAACGGTGCCAAATTATGGATCTCCAATTCGCCTTTCTGTGATGTTGCGGTAGTTTGGGCAAAAAGTGAAGAAGGTCGAATCCACGGATTGATCGTGGAACGAGGTATGGAGGGGTTCTCTACCCCCGAAACCCATAACAAATGGTCATTACGTGCTTCCGCGACGGGAGAACTATTATTCCAGGATGTGAAAGTCCCTAAAGAGAATTTACTTCCGAACAAGTCGGGATTAGGAGCTCCGCTGGGGTGTTTGGACTCTGCAAGATTCGGCATTGCATGGGGTGCCATCGGTGCAGCCATGGATTGTTATGATACCGCCTTACGTTACTCCAAAGAGCGTATCCAGTTCGGAAAACCTATTGCAGCTTTCCAATTACAACAAAAGAAATTGGCCGAAATGATCACTGAGATCACCAAAGCGCAATTGTTAGCCTTCCGACTGGGACAGTTGAAGAATGAGGATCGTGCGACCTCCGCACAGATCTCTATGGCGAAACGAAATAATGTGGATATGGCGATTAAAATTGCCCGTGAAGCCAGACAGATGTTAGGCGGTATGGGAATTACAGGAGAATACTCCATTATGCGACATATGATGAATTTAGAGAGTGTGATCACTTATGAAGGAACACACGACATTCACCTACTCATTACCGGATTGGACATCACGGGGCATAACGCTTTCAAATAATCTATATAAAGGCTTCTTTTTCGGAAGCCTTTTTTATTACATGTCATTTCGTTGTATATTTCGGTAAAGTATATACGATGTCCTCTCACCATAGATTCCAAAGGGCCTATGAAAGTGCCCGAAGAATTCCTTTTACGGATGAATCCAAGTTTATCATTTTCAGTGATTGTCACCGGGGAGACAATAGCTTTGCTGATGATTTCGCAAACAACCGGAACGTTTATTTCCACGCTTTAAAGAATTACTACGATAAAGGATTTACTTATCTGGAGCTGGGTGATGGAGATGAACTATGGGAGAATATTGATTTTCAAACCATTTTTGAGGCCCATAAGAACGTCTTCGATCTTATGCAGAAGTTTTACCGCGAAAATCGGTTGTTCCGTCTGGTAGGCAATCACGATATGGTCTATAAGAACCACCGTTACGTAGCCAAACACTTATTTAGTTATTTCGATAGGATCTCAGGATCCGATATCCCATTGTTCCCGGGCATTACTTTTACGGAAGGCATCTTGTTGGAACATGAGCATTCCGGACAAGAGCTTTTTTTGGTCCATGGGCATCAGGGCGATTTTATAAATTATGTAGGCTGGAGATTCA
Organism: Flavobacteriaceae bacterium; assembly: GCA_024643385.1. Taxonomy (GTDB): domain Bacteria; phylum Bacteroidota; class Bacteroidia; order Flavobacteriales; family Flavobacteriaceae; genus JAHEMZ01. The sequence continues at coordinate 62,674 of JAHEMZ010000005.1, read as the reverse complement.
GTCGGTTCATGGTCCGTGCGCTCTGGAGACAGTTGCAGGTCTTTGGTATCAGTGACCCTACCAGTCCCGCGAAAAATTACCGGGAATTGATCAAGGTAGAACGACGTACCAAAAATTGGATCGTGGCGAATAACAATATCTTTACCATAGCCGGACATACACATCGCCCTCGTTTTCCGGATCCCGGAGAAATTGCCTATTTCAATGACGGTAGTTGTGTTCATCCCCGCAGTATCACCGGACTAGAGATCGAAAATGGGACCATCGCCCTAATCAAATGGCATATCACCACGACAACGGATGGGATTTTAAAGGTAGACAGACTGCTGTTGGAAGGGCCGAAAAAATTAGCCGATTATATGACTATGAAATAAGATTCCTATCAGGAATCACCGTTATTCCAATACTTCGGACTCGTATCTTCTGTGCGTTGTTCCCAATAACCCGGTGTCACCCTATGCCCGTCCAATGTTTTTAATTTTCGCTGATAGACCCAAATCGTAGGATTAAAGACCATGTCGGTGACAGCCACCGTGTATAATTGAGGATCTTCTTCGGTCTTCTTGGCTTCCTCCTCCGTGATCACTTCAAATCTATTATGCTCCAGCAATCGCTTTAAGAAGTCACAACGGTCCTTGGTCACCCCTTTTTCCACAAAAGTAACTCTCGTTTCACCGATACTGCCGAACACATGTTTTCCTTGCAATGACATAGGGGTTAGTTTATTAAATTACTGAGTTCATAAATATATTCATAGAGCGGACTGTATATGCCAAGTACTAGAATACCTGCCACTGTAATGAGAAGTCCTAAACGCATATAGAGATCGTTTTTGAAAAATGGAATCGGGTTCTCATTTTTTCTTAAGAACATCGCTCGGACCACCAATAAGTAATAATAAAGGGAGATCGTAACATTCACCACCCCAATAAAGACCAGCATATAATAGCCCTCACTGGCCGCAGCAGTGAATAAGAAAAACTTTCCGAAAAATCCTGCCACCGGAGGGATCCCTGCTAAAGAGAACAACGCCAACATCATGACCAGACTGAGGTTTGGATTGGTACGATAAAGTCCTTCGTAATCGGTCATACTTTCTTTTCCTGTCTGAGTAGAGATCGCCTGAACCACACCAAAGGCGGCGAGGTTTGAAAAAATATAGATCAATACGAAATAGATCACGGTGGCTGCGCCCAATTGATTTCCGATCAATAAGCCCAATAATATGAATCCCGCCTGGGCGATAGAAGAAAAAGCCAAAAATCGTTTCATGTTCTGTTGCCTCAGTGCAAATAGGTTCCCTGTAAACATGGTCGCTATGGCAATGACATAGATGAGTTTATCCCATACCTGCATCAGTGGTTTCAGCACCGTGAACAGAAGGACCATCAAGATAAAGACCGCTGCTCCTTTAGAGATCACCGACAGATAAGAAGCGATTCCGATAGGGGCACCTTCATAGACATCGGCCGTCCAGAAATGGAAAGGCACTAATGATATCTTAAAAGATAACCCGGCAAAGAATAAAATAAACCCTAAGATCGTTAAGTTGTTGTTCAGGATATTTTCGCTGACCGTCTCAAAATAAATGGAGGAAGAGGTCGCATACAATAGGGATATTCCAAATAAGGTGATCCCGGAGGCCAGCGCTGCCGAGAGGATGAGTTTGATCCCTGCTTCACTCGACTTCCTTTGAGATACTTCAAACGCCGCCAAGGCAGCAACCGGTAGGGTGGATAATTCCAAACCAAGGTAAAACATTAAAAAATCGCCAGCGGATAACATAAAATACATTCCCAGCAAAGAAGAGAACAGCAGCGTAAAATATTCTGTCCCCCGATGTTCGGAGATAAGATTGTTCTTTACCCATTGGGCCGATTGAAGTAGGATGATGAAAACCCCGATATTGAGAATGTTCTTAAAAAAATGGATCATTTCAGTCGTACGGTACATTCCGCCAAATAAGGACTTGTCGTCTATCACAAAGAAACCGATCACGGTATGTAGGCCAAATAAAAAGATGGATAAATGAACGATACCCGCCTTTTTGTTCTGGGGAATGGCAATTTCCATGATGATCATTAAGACAATGATTACCAGTAGTACTATTTCCTGCCGCATCACTAAAATATCATTAAAACTCATGTCCGTTATCCAATTTAATATTACAATACTCCATGTAAAAAAGGCTGCAAGCTTTCGATGATCATATTACTGATCCAAAGAGGCGCAACCCCAATGGCGATAATAGGTATCAATAGTAAAAATATACCTGTCATTTCATACCACGTTACTTTTGGCAGCGTTAAAAAAGTTTGGTTTTTAACCGGTCCCATTAACATTATACCCACCACCCGTAATACATACACCGCTGTGACAACAATGGCAGAGACTGCAATGATGGTGGTTATTCTATAAAGCATTTCCTCATGACTGAACGCTCCAACAAAGATGTTCATTTCAGCCACAAAGCCACTAAATCCTGGTAGCCCTAAAGAGGCTAAGCCTGCAATGACATAAATCACCGAAATAAACGGGATCACTTTTAAGAGACCTCCCAGTTTCGTAATATCACGCGTATGGGTTCGCTCATAGATCATCCCGATCAAGGCAAAGAACAAGGCGGTCATGAATCCGTGAGAGAGTGATTGCAGGATGGCTCCGTTCCAGGCGGTGGCATTCATCATTAACAACGCAAAGAGCACCATGCCCAAATGACTTACGGAGGAATAGGCGTTGATATATTTAAGATCGGTTTGTTTGATCGCCGCAAAGGCTCCGTATATCACACCGATGGCCGACAAAATGATAAAGAACCAAGACCAATGCAGCGCACCTTCAGGTAATAAGAACATAGCGACTCTGAATACGCCATAACCTCCCAATTTCATTAGCACTCCTGCATGCAACATAGAAACGGCCGTGGGGGCGGATGCGTGACCATCGGGTGACCAGGTATGGAATGGGAATAACGCGCCAATCACCGCAAAACCTATAAACGTCAATGGAAAGAACAACTTCTGCGCCTCGAAGGGGATATTTACCTTCGCGATCTCTAAGATATTAAAGGTGAGCGGTCCGCCGTCGGCGCCCGAATTAAAATAAATCCCCAATATACCCACCAATAATACTGCGGAAGCTCCCATCAGCATCAAGGTTAATTTCATGGCTGAGAATTCCTTAGGACCGGACCCCCAGATACCGATCAACAGGTACATCGGAATCACCGCGATCTCAAAGAAAACGAACATCGTGAACAGGTCTATTGATATAAAGAATCCATAGACCCCAATGGAAAGTACGATCAACGAAATAAAGAATTCCTTGGGAAGATCTTTGATTTTCCAGGAAATGAATACCCCCGCTAAGACAACGATGGACGTTAAAGCCAGTAAGGCTACCGAGATGCCGTCTACTCCGATATTATAATGAATATTGAAAGGTTTAAACCAAACAATGTCCCTGGTGAACACCATAATATCACTATTCACCAATCGTTCATTAAAATAGGAGAAAATAAGATTAATGGACATTCCCAGCTGAATAAAACTACCGATCATGGCAACTATTCGAGATTGTTGCAGATTCTTACAGAACAACAGCGCCGAAATGGTAAGCAGCGGAATCACAATAAATAATGACAGAATATCCATATTGTTCTTTTAGTTAGTCCATAAATAAATGAATACGAGGGCCAGCACCACTACTCCAACCACAAAACCGTAGGCGTAATCCTGAACTCGTCCGGACTGCAATCCTTTGATCTTCGTTGAGGTGAGTACCGTTTTATTCCCGATGCCGATCATAGTGCCATCTACATATTTCTTGTCGAATTTGGCGATTCGTTCCGATACTTGTCGGAACAAGATCTTTCGGGTGACGAATAAATAAACTTCATCCATATAGAACTTATGATAGGCCCATTTGTAAAATGATCCGAAAGTTCTTGCATAGGTGTCAGGTAAAGTACTGGTCTTTTTATAGAATGCCCAGGCGAGCAGAATTCCAATCAAACCGGTCAAGGTCGCGATGGCTGCCAGCGGATAGTTTATATGCGCCTCAAAGCCAACATTATCTGCCGTCACAAACTCACTGAAAGGCACAAATCCAACGGTAGCACTTAGCACGGCTAAAACGATCAAAGGGAAGGTCATGGACAAGGGCGATTCCTTCGGCGGGTGTGCGTAGGCAGTTTCCTTGCCCCAAAATATTCCGAAGTAGATCCTAAAAATATAAAAGGCAGTCAACCCGGCGACGAACACAGCGACAAAGTAAAGCAGTTTGTGATGTTCATAGGCGGCGACCAAGATCTCATCCTTACTCCAAAAACCGGCCAATGGCGGTACTCCGGCGATCGCCATGGCAGCGATCAGAAAGGTTATATTCGTGATAGGCATATAGCGCCGTAGCCCACCCATATCTTTTAATAAATTACTGTGCACTGCATGGATCACTGAACCGGCACCTAAGAATAATAATGCTTTGAACATAGCATGTGTAAACAGATGGAACATGGAAGCCATATAACCCACTCCTTCATGCCCATCATAACCCGAAACACCTAGGGCCAACATCATATAACCCAATTGAGACATCGTAGAATAAGCCAACACCCGTTTGATATCGGTTTGAGTGATCGCAATGATGGCAGCAAACAAAGCGGAAAATGCTCCCACATACGCCACTATATTCAGGGCAAAACCATTTTCAACAAAATAGAACATCGGGAATAGTCTTGCTACCAAAAACACACCGGCTACCACCATCGTAGCAGCATGGATCAATGCAGAGACCGGAGTGGGACCTTCCATGGCGTCCGGTAACCAGATATGCAAGGGGAACATGGCTGATTTACCGGCTCCTCCCATAAAGATTAGGATCAATGCCCAGGTGATCACAGACAACCCCATAAAGGAAGTTGCGCCCCAATTGAGGATGGCACTACCTTCGGGATCAGTAAGGGTTTGGAAATCGTAGGTGCCCGTATAATAGCCAATGATCAAGATCCCGATCAGGAATCCCAGATCTGCAAAACGGGTGACGATAAAAGCTTTTTTAGCCGCTGCAACGGCGGTTCCTTTGGTGTAGTAATAGCCAATTAAGAGATAGGACGAAACCCCAACCAGCTCCCAAAAGATATAAATTTGAAAAAGATTGGTGGCGAGCACCAGTCCATACATGGAAAAGGTGAACAGCGACAGGAAGGCAAAAAACTTCGTATAGCCTTCATCTCCCTTCATATAGCCACGACTGTAAATATGCACCATCAAGGAAACCACAGAGACCACGATCAGCATCATCACAGAAATGGGATCAATAAGAATTCCCATATCGATATGTAAGGTAGGCGTGAAGTTCATCCAAACAGTGCTTGACACCATCGACTCATAGACGCCGTTCACCTTACCGTGTACGAAGAAGTATTGATAGGCGGCAACAAAGGAAAGCACAGTAGAGGATAACAATCCCAGCACTCCAATATATCCTGAAACGGACGGCTTAATTCTTTTATATAAAATACCTAACAGCAGAAATAAGGTGAGAGGAACTAAGGGAATCGCAAAAATATAGTCTATGCTCATAATATTAATACTTCATGGTTTCAGTATCCTTTACTTCAACAGAGCCAATTTGTCTGTAAAGACTTATAATGATCGAAACCGCCAAGGCAGTTTCCGCCGCAGCCACCGCAATGATAAAAATCGCGAACAGGACCCCTTCCAAATTTTCAGGATAGAGGTATTTATTGATCACCACAAAATTGACGACCGAGGCATTTAAGATCAACTCAATTGAAATCAAGATGGAGATCAGGTTCTTTCGTGTAATGAATCCATAGACTCCTATAAAGAATAAAATGGATGTTACCGTTAAGATCTCGTAGATACTAATACCTGTTATCATGGCTCGTTTTAATTCGTTTTCGATTTTTGTTTTCCTTTCGCCAGCACGATCGCACCGATCATTACCGCCAATAAAAGGACACTTACCACCTCAAAAGGGAGTATAAAACCCCCTGCCTCATAACTCAATAATTTCTCGCCAATGCTCTGGGTCGTGGTGGTCATATTATTTTCTATGACGTGGAAATCATAGCTGTATAGAGTATATAGAAAAACCCCTAAACCGGATAAGCATAAAAGTCCCGTAGCAATTTGCTTTGGAAATTTAGCGATCTCCAGTTCAAGCTCGATATGATGCACCAGTAACACAGAAAAGATGATCAAGACGACTATTCCCCCTGCGTACACCGTAAGTTGAATGGCGGCCAGGAAATTATAATCGATCATAAAATAAAGTCCTGCAATACCACATAGTACGAATAACAAATAGATCACGGATCGAAGCATTTTGCGACTTGCTACGGAAGCCAACGCAAACACGATCACAATGATCGCAATACTATAAAATAGGATTCTTTCCATGCTGTTAATCTTCTATTCCTGCTCTTACTTTAGATCCAGGTTCGTTTAATACTCTCGTAAGTTTTGTTCTGTCATATACAGAATTCTCAAAATTCTGACCCCACTCAATGGCGTCGGTCGGACAAACATCGATGCATAAACCGCACATCGTGCACAGGCTCAAATGATATACGAATTGGTCGATCTTTTTCTTCTTTTTCCCGGTATCCTCATCGATGCCCCTGTCCCAGATAATCTCGATGGATCCATTCGGACATGCGAGTTCACATTTCTGACATCCCGTACAAGCATGTTCATTCTGCTCATCATGAGGCATGATCACTTCTCCTCTAAAACGATCGAACATTTTTAAGGTGGCTCTGTTATCAGGATATTGCTGGGTAATTGTTCCTTTTCGGGACCTTAAAAAATAACCCCCGGTCACACTCATCCCCGTAAGCAGTGTTTTAATTCCGTGATATATATCTGAGAAATAACTCATAATTTTTAAAACTTTATGGTTAGGTCACTCCAAACCAATAGTGCCATTAAAACAATATTGACCAGGTTGATGGGTAACAAATATTTCCATTCCAATGTAAGGAGTTGATCGACCCTCAATCTGGGGAACGTCCAGCGAAACCACATCATCAAAAATACCAATACAAATGTTTTCAGCAGGAACCAGAATATGCCTAACCAGGGCAACGATTCAGTGATCCCGAAAGGGGATAACCAACCACCAAAAAATATAGTGGTTGCAATGGCTGCAATTAGGAACATATTAATAAATTCAGCCAAAAAGAAATACGCAAATTTCATCCCCGAGTACTCCGTATGGAATCCGGCACCCAATTCAGACTCCGCTTCCACCATATCAAAGGGAGCCCGGTTCGTTTCGGCCGTTCCGGCGATCATATAGATCATAAAGGCTATCACTGCAGGTATATGGCCCTGAACGATCAACCAACCATTCTTTTGAACCTCAACGATCTCGGAAAGTTGCAGTGAACCCGTCAGTAAGATCATGGTCAAAAGAGAAAGTCCGATAGACAATTCATAACTAATCGTCTGCACCCCGCTTCTCATGGCTCCGATCATTGCAAATTTGTTATTGCTGCTCCATCCGGCCAACAGGATACCGATCACACCCACCGAGGATACAGCGATCAGGAAGAAGACCCCGATATTGATATCGAAAGCCTGAAATTCATAAGAAAAAGGGATCACAGCCAAGGCCATCAAAGCAGAAATAATGACAAAATACGGTGCCAGATTGTACAGAAACATATCGGCTCTTGTGGTCCCGGTCAACTCTTTGGAGACCAATTTCAAAGCATCGGCCATGGTTTGTAACAGCCCTTGAAATCCCACTCTGTTGGGCCCGATCCGAAGTTGGAACCATGCGGCCACCCTTCTTTCCAGCAATACTAAAAACAAACCTAAAACCGCAAAGACCGTGAGATAAATAAGTGCTATCAAAACCATTTCCACCAAACTTGCCATAGTAACATTCATAGTGCTGAAGAGCCAATTATGAATGTTTGTTGTGATACCTAAGGAAACTCTCATAGTTACGATTTTAGCGGTCAATATCAGGAATTACCAGATCAAGCGTAGCCATGGTAGCTACGAGATCGGCGATCTTACCTCCCGATGCGATATGACTTAATAATGATAAATTCGAGAAGCCCGGAGACCGGAACTTCATTCGATAAGGACTCTTCACGCCATCGCTAATGATATAAACACCCAACTCTCCTCTGGCGGTTTCAACCTTTTGATAATACTCTCCTTTGGGAAGTTTGATCACCGCATTGGTGGCCACCCTATGTTCCCCTTCAGGGATATTATCGATCAATTGTTCTATAATAGATAGGGATTCCCACAATTCTGCCATTCGCACTTTATAGCGGGCGAACGTATCTCCCTCTGTCTCCAAACATTCTGTAAAGGATACCCGGTCGAAGGCGCTATAAGGATGATGTTTTCTTACATCACAAGAATAGCCTGATGCTCGACCTACCGGACCGGATGCACCATAGGAGATAGCATCTTCTTTCGTTAGGATACCCACTCCCATGGTTCTTTTCTGAAATATGATGTTGTCGGTGAGCAAGCGATTATATTCAGGGATCTTGGTTTTAAAATGAGCAACAAAATCCTTGACCCGTTTTACGAAGTTGGGATGAATATCGAACATCAATCCCCCGGGGACATTGTAATTCATCGTAAGTCGGGCGCCACAGGTTTCTTCCATGATATCATTGATCATCTCACGGTCCCTAAACCCATAGAAATAAGTGGTCAAAGCCCCTACGTCCATGCCCATCACTCCCCACCAAAGGCAATGAGAGGCAATTCGTGTTAATTCTCCAATAATGGTCCGTATCACTTTTACACGATCCGGAATTTCAAGTTGTAAGGCATTCTCTACGGTAAGGCAAACCGCTTCATTATTGATATTGGCAGAGAGATAATCCATGCGGTCCGTCAAATGAACTATTTGCTGATAGCTGTCCCGTTCACACATCTTTTCAATGGAACGGTGAATATACCCCAGATCGGGTTCCACCTTTTTGATGATCTCACCATCGATCGTCAACAACAACCGCAACACACCGTGTGTCGCAGGATGCTGAGGGCCCATATTGATGAAATATTCCTCAGATTTAAAGTTGCTATTTGCGATCACGGTTTCCATACCCTATTATTTGATAACCATATTAATTTCATCTACGTAGTCCTTCCGAAGTGGAAAACCATCCCATTCATCGGTTAGGAAGATCCTCTTCATATTGGGGTGATTATTGAATTTTATTCCGAAGAAATCGTACACCTCACGTTCATGGAATTCGGCCGTAGCCCAAATGTCATAGACCGAATCAAGCCTTGGATTTTCGCGGTCTTCGGTCTGTGATTTTACCACAATGATATGTCTGTACTGTGTTGATTCTAAATGATACACCACTCCCAGCGCTTGCCCCCAGTCTACTCCGGTCAAACAGAACAAGTAGTCAAAGGATGTCTCGCTGTTGAACTTTAATATCTCCATCAGATCATGTAGGTGTTCCGGTTTGACCAAAACATTCAAGTACTGAGAGCCTTCCTCCGTAAATTCAGCTTCCGGAGCCCAATCCTTGATCAATAACTGTAATGCTTCGTTTGTCATAGCTCAAGTTTATAGTATCCGTCATCGAATCCATCGATCGGATTCTTTTTATGCTTCATATTCTCGGTTCGGATCTTATCCTGCAACATCAACATACCTTGCAGCAAAGCTTCGGGTCTTGGCGGACATCCCGGCACATAAACATCCACGGGAATCACATGGTCCGCTCCTTTTACCACCGAATAAGAGTTATAAAAGAAAGGGCCGCCAGAGATGGCACAGGCACCCATGGCGATCACGTATTTAGGTTCGGCCATCTGATCGTACAATCTACGTAAAACGGGCGCCATCTTATTGACGATGGTGCCTGCAATAATAATTAGATCTGCCTGTCTGGGGGAAGGTCGCGCAACTTCAAATCCGAATCTTGAATAATCGTGACGGGCAGCACCGGTTTGCATCATTTCGATCGCGCAACAGCTCGTGCCGAAATAAAGGGACCAAAGTGAATTGGATCTTCCCCAGTTGATAATCTTATCCAGTGAGGTAACGATCACATTAGCCCCATTTCCCGCAGGGATCACTTTCCCCGGAAAATCTTCAGGTACGCTATTTGATTGGTCTACTCCCATTTTAATGCTCCTTTCTTCCAGGCATATAATAACCCCAGACCCAATATTCCTAAAAAGACCAGTATCTCGATCAGGGCCACGGTTCCAAAATCCTGAAACACTACAGCCCAGGGCACTAAAAATGCAATTTCCACATCGAATATCAAGAACAGGATCGCAAAGAGATAGTACCCCACTTTAAATTGGACCCAAGTGGGACCAATGGTTTTCATACCACTTTCGTACGGCTCCCGTTTTTGAGGATTGTCCGATTTGTGAGAAATTAGATTGGACAAAAAATTAGCCCCCGCGACTAGGACGATCCCGGCTATTAAAAATACCAATATTGCTTCCGATCCCATTTGTTTAGTTTTTAATGAACTTCATACGTATCCCCTGAAAAGAACAGATCGTCCGTTTTATGGAATACCGCACTTGCTTTTACCTTGTTCATCATTTCAATTTCTCTTTCATCAAAGGTTTTATCATGTACACTGCGAATGATTCCTGTTACCAGCGGATATTTTAACCGAACGAGCATTTGATGCAAGGTTGGATCCGCATCATTGGCGTCATGGACTAAAATATCGGCTTCACTTATGCCATTTTCACCAATGGTAACTACCTCCAGTTTAAGTCCTTTTAACATCAATCCTTTATCTCTGGATTTTCCAAAGATCATAGGTTTCCCGTGTTCTACGTATACTTGTTTATCTTCACGAACTAACTTATCTGTAAATTCGGCATAGGCTCCGTCATTGAAAATAGGGCAGTTCTGTAATACCTCGACCAACGAAGTCCCTTTGAACTTTTCAGCATCGATAAAGATCTGCGTCATCTCTTTGGGGGTGTTCCCTCCTATCCGTGCAAAAAATCTTGCCTGGGCACCTATGGCTAATTCCCCGGGTAAGAATGGAGGTTGTGTATTTCCAAAAGGGGAAGATTTTGTCTTTTGTCCAACCAGTGAGGTAGGAGAGAATTGACCCTTTGTAAGACCATAGATCTCATTGTTGAATAAGATAATATTGAGATCAATATTCCTACGCAATACATGTATAAAGTGATTCCCACCGATGGCCATGGAATCTCCATCGCCGGTGATCACCCACACACTTAGATCATTATTGGCCAATTTCACCCCTGTGGCGATGGCCGGTGCCCTTCCGTGGATCGAGTGCATCCCATACGTATCCATATAGTAGGGAAATCTTGAGGAGCAACCGATTCCGGAGATGAATACCACATCCTTTTTATCGACTCCCATTTCGGGTAGGGCTTTTTGCATGGACCGTAAAATAACATAGTCATCACATCCCGGACACCATCTCACTTCCTGATTACTTTCGAAGTCCTTATACGTATATTTCTTTTCGGCAGTTGTTTCCATATTATTTTACTAACTGTTTAAATTTCTCCATTAACTCACTATTTCCAAATGGCAATCCTTGTATTTTATTGAACTGAGACAGATCAAGATCATCAAAGTTCATTTTTAAAACCTTGGAAAACTGTCCGCCATTTAACTCACAAACCACTATCTTCTTGAATTGCCTTAAAACGGATTCCGTGTTTTTTGGCAAGGGGTTGATATAATGAAAATGAGCATAGCCAATATTTTTATAGCCTTCTTCATTCAAATGTTTTACAGCAGAATGCAGGGAACCATAAGTTCCTCCCCAACCTACTACCAAAAGATCTCCGCTAGAAGCAAATTCAGTGGTCTGTTCAGGAATATAATTTTGAACTCTTTTGATCTTTTCAGCTCTGATCTTTGTCATATACTCGTGGTTTTCCGGTACATAGGAAACATTTCCGCTTATGCGATCCTTTTCCAGACCTCCCACCCGATGTTCAAGTCCGGCGGTTCCCGGTATTGCCCAGTTTCTCGCTAAACTATCGGCATCTCTATCGTAGGGGTGCCAGTTTTCCTGAGCACTCTTTATGATATGGTTCTTAATTTCAGGCATTTCATCCACCGATCTAATTTTCCATGGTGCAGATCCGTTGGCGATATAGCCGTCGGTCAACAGAATGACCGGAGTCATATGTTCCAGTGTCAGTTTTGCCGCCTGATAGGCATAATTAAAACAGTTGGCCGGGGTACTTGCCGCGATTACGATCACAGGACTTTCTCCATTTCTGCCATACATGGCTTGTAAAAGATCGGATTGCTCCGTTTTGGTAGGTAGCCCCGTGGATGGCCCTCCCCTTTGCACATTTACGATCACTAAGGGTAATTCGATCATCATGGCCAGCCCAATGGCCTCTCCTTTCAATGCCAATCCCGGTCCGGAAGTAGTAGTGAGCGCGAGATCTCCTGCAAAAGCAGCGCCAATGGCTGAAGTGATCCCTGCGATCTCGTCTTCTGCCTGAAGGGTCTTCACACCAAAGTGTTTATGTTTTACAAGCTCGTGCAAAATATCGGACGCAGGCGTAATGGGATACGATCCTAAAAACAATTCCAATCCTGATTTTTCAGCAGCTGCCAAAAACCCCCACGCGGTGGCAGTATTTCCCATGACAATTCTATATTTCCCGGGTGCCATCTTCGCAGGGGAAATTTTATACACATTTGGAATCAATTCCAGGGTTTCAGCAAAATAAAGACCCGTGTTGAGCACCTTGGTATTGGCTTCAATAATATGAGGAGCTCCTTTGAATTTTTTCTCAAAAAAGGCAATGGTATGTTCAGGAGATCGATCGTACATCCAATAGACCATCCCTAGGGCAAACATATTTTTGGTTCGGGTGATGGTCTTGTTGTCAAGACCTTCAATATCTTTTAATGCTTCTCTTGTAAGTGTTGTCATTTCAACTTCAACCACTCTAAAATTTGCAAGACTTCCGTCCTCCAATGGGTTGGATTCATAATGTGCTTTTTCTAAGTTCTTTTTAGTAAATGCATCTGTATCCACTATAATCGTATGCCCCGGCTTTACAGCATGCAGGTTTGTTTTAAGACCCGCAGGGTTCATGGCAACCAACAAATCTACCTCATCTCCGGGGGTGCTGATCTCGACGCTACCGATATGGACCTGAAATCCTGAAACCCCATACAGACTTCCCTGAGGCGCACGGATCTCGGCCGGATAATTCGGAAAAGTAGCAATGTCATTTCCAAACATGGCCGACGTATCTGAAAATTGAGTTCCCGTTAATTGCATTCCATCTCCGGAATCACCTACAAACCGTATAACGACCGCCTCTAGGACTTCGGCTTGATCATTCAGCTCCGTATTCGCCATAACTTCATCTATTTAAAAAATATTTAATAACTTTATTAGCAGAACCTTTTGTTCTGTATGAGCACCAAATATAATTTCAGTATTTAACCTGAAATCTGATTTTTATCACATTTGGTTTGAAAAATGAAAATTAATTTTACCGAAATTAACAGATATAAATTTAGTTAAATAATGGCTATAATAATAACAGACGAGTGCATTAATTGCGACGCATGTGTATCAGAGTGTCCCAACAATGCGATCTACGAACCCGATCAAAAATGGGCTTATTCAGACGAAACGTCTTTAAATGGTGTTGTCACTACTCCCTATGGAGTGGAAGTGGATGCAGATAGAGAAAACGAACCGATCTCGGATGAGTTTTATTTCATAGTTTCCGACAAATGTACAGAATGTAAAGGATTTCACGACGAACCACAATGCGCCTCTGTTTGTCCTGTGGATTGCTGTATTCCTGATGTAAATCATGTAGAAACCGAAACCTTTCTGCTACAAAAGAAGGCTTGGCTTCACGGCGAATAATTGCATTTTAGATCGTTTTCATGACTCCCCATTGAAAGAAACGCCAATAGAATTGACGTTTCTTTCTATTTATAGATACTGAAGTAGAATGGGATAAACATGCTCATTTTCAGTTACTCTAACCCTCCCGCTCTCCCTTAATGATATCGCTCAAAACTGATATGTATCATATAATTTAACCGATACTCTTTCTAATTTCACCTTTCCTAATTATAACATGGATATTAATAAAAAAAGAGTGTCATGGAAAAAAATTTCCAAAAGCTGATCTGCGATGCTAACGAAGCAGTTGCCAGAGTTGCCCACAAAACCAATGAAGTTTGCGCGATTTATCCAATTACGCCTGCTTCTCCCATGGGCGAACATGTAGATGTGTACAGTTCCAACGGTCAAAAAAATATATGGAATGATGTTCCTAGAATAGTTGAAATGCAAAGTGAAGGAGGCGCTGCAGGTGCCGTTCACGGCTCTTTGCTTGCCGGTGCCCTCACCACCACTTTTACGGCATCACAAGGTCTATTACTTATGATCCCGAATATGTATAAAATTGCTGGAGAGCTGCTGCCGACCGTCATTCATGTGGCATCAAGAACGGTTGCAACGCATGCCCTTTCCATTTTTGGTGACCATTCAGACGTTATGGCCGCCCGGCAAACCGGATTTGCCATGTTATTTGGCGGATCGGTTCAGGAAGCCCAGGATTTTGCACTTATTGCACAAGTGGCCACCCTAAAATCGAGAATCCCCTTCTTAAATATCTTTGACGGCTTCAGAACATCGCACGAAATATCAAAAATCAATGCGATCTCTGATGAGACCATTAAGGCGATGATGCCGGAAGATAAAATAATGGATCACAAGAAAAGATCACTTGATCCCGATCATCCCTCAATAAAAGGAACTTCGCAGAACCCGGATGTCTTCTTCCAAAGTAGAGAAGCGACCAATCTGTATTATGACAAGGTTCCGCAGATCGTTCAGCAGACCATGGATGAATTTTACTCCCATACCGGACGCAAGTACGAGCTGTTCCAATATATAGGTGATCCCAAAGCAGAGAAAGTGATCGTTATTATGGGAAGTGGCCAGGGTCCTGTGATGGAAGCCGTTGACACCATGGTGAAAAATGGAGAGAAAGTAGGAGCTGTCATTGTTCGATTATATCGACCTCTTTCAGTGGCCAAATTCATCGCATCACTTCCTGAAACCGTGCAAAAAGTCGCCGTCTTGGATCGCACCAAAGAACCGGGAAGCATAGGCGAACCTTTATATTTAGATATCGTCTCCGCCTTTGTTGAGAGTGATCGAAAAATGCCTAAAATTATCGGTGGTCGATACGGATTATCTTCCAAAGAGTTCGATCCTGCAATGGTGAAAACAATTTTCGACGAATTGGATGCCGAGAAGGCTATAAATCATTTTACTATTGGTATCAACGATGATGTGTCTCACAAAAGTTTAACTGTCGGTGAGCGATTACAAACGGTGAAAACTACCTTCAACTGTATGTTCTATGGTTTGGGTTCTGATGGTACTGTAGGTGCAAATAAGAATTCGATCAAGATCATTGGAGAGACTACTGACAACTATGTACAAGGTTATTTTGTCTATGACTCTAAAAAAGCCGGAGCACAGACTGTGTCTCATCTTAGATTTGGCCCTGAACCTATTAAATCTACTTATCTGATCCATCAGGCAGATTTCATCGCTTGTCATCAATTCAATTTCATTGAAAAATATGACATCCTTAAGAACATCAAAAAAGGAGGTACTTTCCTGTTGAATGCCCCTTATTCAAAAGAAGAGATCTGGGATCAACTGCCCATGAAGATGCAGGAAGAAATCATTGAAAATAAACTTGAATTCTATGTGATAGATGCGACGGAAGTTGCTCAAAAAGCGAAACTGGGTAAGCGAACCAATACCGTTCTGCAAACTTGTTTCTTCGCTATATCAGGGGTATTGCCGAAGGAGGAAGCCATTCAGAAAATAAAGGATGCCATCGTAAAATCCTATTCCCATAAAGGAGAAAAAGTGGTTAAGATGAATTTCAAAGCGGTAGATACTTCTCTTGCCAACCTGCAAAAGGTTACCTATCCTGAAATCGTTTCAAGTACACAACAATTTAAACCTATGATGCGAGCGGATGCCGATCCGTTTGTACAAGAAGTTTTAGGAAAAATTCTTGCCGGACGCGGAGACAGTCTTCCCGTAAGTGCTTTTCCAATCGATGGAACTTTCCCAACAGGAACCACTCAATTCGAAAAACGAGGAATTGCTGATTTCATACCGGTTTGGGATGATACCGATTTATGTACACAATGCAACAAGTGTATCGCGATATGTCCGCATGCTGCCATTAGAGCCAAAGTAGTTACCAATACCGAGCTAAGCAATGCTCCGGCTTCTTTGAAACATGCTCCAGCCAAAGGCCGACCTTTTTCAGGGGACACTGATTCTTACGTGTTGCAAGTTTCTCCGGAAGATTGTACCGGATGCGATCTGTGTGTTGCCGTTTGTCCTGCTGAAAGCAAGGAAATACCCGATTTCAAAGCCATCAACATGAGAAGAAAGTTGGATGTTGAAGTCGAAGAGAACGTGAATTGGGATTATTTTGCCAAACTCTCAAATTACGACAGAACCGCCTTACAGATCACCAATGTAAAAGGATCTCAGTTCTTAGAACCGCTGTTTGAATTTTCAGGCGCCTGTTCCGGTTGTGGAGAAACTCCGTACATAAAATTGATCACTCAGTTATTTGGCGACAGTATATTGATCGCCAATGCGACCGGTTGTTCTTCTATTTATGGAGGAAACCTTCCTACTACTCCTTATAAGACCAATGAAGCCGGCAGAGGTCCTGCATGGGCAAACTCTTTATTCGAAGACAATGCCGAATTTGGATTGGGAATGAAACTGGCTCTTTCCAAAAAACAGGAGATCGCAGTGAATTTGCTACGCACTTTAGAACCACTGGTTGGATCCGAGATCGTGGAGGCTATTTTGAACAATCCAGAAGAGAATGAAATGCAAAAAGAAGCGAAACATAAAGACATCGCTTCTCTTAGAAAAATCCTCGATAGGATAGAAAATAACGATCAGGCCATCAAGCTAAACCAACTTACCGAATACCTCCGCAAAAAAGATGTATGGATCATCGGTGGGGATGGTTGGGCCTATGATATTGGCTATGGAGGAGTAGACCACGTACTGGCTTCCGGAGAGAATATCAATATTATGGTATTGGACACCGAGGTATATTCGAATACCGGTGGTCAAACATCGAAAGCGACTCCGCTGGGGGCCAGTGCCAAGTTCTCTGTATCCGGAAAAAGAACAGGAAAGAAAAGTCTTGCACTTCAAGCCGTATCCTACCAAAATGTGTACGTCGCCCAGGTGGCTATAGGAGCGAAGGATTTACAAACCCTGAAAGCCATTGAAGAAGCCGCTGCTTATCCCGGACCATCCATCATTATTGCTTATTCGCATTGTGGTGAACATGGTTATGACTTGAAAGATGGTGCCTTACAACAAACCAAAGCGGTGGAAACAGGATATTGGCCATTGTTCAGATTTGATCCTTCTCAACCCAAAGGCAAAAAGTTCAAATTAGATTCTAAAGAGCCCAGTTTACCACTTTCCGATTTCATGTATAATGAAACCCGTTTTACCAGGGTAGTGAAAGACGATGCCGAACTTGGTGAAAGTTTACTTAAACAAGCTCAGGAAGAGGTCCATTCTAAATGGGAACGCCTGGAGCTTTATCGAGATATGTAAAAGATGAACCGCTAAAAGTTTAACCATGGAAGATAAATCACATAAATTTTTTGATGAGGCCTATGAAAGACTGCGAGAAGCGAACAAAGAATTATTCAGACCGGAAGAAGACATAGTTTCCTTCCTTGTATGCAAAAATGCACAATTCGCGGTAGAAAATTACCTTAAAGGATATCTTTTAAAGAATGGAGTTGACATAGCCAACTGTAACACGATCAATACACTCTACAGCGAATGCGTCCGAATCAATTCCAGATTTGAAAAAGTAAATCTAGAAGGCTTCACTTGCCAAAATCATGATACCACATCCAGGTCGTGTGACCAGGTTTCAAAGGTGAGCAACTGTTTTACAATCGCGAATAATTTGGATACTTTTTTAAGAGAAGAGAAAGTGATCCAGTAGGATCGCCTTGGGATTACAAAAAACCCGGATGAACTTCGGGGCAATTATTCATTGATAAAATATAGGAATAATTGCCCCGATGGGTTTCCCGGTTAATTAGATATTAATAACATTTTCTATTTGCGGAGCGTACTTTTTAATGGTCATCTCCACCCCACTTTTCAATGTCATCTGATTGACAGAACACCCCACACATGCCCCTTGAAGTTGAACCGTTACCTTCTTTCCTTCTTCAATGGAAATAAGGGAAATATCACCTCCGTCACTTTGCAGAAAAGGGCGAATTTCCTCCAAAGCTGCTTCTACTTTTGTAATTAGTTCCTGGTCTGTCATGCTATTTTTTTACGGCGCTACAACCCGCCATCGTAGTAATTTTTATTGCCTCCGTCGGAGGTAAATTGTCGTTTCTGTAAACGGTCTGAGCGACAACATTTCTGGTAACTTCTTCAAAGGATCGCCCCACCGTTGTCCCCGACTGCATCGCAGCGGGATGGCCCACGTCGCCCGACTCTCGTATACTTTGAACTAAGGGTATTTCACCTAAGAATGGCACCTCAAGATCTTCGGCCAAGTGCTTAGCCCCCTCTTTTCCGAAGATATAATATTTATTATCCGGTAATTCTTCGGGAGTGAAATAAGCCATATTCTCTACAATCCCTAAAACCGGCACTTGAATATTCTCTTGTTGGAACATTGCCACTCCTTTTCTGGCATCAGCCAAGGCAACATTTTGAGGAGTACTTACCACCACTGCTCCGGTAATAGGAAGGGCTTGCATGATACTTAAATGAATATCACCGGTTCCCGGAGGCAGGTCGATCAACATGAAATCCAGTTCTCCCCAATCTGCATCAAAGATAAGTTGATTCAAAGCCTTTGAGGCCATGGGACCTCTCCAGATCACCGCCTGATTAGGTTGGGTGAAAAATCCAATGGACAACACTTTTACCCCATAATTCTCTATCGGTTTCATTTTGCTCTTCCCATTGACATTGACAGATAGCGGCCTTTCTGACGCCACATCAAACATGATCGGAATCGAAGGACCATATATATCGGCGTCCAGGACACCTACTTTAAAACCCATTTTAGAGAGTGTGACCGCCAGATTTGCTGTCACCGTAGATTTACCTACTCCTCCCTTTCCGGACGCCACCGCAACGATGTTTTTAATTCCGGGAACCGGTTTTCCTTTGATCAAATTTGGGTTCTCCGGCTTCGCAGGAGCTTCGACCTTTATATTGACAACTACCTGTGCATCCTTGGAAACATGTTCGTGAATGGCCTTAACTACATCCGCTTCTGCGCGCTTCTTTACATGTAATGCCGGAGTAGCCATTGTTAAATCGACGATCACCTCATCGGCAAATGTGACCACATTCATCACCGCACCACTTTCGACCATATTCTTTCCTTCTCCCGGGAGGGAGATCGTTTCCAGTGCCTTAAAAATATCTTGTTTACTAAATTTCATGCCTCAATATTTAGAATTATTCTAAAGTACAAATATACGGGGAAAACTTGGTTTTTTGAAGAGGTATAATTGAAATGATTTATAGTGCTATCACTAGAAAAAACACCTAATGGGGCAATTCCTTTACCGGATCCCAAAAGTACTTTTCAAATTCTTGAATTTGATGGTCGATTATTGTAATTCCTTCATTTTCCAATAACTGTTGCATTAAATTAGTCCCTGAAAAATGATGCTTCCCGGTTAATAAACCCACCCGATTCACTACGCGATGTGCGGGTATTTCCTCGTCCTTATGAGAAGCATTCATTGCCCATCCGACCATCCGTGCGCTACCGGCTGCTCCTAAGTATTTTGCAATGGCCCCATAACTGGTCACTCTTCCATAAGGAATGAGCTTTGCCACCCGATATACCTGTTCGAAGAAATTTTCCTCCACCATACTTATAGAAGTTCGAAGATCTTCAAAAAGGTAATCCCGGAAATTATTGCCGTGATAAATCCAATTACGTAATTCATATTAAACCGAATATGCTGTTTATCCTGTTGTTTTCTGAAGAAAAGTACATAAATAAATAGCATTACAAAAGTTCCCATTCCGGAAGCGATGACAGCAAACCAAAGCGGCAAATGATCGAACGAAAACCATCCAAAGGATGAAAAGGTAATACTGATATAGACCCAATAGGGCAAAGGAAGTAAGTTTATGGCTGCCAATAAAATTCCATAGAAAAAACGATTTGTCTTCGACCGTTCCATCTCTTTGGGCACCTCTCTTCGGGTATCGCGTGCGATAAAGAAGAAATACAAAGTGAGGCAGATGAATATTCCCAGCGCCACCTTCTGCAGTGTGTCGACTACTTCCGGATGGCGTTCCAAATAGCGTGCAAACAATAACGCAATAAAGGTCTGCAAGCAAACGATAGTGCAAACTCCTGCCGAAAATAAGAGCGCCACTTTACGACCTTGATTGATGCTAATTTTAGCGGCAGTCATGTTCAGGAGGCCGGGAGGAATAACCCCTACTAAGGCGGCCAGAAACCCGATGGCAAAATTGGCAATTAAGGACATTTAGGTTAGTTTGCTTTGTGAAGATACACAATTATTTGAAAGCCAACTGAAAACTCACGTAGGTGATCTTCTTTCCTTTTTCCAGATATTGAGATTCATAGAATGTCTGAATGGAAGTAACTTCCTCCGGGGATCCGGTACTTCCATAGACGTCATGATGAGCGTAATTGATCTTTTCGCCCAACCCATGCAGCAATCCTAATGTGTAGCCATGCATGAACTCACTATCGGTCTTCAGGTGAATGATCCCCTCCGGCTTTAGCACTTTACGGTATTTATCCAGGAATTCTTCGTTAGTAAGACGGTGCTTGGTTCGCTTGTATTTAATTTGAGGATCGGGAAAGGTGATCCATATTTCATCTACTTCCCCCTCCGCAAAGCAATGGGTAATTAATTCGATCTGTGTTCGAAGAAAACCCACATTGACCAGGTTTTCCGCTAAAGCAGTTTTGGCTCCTCGCCAAAAACGCGCCCCTTTGATATCAACACCCAGGAAGTTTTTACCGGGATACTTTTGTGCCAGGTTCACGGAATACTCACCCTTCCCGCAACCCAGTTCCAGTACCAGCGGCTGATCGTTTTTAAAAAATCCTTGTTTCCAGTTTCCCTTCCATGGAAAATTTTCGTTTAAAAGGTCTTCCCGCGTTGGCTGGACGACATTGCCAAAAGATTCATTTTCTTTAAACCGTTTTAATTTGTTCTTGCTTCCCACTCCTTACTATTTCTTTAAATATTTGGTAAAATTACGGAAATATATAGGTGACTATTAATGGTTACTTTTGTTTTTACAGAAATGTTGAATGCGATATCGATAATTTCATTTAAGAATGCCTGATAAAACCATTTTAGTTGCGCCTCTGCATTGGGGATTAGGTCATGCTACACGATGCATCCCCATCATACGAGCGTTGTTAAGCAACAACTACAAAGTACTCATAGGGAGTGATGGAGCGGCCTTGGCACTGCTTAGAAAAGAATTCCCCGTGCTACCTTGGGTGGAACTTCCTGCTTATAATATTACTTATCCCAAAAAAGGAGAATTTTTTAAGCTAAAACTGTTTTTGAAGTTACCGGAAATTAAAAAAGTGATGTCGCTGGAAAAGAAACTGGTGAAGCAATGCATCGCGGAAGGAAGAATTCACGGAATCATCAGTGATAACCGATTAGGCGTACGAAGCAACGATGTCCCCTCTGTTTTTATCACCCACCAATTGAACGTTCTAAGTGGAAATACTTCCTACTTCAGCAGTAAATTGCATCAACGGATCATTAAAAAATATGATGCTTGCTGGGTTCCTGATCTGAAAGGACCGAACAACCTCAGCGGTAAATTGGGACATTCCGCTAAAGTAAAATTTCCCGTCACCTATATGGGTCCGCTAAGCAGAATGCAGCCTAGAAATATGCCTATCGTTTATGACGTGCTGGTGCTTTTATCAGGCCCGGAACCCCAAAGAACATTATTAGAAGTAAAGCTACTTGATGCCTTTCGAGGAAGTTCGTACCGCGTTTTATTGGTAAGGGGAATGGTAGAAGAGGGCGAGACTTTCTATGTGAAGGAAAATATTACGATCGTAAATTTCCTTCAGAGTACGTCCTTAGAAAAAGCCATCAATGAAAGTCGATGGGTAATTTCACGTTCCGGATATACGACCATCATGGATCTTGCCGCTATGGAAAAGATAGCTTTCTTTATCCCCACGCCCGGGCAGTTCGAACAAAAATACCTGGCAAAAGAATTAAAGAACAAAGGGATTGTTCCCTCTTGTAAACAAGACGACTTTACGCTGGAAAAATTAAATGAAATTCCTTTTTATAAGGGGTTGAAAAATATAAATCAGGACACCAACTTCCCGGAACTATTTACTCTTTTCGAGCGTGAATGAAAATTCGGAACCGATCCCGATCTGACTTTCAACATAGATCTTTTCGGAATGAGCCTCCACTAAATGCTTTACAATAGACAATCCCAATCCGCTGCCCCCCACTTTTCTTGAACCACTTTTATCCACTCTGAAGAAACGCTCGAATACTCTGGCAAGGTATTCTCTTTCGATTCCTTCTCCATTATCGGTTACACGAACAATGATCTTGTTCTTGATCAGATTTTCAATACTCACTTCGGTCGTTCCATCCAGCTTTCCATATTTGATAGAATTCTCCACCAAATTCGACAATACTTGCTGAATCCTTTCTCTGTCGGCATAAACCATAATGCTATCTTTATACTCTATATCGAAAGTGAGTGTAATATTCTTTTTAGCAGCTTTCATTTCCAAAAGATCAAATACATTTTGGACCAGCTCAATGATATTGAAATCCTCTTTGTACAGCAACAGATCGCCCACCTCCAATTTAGTGATCATATCTAAATCATTCACAATATAGATGAGACGTTCCACTCCTTTATTTGCCCGTTGAAGGTATTTTTTTCGGACGGTCTTATCCTTCATCGCTCCATCCAATAAGGTGAGGATATAACCCTGAACAGTAAATAAGGGAGTTTTCAATTCGTGCGCTACATTCCCCATAAATTCCTTTCGGTAGTTCTCACGATCTTTTAAGGTTTCGATCTCCAACTTCTTATCCTCTGCAAATCGTTCCACCTCTTTGGTCAATGTAGCCATGTCTGTCGTGATTCGTTTTCTGTCGAAAGTACTTGCATCAAGAAGCCTGACATCATTGTAGATCTTCTTTACTTGTTTATAGATAAACTTCTCAACCCTATATTGAATGATAAAAAAGGATGCCAAATAACAAATAAAAAAGAATAGTAACAGTAATCCGTAAGGGATCTCCCCTTGAACGTAAAAAAAAACTCCTAACAGGGCTGTTAGGAATAAAGTAATGAACGAGGAGGTATATCCGGCAAACTTATAGGTTGTTTTAAATAACTTGGCCATTAAACCACAAACTTATATCCAACTCCTTTGACCGTTTTAAATCGTTCGTCTCCGATCTTTTCTCTTAGTTTTCGAATATGAACATCGATGGTACGCCCACCTACGACCACTTCATTTCCCCAAACGGTATCCAAAATTTCTTCTCGCTTGAATACTTTTCCAGGCTTAGAGGCCAATAAAGCTAACAATTCAAATTCTTTTCTGGGAAGAACGATCTCCTCTTTCCCTTTCAGAATTTTATATTCCTCTCTGTTAATGATCAGATTCCCTAACTTAATATTGTTTTCGACCATTTCAGGCTCTTTAAACCTTCTCAAAAGGGCCTTCACTTTACTCACTAATACCTTAGGTTTTATGGGTTTGGTGATATAATCGTCTGCCCCCGCATCAAATCCGGCGACTTGAGAATAATCTTCCCCTCTGGCGGTCAGAAAAGTTATAATGGTCTCGGAAAGTTCAGGAATACCGCGAAGTTTCTCACAGGCTTCAATTCCATCCATTTCAGGCATCATCACATCTAAAACAATCAGATGGGGCAGATGCTTTTTTGCTTGAGCCAAAGCTTGCACTCCATTCTCTGCCGTATGTATTTGATACCCTTCGGCAGAGAGGTTATACCCTAGGATTTCCAATATATCCGGCTCGTCATCAACCAGTAATATTTTTATATCTTTTTTCTTCATTCTAAGCGGTATTTCTAGGAGGGATAAATATACGTCATTCAGGGAACCACGACTATTTTTAAACCTAATGTTAACGATTATGTAACATTGTAAGTAACAATTTATAAAAAAAAAGCGGAAGAAATGTCGACAGTATAAAAAGGTTTGAACAACTTTATAAGAATATAAGAATACTAATTGATGAGTAAAAAGGAGCTCCTTGCCTATCTGCTTTTCCTGGTTGTCAAATTTATCCGCCTTGAATTTATAAATGAGTACTTATAACTGAACCTAAGTCTCATTCTGATTCATTTTGAAACCTTTAAAATTTTATCTTAGAACTTACTTTGGGGCTTCCTAATGTACCGCATTCACATTCTTAGTAAGGTTTTCTTATTTGACGCTCCCTTCCCAAATTGAGATGATAGCAATTGTTGCTGTCTAATTTTGTTCGGGTGCTTTTCTAAGCCTTTCCAAAGGGAAAATTGTATAAGTCAAATTAATAAAACAATCACATTATGAAAACTGTATTCTCTTTTTTAACACTCCTGTATGGAGTATCTTGTTTTGCTCAAATTGCTTTTAGCAGTTTTGAAGATCCCTTATTGTATAATGGTTCTTATGTGGATCAAGGGGATCCCGCTATTGCCCATGACCTTATGGACAATACAAATGAACCTCTTGTCAACTGGACATCAACCGGCAATGAGCTTGGGTTCAGCGCAAAGTATGTCCCTTACAATGATCCCGATGTGGGTCTTACGGATGGTGATACGGTAGGAGTCACCGATCGAACAAGCATTGTCTCAGCTTATCCGGACGGATCGAAGGGCTACGAAATGAGCGATTGCGATGGAAACTTTATTTTAGAATTTGATCCGGTAGATTTGACCGGAGTTTCAAATCCCACTGTAAGTATCGATTTTTTTATCAACGAAACAGGCTATGAGGGCGATGGCACCGAAAATATAGCTTCTTCGGATCGACTTCGAATTTATATCAAAGATTTAGGTCAAGGATTTGAAACCGACTTATTGAATACCACAGGAAGTGACATCAATGATCTTGGCATTGAAGGTACTTGGATAACGGTCACCACCCCGCTGGAAAGCAATGCACAAGTACAATTAATTATAGAAGCAAGGACCAATGCAGGTGTCGAAGCATTCTTCTTTGATCAAATTATATTTAATGGAGATTTGGGTATTTCCGAAGAAAATAATCCTAATTTCGAGATCTATCCCAATCCGGCCTATGACCAACTCGTTATTAGTTCACCTTTAATCGGTCCAAAACAAATAAGGATTTTTGATGTTTTGGGAAAAGAAGTCCTTAGTACTTTGCTGCAAAAAGATACCCTTACGATCAGTTCACTCAACAGCGGGGTTTATTTCATTCAGATCACTCAAGGCAAATTTTCCGCTACCAAAAAATTTGCAGTACGATAATAAAGGCCTGTTATTTAGAAGCTTTTGATTTCTCAAAAGCTTTTTTTATTCCCTATTTTTGAAAAGCCTAAACATGCTACATGCTACAGAAAGACCTTTTTGAAATTTCATCTTCGGAAGCCTTTGAAAGGGTTGCCTTAGCTGTCTTTCATTATCAATATAAGCATGTAAAGGTGTACCGGGACTATTGTGACTTCTTAAAGATTTCTTCCGAAGAAATAAATACCTTGGCACAGATTCCCTTTCTCCCCATTCAGTTCTTTAAATCGCATAAAGTGTTGGCAGCAGGCTTGCCCGCGGAAGTCATTTTTACGAGTAGCGGCACTACAGGGAATTTGACCAGCAAACATTACGTTGCCGATGTAAACTTGTATCGTAAAAGTTTTTTGACCGGTTTTCAAGACGTGTATGGACCCATAGAAGATTGGACGATTCTTGCTCTTTTGCCCTCCTATCTGGAACGAGAAGGATCTTCGCTGATCGCAATGGTCAATGAATTGATCCAACAAAGTAACAGTGCAGATAGCGGATTTTATCTGCAGGACCTGAAAGGGCTCGCGGTAAAATTACGTCAATTGGAAGCAGAACAAAGAAAGACATTATTGATAGGCGTTTCCTATGCCCTGCTCGATCTGATTGAAATGGACCACTTTAAACTGGAACACACCATCGTTATGGAGACCGGAGGCATGAAAGGAAGACGGAATGAATTGATCAAAGAAGCATTGCATGAGTTGCTTAAAGCAGGTTTTGGAACCGAAGAGATTCATAGTGAATACGGAATGACCGAATTGCTTTCACAAGCATACGCGGTAAAAGGAGGGGTGTTTAAATGTCCTCCATGGATGAAAATTCTCACCCGGGATCCGGAGGATCCATTTACTTACCTCAAAGGAAAGACCGGGGGTATAAATGTTATTGATCTGGCTAACCTGTATTCGTGTGCTTTTATAGCGACACAGGATCTGGGAAAGGTAAACCTGGATGGTAGTTTTGAAATAATCGGTCGATTTGATCATAGCGATATTCGCGGCTGCAACTTGATGGTACTCTAATGGCTGAACCACACAAAAATAAAAACGGCTGTGCCTGGCTTTTCTCCTTTAGTGTGATCACTTTTGGCGCGACGTTGCTTATAATTACTTTTAGCGACCTTCCGCTGATTGTTTCTTTTTTTATATCGGTATTGATTGGTATTTCTTTCACGATCAAACTTTTAGGCAGGTCGAATTCGGTAACGATTATTAGAAATATTGTATTTGTATTCCTTTTGGTCTTAGCTGCACGCTGGGTGCTACTTTCTCTTCTCAATTTTATCAGAACAACTGCGCACGACGAAAGCAAATTTCAAATGGAGGAGGGCGTCGGAACTTCTTTTATCATAGAAAAAAATGACACGATAGCTGTTTATTTGAGTCATAGAATATGGAAAGATAATTACGGAAATAATTTTGAAGGCGACCTGGCGGTGCGAGAAAAAGATTTTCTTAGACTATTCAATTACATCGATTTATACAAACCCTCCAATCAGGATAATTTCTGGGGAAGCCTCTACGATTATATCGAACGCTCAGATACCCCCAGTCTAGATCTGGTGATAGCTACTTTCGAACAACTACATGAAACGCGAGAATTTAACCAAATGGAATTTGCCGAAATGATCGTGAGCTGTATCCAAGATATCCCCTATTCTTTTGTCTTTCAGGATGAATGTTTACCTCCGGATAGTTATGAAGATTCTATTAGAGAGTTTCTAGAATATTGTCCTGAATGTTGTATCGGGAACAAATCCTACGGCATCCAAAACCCGGTTTCATTTATTCAAAATCTAAAAGGGGACTGTGACACCCGTACCGTTCTGATCTATTCGTTACTAAAGCATTTTAACTACGACGTAGCTATCTTGAACAGTGATTTTTATCGACATTCTATTATTGGTATTAATTTACCCGCCTCAGGAACCTATAAAATGTATTCGGGTAAAAAATATGCCGTTTGGGAAACAACGGCCAAATATTATCCCGTGGGACAACTTCCGGGAAATTTTAACGACATCACCCATTGGTATGTAGTACTAACCAGCAAATAATAAACGTATGAACAAGCAACTCTTTACCCTTGCCCTATTTGAAATTGTGCTTTCTATTGTTATCACAGTGGTCATCATTTATGTATCCTACAGTATTCTTCATCGCCTATTCTTTAAACAGACCGACCTTAAAGGTGATAATATCGCATTTACTGTTTTTACGTCGGGAATTGTCATGAGCATTGGGATGATCCTGAGTGAAATATTACCTTCCATTACCAATATTGTACGATTGGCCACCACTCAAACTGAAGTGATTGACCTAACGACGATCGTGCAATATTCCGGAATTTATTTATTCATCGGATTTATAATGGCGGTCATTCTAAACGCCACCGTTTTTATGCTCTTCTCCCTGTTAACAAGAGGGATCAATGAATTTGAAGCCATAAAAAATAACAATGTAGCCGTAGCGATAATGGTGGCCGTTACCTTAGTCAGCATCACGTTAATTGTGAAGGAAAGTATTGCCATGCTTATAAGTTCGCTGATTCCTTATCCGGAAGTTTCAAATTTTATGTAACGCTTGTAAGGAATCCAAATTCATTCCGACCAAACCAATGTTATGAAAAAGGGAACTTTCCCTTCTACTATCATAATTGGTTGGTTAGTTAGTTGAAAAACCCTGCTGAATGCGGGGTTTTTCTATTAAATGAATTTCAGGATAAAGTAGTTTTTCTTTCCTCGTTGCAATAAGATAAATTGATCGCTGATAAGATCCTTCCCGCTGAGTTCATATCCTTCAGAGACCTTCTCTTTATTCACAGCGATGGAATTTTCCTTTAAGGCCCTTCTAGCCTCGCCATTCGACTTTAAAAAATGGGTTTTTTCTGATAAGGCAGTAACGATATCCATCCCTTGCGACAATTCAGAAACTGAAATTTCAGCTTGTGGAACCCCTTCAAAAACTTCCAGAAAGGTCTTTTCGTTCAGGGTTTTCAGATCTTCTGAAGTAGATTTTCCAAATAATATTTCAGAGGCCGCAACGGCATTTTCGTATTCAGATTTACTGTGCACCGTTATGGTCACCTCTTCCGCTAACCGTTTCTGAAGTGTTCTTTCATGCGGAGCTTCTTTATGATCTACAACCAACCTTTCAATAGTTTCGCGATCTAAGAACGTAAATATTTTAATGTATTTCTCCGCATCTTCATCACTGGTATTCAACCAATACTGATAAAATTTATAGGGAGAAGTTCGATTAGCATCTAACCAGATATTCCCTCCTTCACTTTTTCCGAATTTACTTCCGTCACTTTTGGTGATCAACGGACAAGTTAGCGCATAGCCCTTACCATTTCCGATACGTCTGATAAGTTCTGTTCCTGTGGTAATATTGCCCCATTGATCACTTCCGCCCATCTGAAGGGTACATTGAAATTCTCTATAAAGATGCAGGAAGTCATAGCCCTGCACCAACTGGTAAGTAAACTCCGTAAACGACATCCCCTCACTGGATTCTCCTGAGATCCTATTCTTTACCGAATCCTTGGCCATCATATAATTAACAGTAATATGTTTCCCTACATCACGGATAAAGTCCAAAAAACTAATATCCTTCATCCAGTCATAATTATTGACCAATAAGGCCTGATTAGGGGAAGCTGAGGTAAAATCCAAAAAATGAGAAAGTTGCTTCTTTACACATTCCTGATTGTGTCGAAGGGTTTTTTCATCTAAAAGATTTCGTTCACTCGATTTCCCGGACGGGTCTCCAATCATACCTGTAGCTCCTCCTACCAGTGCAACAGGCTGATGCCCGCAGCGTTGAAAATGAGCCAATAGCATGATAGGCACCAAGTTTCCGATATGCAAGGAGTCTGCGGTGGGGTCAAAACCCACATACGCACTCCGCATCATTTCATTCAGGTGAGTTTCAGTATCGGGCATAACATCATGAATCATCCCGCGCCAGGTCAGCTCTTCAACAAAATTTTTAGGCATGTTTACTGTTTTGTCGCAAACCTACATATTTTTTCAGCTTTATAACTTCAAAAAAAGACAGATTCACGCTTTATTAATAAGAATTGTTCTCCGGGGACAAAGATAGGGGGACCATTTAAAAAAGTAAAGTTTACAAAGGAAAAACTATTATTTCAAAAGAGCGGTATAAATAGTACATTAGCTTTATGATTTTAGTTACCGGTGGTACCGGCTTGGTAGGTGCCCATTTGTTGTATCATTTACTTCAGACCCACGACACGGTTAGGGCTATTCACCGAAAATCAAGTCATTTGGATTCGGTCAAAGAAGTATTTTCATTCTACACTTCGGAAGCAGAAGAATACTTCCATAAAATTGAGTGGATAGAGGCCGACATCACTGAAGTACCTGCGCTGACAAAGGTCTTCGAAGGAATTACGCAAGTCTATCATTGTGCTGCTTTTATCAGTTTTAATACCAAGCATTTTCATGCGTTACAAAAAGCCAACATTGAAGGGACTGCCAATATTGTAAATTTATGTCTAGCGCATAAGGTCTCCAAGTTATGCCATGTAAGTTCCGTTGCCACGCTCGGAAAATCCGAAGACGACTCCCCTATCAATGAAGAGGTCCCTTGGAATCCTGAAGATATGAATAGCGTTTATTCGATCACCAAATACGGAGCCGAAATGGAGGTTTGGAGAGGTACGCAAGAAGGACTGAAAGCCGTCATTGTTAATCCCGGTGTAATTCTGGGAGAGGGATTTTGGGATTCAGGGAGCGGTGTCATTGTAAAAAGAGCTGCGAAAGGTGTTTCCTTTTATCCCGATGGCTCTACAGGGTTTGTCGATGTAAGAGATGTGGTTCAGAGCATGGTTCGAATTATGAATGAATCCATTATCAATCAACAGTTCATTCTTGTCGCTGAAAATGCAAGTTATTTAAAACTTTTAACGGGGCTGTCAAAGGAGTTTGGGATCGCCCCTCCTAAAAGGAAATTAAATAAATCCGTGTTATTACTACTTAGTTATTTGGATGGAATGTCAAGTTTTCTGTTTGGGACCAAAAGATTCCTTTTAAAAGCAACTATTAGATCGATGTACAGTCATTCCTCCTATGATTCATCAAAGATTAAGGACCAATTGGTATTCGAATTTATTCCTTTAGAAGAAACCCTTAAAAGAGTGGTTGGCCACTATCCTCGTTAATCCTTGGCAGGTTCAATAAGTTTAACGCCTTGTGCCGAATCCTTCAATGTTCTTCGTTCCTCCCGCTTTTTATCCAACGTATCTCGTTGCGCCTTTGCCTCTTCTTGAATCACAGAATCTAAAATCCTTTTCTTGGCAGTAAGGACTTTTTCCACCTCTGAGATGATGTAGATATAGTCATTCAACTGTGAAGAATAATATACATGACTTTCAGCAAAAGTGAGGCTGTCAACATCAAATTTCTTGTAAAGAATGGAATCTAATTGTACGCCCGCATCTCTTAGTTTTCTGTTATCAATACTTCGCGCCGAGTTTCCGGTATAGGATTCGACCAAGATCTCAATCATCTTTTCTTTTGAGAGTAAATTTTTCGGTTTTTCAGGTCGAATTACTTCCTGACAGGCCCCAACCAATAATAAAATTACTATGTAACCTGCAATTCTCATCCTCGATCAAAGGTTAATCTTTCTCCGTGCGAACGATTAGGGAACTTTCCTTTTTCATACGCGATCACTCCATTCACAAGGGTATGTGTGACTCTTGACTTAAAAACAGTGCCTTCAAAAGGGGACCAGCCACATTTGTAGAAAATATTAGCCTTATTAACCGTCCATGGAGCGTTGAGATCAACCAATACCAGATCGGCTTTATAGCCTGTTCGTATGTA
The DNA here is from genome assembly GCA_024643385.1 of Flavobacteriaceae bacterium. Classification (GTDB taxonomy): domain Bacteria; phylum Bacteroidota; class Bacteroidia; order Flavobacteriales; family Flavobacteriaceae; genus JAHEMZ01. The sequence continues at coordinate 31,158 of JAHEMZ010000005.1, read as the reverse complement.
GCCCCGATCCTTGATCTCAAACAAAATGGCAGGATTATGAGCGAATTTTTCCACTATTTTCTCCAATGATATTACTTGCTTATGATACATCTCAAGTAGTGCAATCAAAGCATGTTGTACCAAGGGTCCTCCCGAAGGAGCCTTAGTGTACACTTGATTCTTTTCTTCTAATGTATGAGGGGCGTGATCCGTTGCGATCACGTCAATTCTGTCATCCAGTAAAGCTTTCCATAAACCATCTTTATCCTTCTGTGATTTTACGGCAGGATTCCATTTGATCTTTGACCCTTGTGTTTTGTAATCTTTCTCTGTAAACCATAGGTGATGGATGCATACCTCAGCGGTAATTTTTTTATCGGCCAGGGATTTTTTCTTATCGAAGAGATGAGTTTCTTTTTCAGTGGATAAATGAAATACATGAAGCCGAGCGCCTGTCTTCTTGGCCAAGGCGATCGCCTGGGAACTGGAAATATAACACGCCTCTTCACTCCTGATCACGGGATGTAAACCTATAGGAATGTCCTCTCCATATTCCTTTTGATACTTCTCGAGGTTGTTCTTGATGGTAGTTTCGTCCTCACAATGGGTCGAAATGAGCAACTTACATTTGCTGAATATTTCTTCTAATACCTTAGGATCATCTACGAGCATATTCCCGGTGGAGGATCCCAGAAATAATTTTAATCCAGCTACTTTGGAAGCGTCTACTTTAAGAATTTCCTTTAAGTTATCATTGGTTCCTCCAAACATAAAGGAATAATTGGCCCAGGAAGTTTCTGCCGCACGAGAAAATTTTTCTTCCAAAAGCTCGATAGTCGTAGCTTGAGGAATTGTATTCGGCATTTCGATAAAAGAAGTAATGCCTCCGGCCACTGCAGCCCTTGATTCAGATTCGATGGTAGCTTTATGGGTCAAACCCGGTTCTCTGAAGTGAACCTGATCATCAATCATTCCCGGAAGTAGATATAAGCCATCCGCTTCAATCACCAATGTATCAGATGATTTTGCACTAATGGATTCAGCAATTTCTACAATTCGATCACCTTCCACCAGTACGTCGCCATTAATGATCTTACCTTCATTGACAATATTGGCATTTTTAATTAATACCGTATGCGTCATATTTCATATGTTTTAAATAAACTCTTTAATTTCATTGAGATAACTCCAAAAATAGCTTCAGAAATAATCCCTGCACTCATCTTGGACTCTCCTTTGGTTCTGTCGGTAAAAACTACAGGAACTTCTACAATTTTAAACTTGCTTAAATAAGCCTTAAATTTCATTTCAATCTGAAAGGCATAACCAACAAACTGAATTTTATCCAGATCGATCTTTTCCAATACGCTGTGATGATAACAAACAAATCCGGCAGTAGTATCATAAATGTTCATTCCGGTGATCCACCGAACATATTTTGAAGCCATCCATGACATGAGGACTCTGCTCATCGGCCAATTAACAACGTTCACACCTGTTTTATACCGAGATCCTATAGACATATCATTCCCCTCACGCTCGCACGCATTATAAAGTCGAATTAAATCGTTTGGATTATGGGAAAAATCTGCATCCATTTCAAAAATGAACCTGTATCCATTCTCCAAGGCCCATTTAAATCCTTCTATATAAGCCGTTCCCAGACCCAATTTTCCCTCTCTTTCTATAAGAAAAAGCTTCCCCTGAAACTCCTTCGAAAGTTCTTTTACTTTAAGAGCTGTAAGGTCCGGAGAGTTATCATCTACCACTAAAACATGGAAACTGCGCTGCAATGCAAATACATTGCGCAACAATTTTTCGATGTTTTCAATCTCATTGTATGTGGGCACAACCACGAGGGCTCCTGTCATCCTCCCTTTTTGAACAAATGTACCTCTTTTTTGATTATCCTTTGAAGACCGGTGGCATGTATTAAGAATATTTTATCGTTTTTATTTAGTTAGGATTTATTCAATAGAAATTGCTTTTTTCGCTAAAATTTGAATTAATTTTAGGCTGTAATAACTATGGAATTAGAGCTTAGGAATTTAACCGACAATTATTGGATCACACTTATTTTTGTAGGTGCTTTTGTGGTTTTAGCCATTACCCGAAGCCTATATCCGCGAAGGTTTCATGAATTTTTTTTACTCCCCATCACCGATAAATACTTTGCCCTGGAAGGTAAACAATACGAAGTAAGACATCCTTTTAATTTTCTGTTGTTTTCCTTACAAACTATTTCTTTTACATTATTTATATATATCATACTTCAATTCCAGCAACCGGACATTACAGAGAAACATCCTTGGTTATTGCTCACAATTATAAGTGGATTTCTAGCCTTTGTCCTTATAAAGTACATCTTTGAAAAACTAATGGCAGTCATTCTGAATATACAGTCTTTTATGGATGGTTATTTGTATGAAAAGTTAAGTTACGCCAATCTTATATCGCTTTACCTGCTGGGGATCAATGTGCTCTTATTTTACAGCCTGCCACTAACAGGCAGCACCATTCAAGCCATTATTATCGTCTTATTATTCCTTCAGGCTTTCTCTATCATTTCCAGTATCAAAAGAAACAACACTATAATTTTCCGAAATATCTTCTATTTTATTTTGTATCTTTGCGCACTTGAAATTGCACCCTATATTATACTATACAAAGTGTTTGTATAATTAAGACGATAAAATGTAGCTTATGAAGGTGAAAACTATTTTGGTTTCTCAACCAGAGCCTAAGGTCGAGAACTCTCCCTATTACGATTTAATCGAAAAACAAAAGGTGAAAATAGATTTCAGGCCATTTATACATGTTGAAGGTGTTTCCAGTAAGGAAGTCAGAACTCAAAAAGTCGATCTCACCAAATATACTGCCATAATACTTACCAGTAGAAATTCTGTGGATCACTTTTTCAGAATTGCCGAAGAATTGCGATTTAAGGTGCCCGATACCATGAAATATTTTTGCCTGAGCGAGGCCGTGGCCTTTTACCTTCAAAAATATGTTGTGTATAGAAAGCGGAAGATCTATGTGGGTAAGCGCACTTTCACAGAACTTTCCCCCCTGATCAAAAAATACAAGAACGAAGCTTTCTTACTCCCCTCCTCTGACAAATTAAAGCCGGAAGTTCCATCCGTTTTGGATGAATTGGGTGTAAATTGGAAACAGGCCACTTTCTACAAAACGGTAGTGAGCGACCTTTCCGATTTAAGGGATGTTTATTATGATATTTTGGTGTTCTTTAGCCCAAGCGGTATTCAGTCGTTGTTAGAGAATTTTCCGGATTTTAAACAAAATGAAACCCGTATTGCGGTTTTTGGAAACACCACGATCAAAGCAGCTACTGATTACGGATTAAGGGTGGATATAAAAGCCCCTACTCCGGAAACACCCTCCATGACCATGGCGTTGGAAAAATATATCAGAGAGGTGAACGGGAAAAAATAATTTATTTTACCACATTTATAAAAAAAAGGCTGTCTTTTGAGACGGCCCTTTTTTTTCAATCAAATTCAAATTATTATCTATACCAAAGGTCCTCCTTCAAGGATTTCCTTACTGGCGTAATCTTCAAATTTTTTAAAGTTTTCTTTAAATGAATTAGCCAACTTCTGCGCTGTTTTGTAATACCCTTCATCATTATTCCAGGTCATACGCGGACTTAATACCGAAGTGGGTACATTGGGACAAACACGGGGTTGGTGCACTCCAAATACCGAATGAACATGATAATCCCCTTTATTTGCTTCCTCCAGTGAACCGTCAATGGCCGCTGTGATCATGGCTCGAGTATATTTCAATTTCATTCGAGAACCGATCCCGTAAGGTCCTCCGGTCCATCCCGTATTCACTAACCACACATTCACTCCTGCTTTTTGCATTTTTTCACTTAACATTTCTGCATACACTGTTGGGTGTAACGGCATAAAAGGAGCGCCAAAACAAGCTGAAAAACTTGGCAGCGGCTCATCTATTCCTTCTTCTGTACCTGCCACTTTTGCCGTATACCCACTAATGAAATGGTAGGCTGCCTGCCCGGGGGTGAGCTTGGAGATTGGAGGCAATACACCGAAGGCATCTGCCGTAAGGAAGAATATATTCTTAGGATTATGACCAATAGAGGGAACCTGAATATTATCAATGTGATAGATCGGATAGCTTACCCTTGTATTCTGTGTAATAGATACATCGGCAAAATCAACGACTCCATTTTCGTTCATGATCACATTTTCCAAGATAGCACCCGGTTTGATCGCTCTGTAAATATCCGGTTCATTCTCTTCCGAAAGATTGATCACTTTTGCATAACAACCGCCTTCAAAATTAAATACGGTATTCTCTGCCGTCCAACCGTGTTCATCATCTCCAATCAGTTTTCGATCCGGGTCTGCAGACAAAGTTGTCTTCCCTGTTCCTGAAAGTCCGAAGAATATCGCCGTTTCTCCATCCTCACCCACGTTGGCAGAACAATGCATGGGCAGTGTATTTTTAAATACCGGAAGTATAAAATTCAAGGCAGAGAAGATCCCTTTCTTGATCTCACCGGTATATCCGGTACCACCGATGAGTGCGATCTTTTTGGTGAAATTTAAAATAGCAAAATTGTGTTGCCGAGTACCGTCACGATCCGGAACAGCCATAAAGCCCGGGGCGTTTAATACCAACCAATCTGCGGCAAACCCCTTAAGTTCTTCATCCGATGGTCTTAAAAACATATTGAAAGCGAATAAATTACTCCAAGGATATTCGTTGACCACCCGAATATTCAACTGATAGTTTGGATCCGCACAGGCATAACTATCGCGCACATATACTTCTTTGCCGGAAAGATAATCCGCCACACGATCATATAATTTATCGAATTTTTCTGTCTCGAAAGGGATATTGATATTACCCCACCAAATACGGTCTTGGGTAATTTCATCCCTTACAATAAAGCGATCTTTTGGAGATCGTCCCGTAAACTCACCTGTATCAACAGCTAAGGCTCCGGTACTGGATTCTTTTCCTTGTCCTTTTTCTATTGTTTCTGAGTGAAGTTCTTCGGAGGAGAGCTGGTACCTTACTTTTGCATTCTTAATTCCGTAAGATTCCAACGAAATCGTTTTCGTAACTTGCCCGTTATCTACCATAACATTGGTTTTGTTGTATAGGCAAAAATAAAAAAAGGAAACGGAAAACGCTGCCAAAAAAAGCAAAATTCTGCCTATTTTAATTTATAAAATCCGTAACCCAATCTAAGCCAACCCGCTATAAATAAAAGCCCGCCGATTGGAGTTATCGGCCCTAGTATATTTGTAGATATCTGATGGAAATCCTTCAACACCAACAAATAAATTGAACCGGAAAATAATAGGATGCCCCCTACAAAGAACCGGGACACCCATTTCAAAGTAGTAGCGGGAATTTTTCCCGAAAGCCCCAGCATCAATAATGCAATTACATGGTACATTTGGTAGCGGACCGCTGTTTCAAAAGTACTTATGGCATCGGAACCCACCAGCTCTTTCAATCCGTGAGCACCAAATGCTCCAATCCCTATCGTAATGGCCCCCAGTATACTGGAAGTGATTAGCACTTTTTTGTTTAATTTATTCATAGGTTCACAAACGATTTTAGTACTTTCGTGCTATCAAAATTTCCTAACAAATTTACGAAAAACCATTTGGTATGCGTCATATTTTAATTATCGGTGCAGGTCGTTCGGCCACCAGTCTAATCCGTTATTTATTGGATAAATCCTCTTCGGAAGATCTATTCATCACCATCGGAGACATTTCAGAGGAGCATGCGCAAAAATTTACTAAAGGACATACCAATGCCAAGGGTATTTACTTTGATGTGTCTGATGCAAAACACAGAGCAGCCGTCATCCAGCAGAACGATCTTATCATTTCCATGCTTCCGGCAAGTTTACATATGGAAGCGGCATTGGATTGTTTGAAATACGGGAAACACCTGGTAACAGCTTCCTATGTGAGTAAGGAAATGCAGGACATTGACGCCCAGGTCAAGGAACGAGGATTGGTCTTTATGAATGAAATTGGCGTAGATCCCGGTATCGACCATATGAGCGCCATGCAGGTGATCGATAAAATTCGGGACAACGGAGGAAAGATGCTGTTGTTCGAATCGTTTACCGGAGGCTTGATCGCACCCGAAAGCGATGACAACCTATGGCATTATAAATTCACCTGGAATCCGAGAAATGTGGTTATCGCAGGACAGGGAGGAGCGGCTGAATTTATTCAAGAAGGCACCTATAAATATATTCCCTATCACCGCCTTTTTCGCAGAACGGAATTCCTGGAAATTGAAGGGTATGGACGTTTTGAGGCGTATGCGAATCGAAACTCTCTAAAGTATCGGAGTATTTACGGATTAGAAGATATCCTCACCTTGTATCGTGGAACCATGCGACATATTGGGTTCAGCAAAGCGTGGAATATGTTCGTACAGCTGGGAATGACAGACGATAGTTACATCATCCCCGATTCGGAAAATCTTTCTTACCGTCAATTCATCAATTTATTCCTACCCTACTCTCCCACAGATTCGGTAGAATTGAAATTACGCCACAATCTGAAGATAGATCAGGATGATCTAATGTGGGGAAAACTGGAAGAATTGGATATTTTCAACGCGGAAAAGAAAATAGGGATCAAAGATGCCACCCCCGCGCAAGCACTGCAAAAGATTTTGATGGACAAATGGACCTTAAGGCCGAACGATAAGGACATGATCGTTATGTACCATAAGTTCGGATACGAAATTGATGGTAAGAAAAAACAGATCGACAGCAGCATGGTATTGATCGGGGAAGACCAAACCTATACGGCAATGGCAAAAACCGTAGGATTGCCGGTTGCTATTGCGGCCTTAAAGATCTTGAACAAAGAGATCACTACCCCCGGGGTTCAAATTCCGATCACAAAAGAAGTATATGCTCCCATTTTGAAAGAATTAGAATCTTTTGGAATTCATTTCATTGAAAAACACACGGCCTATATGGGGTACAATCCCAATAATGTAGCCGGATAAAAAAAAGCCACTTTCTTCAAAGTGGCTTTTTTTCTTTTGCATTTCATTACCTCCGTCCCATGAACATCATAATGAAATAGATCAAAGTCGCCAAAGATCCTAAAGCGGCAACGACATAGGTCCTTGCTGCCCATTTCAACGCGTCCGTAGCTCCTGACAATTCTTGTTGGGTGACCATGTTATGACTTTTCAACCACACCAAGGCTCTCTTACTGGCATCAAATTCAACCGGTAGCGTGATAAAGGCAAAGGCGGTTGTCATCGCAAATAAAATAATCCCAATTAGGAAAAGAGTTTGGCCCAATATTGACCCTGAAGCGGCTAATATCAATCCCGCCATGATCACAAAATTGGATAGCTTACT
>JAHEMZ010000005.1:0-23668 GCA_024643385.1 Flavobacteriaceae bacterium | reverse complement strand
TGACAGGTCTAATGAGAGTTCCATAGTGAAACGCATCTTTCCGTTAAAAGATACCGGATACGCCTTACTGCTTTCTATCAAGTGCTGTTCGTCGAATATGGGAAATGCGGCTGTCGAGATACTTCCTATATGACCCAATTTATTCCAGAGTTCCTCCGCAATATGTGGGGCATAAGGAGAAATGATAATTGCTAATGGTTCCAAAATTTCCCTTGCATTGCATTTTTGAGCGGTAAGCTCGTTCACCGCGATCATAAAGGTAGAGACCGAAGTATTAAAACTAAAGTGCTCAATGTCCTCTGCTACTTTCTTTATCGTTTTATGAAGGGTTTTTAAATGGTCCTTGGTCGCTGACCCTTCGCTCAGGTAAAAACTTTCCTCCGGTCCCGAATGATACAATTTCCAAAGCTTCTTCAAAAAATTATGTACGCCCGTAATCCCGGCAGTGCTCCAGGGCTTGGCTTGTTCCAACGGCCCCAGGAACATTTCGTACATGCGCAAGGTATCTGCTCCATATTGATCACAGATATCATCAGGATTGACCACATTGTACTTTGATTTAGACATTTTCTCGACTTCGCGGGAAACTTTGAATGTCCCATCCGCTTCTGTAAGGAATTCCGCATCCTTAAATTCAGGACGCCAGTTTTTAAAAACTTCAATGTCCAATTCATTGGAGGTATTCACAAAAGAAACATCGGCATGGATGGGTTGCACGTCGTAACCGCCCTTTTTTGATGCAGAAACTAGTTTATTCTCTCCTTCCACTCTAAAAACAAAAGCACTCTCCCCCAGGATCATTCCCTGGTTGATCAATTTCTTTACAGGTTCATCTACCCCAAAGAAACCGCGGTCGTACAGGAATTTAGTCCAAAAACGACTATACAAAAGATGTCCTGTCGCATGCTCGCTTCCTCCTAAGTAAAGATCTACATTCTGCCAGTAATCCAAGGCTTCCCTTGAGGCAAATTCAGCATCATTCCTCGGGTCCATATAGCGGAACATATAACAGCTGCTTCCCGCCCAGCCCGGCATCGTATTCAATTCCAATGGAAAAATGGTTTGATGGTCTATCAGATCATTGTTCACGACTTCATTCTTTACTGTATCCCAGGCCCATAAACCGGCTCTTCCCAAAGGTGGTTCTCCATCTTCGGTTGGAAGGTATTTTTCTACTTCCGGTAAAGTGAGCGGTAAATGCTTTGCATCGATCATCTGAGGAAGTCCATTTTTATAATAGACAGGGAAAGGCTCTCCCCAATAGCGTTGTCTACTGAAAACCGCATCGCGTAATCGATAATTGATCTTCCCCTTCCCCTGTCCCTGCGCTTCCAGAGCTTCAATTACTTTCTGAGTAGCTTGTTCGTAGTCCAAACCATTGATAAAATCGCTATTCGCAATAACGGCATTCTCTTTATCCGCATAGGCTTCTTCACTGATATCGATCCCTTGAAAAATATTGGGAATGGGTAAATTGAAATGCTTTGCGAAATCGTAATCGCGCTGATCGCCACATGGAACGGCCATCACAGCTCCTGTTCCATACCCGGCCAAAACATAATCTCCGATCCAGATGGGAATTGAGTTTCCTGTGAAAGGATGTTCGGCATAAGCACCTGTAAACACTCCCGAAATAGTTTTTACATCGGCCATACGCTCCCTTTCACTTCGCTTAGCCGTTGCTTCGATATACGTTTCAACCGCATTTTTCTGCTTACTAGTCACCAATTGCGTTACAAGTTGGTGTTCCGGTGCCAAGGTCATAAAGCTCACGCCAAAAATAGTATCGGGGCGTGTCGTGAAAACCTCAATCTCCGCATCGTGATCTTTCACTTTAAAGGTAACCGAAGCCCCTTTGGAACGACCGATCCAGTTGGTTTGCGAGTCTTTCAATGGCTGTGGCCAATCGATGGTGTCCAATCCATCCAATAACCGTTGTGCATAGGCAGTGATACGCATGCTCCACTGTTTCATCTTTTTACGCACCACCGGATACCCGCCACGCTCGGAGACTCCGTTCACGATCTCATCATTGGCCAGAACAGTTCCTAGTTGTGGACACCAATTCACTTCCGTTTCTGCCAAATAGGTTAGTCGGTATTTTAAGAGGATCTGCTGTTTTTCTTCAGAAGAAAAGGAGTTCCATTCTTTAGCGGAAAAATAGGCTACATGATCATCACAGACTGCATTCGCTTTCGCATTTCCTTCTTCCGAAAATATTTTTTCCAGATCAACTATAGCCCGCGCTTTATCCGCTGATTTATCATACCAACTTTCAAATAATTGAATGAAGATCCATTGGGTCCATTTATAATATTCGGGGTCACTGGTGCGCACTTCACGACTCCAGTCGAAGCTAAAACCAATCTTATCCAATTGTTCGCGGTAGCGTGCGATGTTCTCGTCAGTGGTTTTACGAGGATGTTGACCCGTTTGTATTGCATATTGCTCGGCGGGGAGCCCAAAACTATCGTATCCCTGTGGATGCAGCACATTGAATCCTTTGTGACGCTTATAACGCGCATAGATATCACTGGCGATATACCCCAGTGGATGCCCCACATGCAACCCGGCTCCGGAAGGATATGGGAACATGTCCAAGACATAATACTTCGGGTTGTCGCTTTTATTTTCGGCCTTAAAGGTTTGATTCTTGGCCCAATATTGCTGCCATTTGGCTTCGATATCGTTAAAATGATATTTACTCATGCGGTTATTCGTCAACAATGCCTTTCTCCATTAAAAGGCAGGGGCAAATTTACAGTTATTGTACGAAAGAGAAAAGTTTAAACGTTAGGTATTCAAAGTAGTAAAAATCCTTGTATTTTTACCAAACCAAAGACCCAAACCATGGCATCTACCTTTGAAAAATATCAAAAACGACGTTTGATCTCATCCTACTTCTCGGTAGTGATAAGTATTTCCCTGGTGTTATTTTTATTGGGTTTGCTGGGATTATTGGTCTTAAACACCAAGAAAGTCGCTGATCATTTCAAAGAAAAAATTGCCTTGACCGTTTACTTGAAGGACACAGCCAAACAAGTTGAGATCGATCAATTACAGCAAAGTTTAGCACTTGCAGAGTATACTAAAAGTGCCACATTTGTTTCTAAAGAACAGGCGGCCGAAGAGCACAGTGCAGCCATTGGTGAGAATTTTATGGAGTTTTTAGGGTATAATCCCCTGCAAAACAGCATTGACGTATATATGTTGGCTGATTTTGTTTCTCCGACTAAACTGGAGGAAATACAAAGTGAAATCATGACCAAGGATTTTGTGGACGAAGTGCTTTACGACAAGCCTTTGATCGTATTGTTAAATGATAATATTAAAAAAATTAGTCTTTGGGTACTAGTGATCAGTGCGATATTTCTGTTCATCGCCGTTTTACTAATTAACAGTTCCATCCGACTTTCGGTCTATGCCAAACGCTTTACTATTAAAACAATGCAAATGGTAGGAGCCACGAAAAGTTTTATTCGACGCCCTTTTATCTGGAAGAGTATCAAGTTGGGGATTTTAGGCTCCGCGGTGGCCATTTTAGGAATGGCTGCAGTGCTGTATTATTTGGACAAGTATTTTCCGCAGATGCAGTTCTTACAGGACAAATTACTGATTAGTGCATTATTCCTGTTTATATTTCTGATGGGGGTTTTCATCAGTTGGTTGAGCACCTTTTTCGCAACACAACGCTTTTTGAATTTAAGAACCGACGAACTTTATTACTAAACATAATGTAACTTTGAATTCACAATAACCACTTTGCAATGGGAGAAAAAAAAAGAAAAGAAGAAGCCAAGAATAATGCCTTCCTGTTTGAACGTAAAAATTATATCTTCATGTTGATAGGTGTTGCACTTATTGCCTTCGGCTTCATATTGATGGCTGGCGGCGGAAGTGATGACCCCAATGTATTTAATCCGGACATCTATAGTTGGAGACGTATCCGACTCGCACCTGCTCTTATTCTTATTGGTTTCGGTTTTGAGGTATATGCGATATTGCTCAATCCGAATAAAGAGGAGGAATAGCCCATGAATACTTGGGAAGCCATTGTTTTAGCGATCATTGAAGGAATTACCGAGTTTTTGCCGATCTCTTCCACAGGGCACATGATCGTTGCTTCTTCCTTTTTCGGAATTGCCCATGAAGATTTTACAAAACTTTTCACCATCGTAATTCAGCTGGGAACCATTTTGAGCGTGGTGGTATTATATTTCAAACGCTTTTTTCAATCCCTCCAATTTTATTACAAACTATTTGTTGCATTTCTTCCCGCGGTTGTGTTGGGTCTCATACTAAATGACTTTATTGACGGTTTGTTGGAAAATCCGATTACAGTTGCGATTTCTCTAATACTGGGAGGACTTGTTCTGTTGAAAGTGGATCACTGGTTTGGTGCCGGGGAAGAAACCGAAATCTCATACCTCACTGCATTAAAGATCGGATTCTTTCAATGCTTAGCCATGATACCGGGAGTATCAAGAAGTGGCGCCAGTATCGTGGGAGGAATGACCCAAAAACTATCCCGAACCGTTGCCGCCGAATTTTCTTTCTTCCTGGCGATCCCGACCATGCTGGGAGCCACCGTTAAAAAGTTGTATGATTATTACCAGGCCGGTTTTCAGCTATCCTCCGAACAAGTAAACCTGCTGATCATAGGTAATATCGTAGGTTTTCTCGTGGCACTCATCGCCATCAAATCGTTCATTAATTATTTGAGCAAACACGGTTTTAGGCTTTTTGGTATTTACCGAATCATCGCCGGAGCATTGATTTTATTGATTCACTTTTTTGTTCAAAAACTTACCGTAATTTAATGACTGTTGAAAATTACAAGGAAGGACAAGTTATCTTATTGGATAAGCCTTTGGAATGGACTTCTTTTCAAGTGGTGAATAAAGTGCGATGGTTGATCCGTAAACAATTTCAGTTAAAGAAAATAAAAGTGGGACATGCCGGTACTTTAGACCCATTGGCAAGTGGATTGTTGATCCTATGCACCGGAAAGTTTACCAAAAAAATAGATACTTATCAGGCACAGGAAAAAGAGTATACCGGTACTTTTACGCTAGGCGCTACCACGCCCAGTTATGATCTTGAAACTGAAATAGATCAGACCTTCGATATCACCGGAATTACTGAAGAACAGATCCATTCTGCCACCTTACAATTTTTAGGTGAGATCGAACAACAACCTCCTGTGTTCTCTGCTTTAAAACAAGATGGCAAACGATTATACGAATTTGCCCGAAGCGGAAAAGAAGTGGAAATACCCAAACGAAAAATACATATCGCTGCTTTTGAAATAACACGGATCGAATTGCCAAATGTGGATTTTCGCGTAGTCTGCAGCAAAGGAACCTATATTAGGTCCTTAGCCCACGATTTTGGAAAAGTGTTGAACAATGGTGCCTATTTATCAGCCTTGCGACGCACGCGTATTGGCGATTTTTCTGTAGATAATGCCATCAGCATTACTGAGTTTGAAACCGTCATCAAAAACGCATAAAAAAGCGTTAAACCTTTTAAATCAGGTCATTATTAATCGGAAATTTCCTTCTTTTGTGCTGTGAACCTGAACTATTCCTATAAAGCCTTTTTAATCACCACTTTGTTGGTGGGAAACCTCATCTTATTATTAGTTTCCGTAAAACTCAACAAACAACAGGAAACAGTAGAAGAAACGGTTCCTGTAGAATATGCGGAGATCTTCCCGGAAGAAGAGGAAGAAATCGCCCTCACTGTCCCGGTAGAGCGAGTAGAGATCCAAACCCACTCGGCTTTCAATGAAGCTGAAAAATTCATCAGTGAGATCGAGAATAGCAGAAATGAAGAATTTCAGGAAGAGTCCTTACCGGATCCCATGTCCTACGATTTTGAAAATTCGGGAAATGACACCGATTTCGGTAAAGCTCAGGAAAAACTGGAAGAGGTGAAAGATAAATTGGAGCAGGCTGCTGCCAAAAAAAAGAAATTACAACCGTCTAAATCGGTCAATCGCAAGACCACCATCAGTTACCGATTAGTGGATCGCAAGTCGGTCGAATTACTCAATCCCGTTTATACCTGCGATTCCGGTGGGAAAATAGTCATTACCATTGAAGTCAATGGTTTGGGAGAAGTAGTCAAAGCCGATTACAACCCTACCCTATCCACTACCACGAATGTTTGCCTGATCGATGCAGCTTTGGAATACGCCAAAGGATCGCTGTTCAATACCAAAGTAGATAAACCAAGACAATTGGGAACGATCAGTTATCTATTTCCCGGCCAAGAATAATTTTGTAATTTCCCGTCAAACAGATTTTGTATGAAACAGCGTTGTGCCTGGTGCGGAAATGATCCGCTCTATGTGGCTTACCACGATACCGAATGGGGAATTCCGGTGAAAGACGATACCGCCCTATTTGAATTCCTCATCCTTGAAACCTTTCAAGCAGGTTTGAGTTGGATCACCGTTCTGCGAAAACGAGAAAATTTTCGAAAAGCATTTGATCATTTTGATTACCAAAAAGTAGCTGCTTACGGGGAGGATAAGATCGAGGAATTATTGCAAAATGAAGGGATCATTCGGAATAAGCTCAAGGTGAGAGCCGCGGTGACCAATGCGCAGGCCTTTATAGAAATACAAAAGGAATTCGGTAGTTTTAGTACTTATATTTGGGGCTTTGTGGACGACATACCCATTAAAAACACCTTCACATCCACGAAGGATCTACCTGCAAATACCCCCTTAAGTGATACCATCAGCAAGGACCTTAAAAAAAGAGGATTTAAATTTGTAGGAACCACCGTGGTTTATGCCCATATGCAAGCCACCGGAATGGTCAATGACCATCTCGTGGATTGCTTCCGTCACAATGAGGTATAAACCTTAGGTCTTGATGACCTTTTTAGTGATCTTTCCAAAGGTTCCTTCGAAAGTTACAAAAAGAGTACCGCTCCAGGCAGGGTTCAGTTCTAGGGTTACAATACCGTTTGCTGACTCGATCTCTGAACGATATAAAGATTGTCCCAAAAGATTGTAGATTGAAACAGTCACCGATCCCTCGATCTGATCCAGATTGAAATTGACAGTGCCGGTCGTGGGGTTGGGATAAGCACCCGAGATGTGCGATTCCGCCCAATCGATGATCGATAAGGATCCCACATTGATGGTCCAATAACCTTCGGGAGCGACAATGGGTCTGGCCAATACTTTTCCTGAATTTGCCTCGGCTTCTATATAGTATTCAATATTGATATTCTCATTCGGAAGGTTCAGATCCACAGACCATAGATCATTCCCTTGATTCGCTAATGTAACTGCGTTAAAGGTGGTGCCGCCCTCTTGTCGCCAATAGAGACTGGCATTGTTAATCCCGCTGATATGCTTGATCATGGCGTCCAATTGTACCGTCGCTCCGGCATTGGCTTCCGCCAACGGCTGATGTACGATCCATAGGGGTTCTTCAACGCCTATGGCATGCGTGATACAGTGAATGGCCCCCAAAGAGGCAATGAGGTTTTCGCCCGGATTGTCGACGTCGATGCCAACGATATGATAGCCGGGAAGCATGTCCTCCCATTGAGCCAATGCGGGGTCGTCAACCTCCGGACGATAGGTAGGGACCAAAACAGTTTTATTAATAAATACAGCGTTTGTGAAGGTTCGGTAAGAACCGCCGGTATCGGGATAACTACCTGAAGTACTGGGCGGTGCCGGAATCCATTTTACTTTATAGGGTGTCCCGAAGGGTGACTGAAAATTATTCAGGACATATTCGATGTTGGCCTCTATTTGTGGCCCATCGGCTACTCCTTCAGGATATTCACTAACCAGCAGCGTCTCTTCGTCTAATAACTTCAAATGCATATCAATATGGTGAATGACATCATAGGGTAAGGTGTTCATTTTAATGTATCTTTCAATACCCATATAGGCATTCATAATGGCATCGATCTCTTCTTCCGTCTTGGGAGAAACACCATAAGGATTCCCAAGTGCGTTTTCATCTAAGATCAATTCCGAAGCAAAAGCATTGCCTAAACCATCACTCATAAAATTACCTCCGGTATTTACGAGATCGTTGGTTCCTGAATCGGTAATATAGATCGGCATCCCAACCAGCGCAGCATGTGCAGAAGGCATCACGTCGTCATGGGGCCTGGGGCGATTGTAGATCCAATCGGTCAAAGCACGTTCTCCTACATCTTCACTGTAGATGGTATTCCCGGCATAGTCACGAATCCAGATGCTATCCCAATCTTCATTCATAAAGGTCACGTTTGTCAGATCCACTCCATTTGAAGTTAGGTAATTAGCAACAGAAGTTTCATTTTGTGTAGTGATAATAACCTTACACTCCTGAACGGCAGCTTCCACAATTTGTCGCAGGATATTTGGATAGCCCGGTTCCCAGGTAACCAGCACATATTCAACTTCTTCCCATTCTGCCATAGTTCGAACCGGTCCAACAGGAGGATCGGTAACTCTACTGCTCTTGAATTGAAAATTGGCGATTAACGCATTTTCAGATTCGGTGAGCCCTCTGGGTAGTGGTTCCTGTGCATAACTAAACAGAGTATAAAAAAGTGCGGCAAATAAAAAGGAAACGTAATGTGATCTCATAGAGTGCTCATTTGAAAATAGGCAACAATATACGCAAATCGGTCATTTCCATCACTACTTTAACAATTAGTCCAGATAAGTCAGAAATACAGCTCTGTCCACTTCCTGTGCTCCAAGACTTTCTAAATGCTCGGTATACACCTGACAATCGACGAGTCGATAGTTTTTCTGCTGAAGGTGTTGCGCCCAAAAGTAGAATCCCACTTTGGATGCATCCGATACTAAACTGAACATACTTTCCCCGCAAAATACTTTCTTCTCGGGAAGATCGATACCATATAATCCCCCAACCAATTTATTTTCCTTCCATACTTCCACAGAGACAGCATGTCCCATTGAATGCAGTGTTTCAAAGGCATCCATCATTTCTTTGGTGATCCAAGTTCCCTGTTGCCCTTCCCTTTTTATCTTGGCACAATTTTCAATAACCGCTGAAAAGTGCTGATTAAATGTAACGGTAAAGACCTCTTTTTGTAGGGTTCTCTTAAGACTCTTTGACACCTTAAACCGTTCAGGAAACAATACCATTCTAGGATCGGGAGACCACCATAATATAGGTTCCCCCGGATTATACCAGGGAAATATCCCTAACCGATAGGCGGTAAGTAAACGCTGCGGTGAAAGATCACCCCCATAGGCCAACAAACCTTCCTCCGAAGCTTCCGAAGGATGAGGAAATGGAGTATCAGTTAATAGATAACGCATTGTACTTCAAGGATGAATAATGTTAAAATCTTCCGGATTATTTGTAAAAAGATAAAATTTCAAGATATTTAAAATACATTTTTTGACACCAGCTAAATTATTTGTTCAACCTTTTTTTTTGAATTCGTCTAAAAAATGTACCTAACCTGAAACGGACCTCGTTTATTGAATTAATGAACGAGGTTTTGTTTTTTACCACATAAGCAGTCCCAGAATAAATACGATTGCCCCTAAAAGCATAACCATTAAGGTATAAGGAAGTATCTCCCTTGCTTTCAATTTGGTGATCCCCAACAAAGGAAGTGCCCAAAACGGTTGCAGCATATTAGTAAGTTGATCCCCATAGGCCAATGCCATAATAGCTTTAGGTAAAGGAACTCCTAATTGCAAAGCCGATTCCACCACGATCGGACCCTGTACCGCCCATTGTCCACCTCCACTGGGAACAAAAATATTCACTAACCCGGCACTCAAAAAAGTAAATAAGGGCAGCGTGGTCTCATTCGATATCGAGACGAAAAACTGGGAGATCTCTACTACCATTCCGCTATCTTTCATGATCCCCATGATGCCAAAATACAAAGGAAACTGGATCAAAATTCCCGATGCCCCTTTAATGGCTTCTTCTACCGCATTTAAAAAGTTGATGAAATTTCCGTGAAGGATCAAGGCCATCCCCAACATCAGAAAATTGAGCATATTGGGAGTGACAATTAATTGGCTTAAGGCTTCATGATATTGATAAACGAAAGCGATCAGTATCAACACTCCAAACCCAATTCCAAAGATTCTTGATCGATCTATACGTTCGGCGCCCTGCCCCGAAGTCTGTTCCCCGGAACTTTCACGATATGCAGGGAGATCAATTGGAGTTGACGGGGAATTTTTTGCAATCCTTTTCAGCAATAGCGGAATTAAAATCAATAAAAGTGCAAAGACAAGCAGGTTCTGTGTGCTAAATACCGTTTCACTGTAGGGGATCAAATCGGGTAATTGGGCATTAAGCACACCATCTCCTATCCCGGACATAAAACCGGTAAGATGACCACTTTCACTCACCTTAGACGGCGCAGAACCACTAATTCCACCATGCCAGATCATCAGACCCACATATCCGGACGCCCCCACCAAGGGATAATTTATTGAAAAACCTCTTTCTTGAGCGGCCTCAGCAACTTTCCGAGCCATGATCGCTCCAAAGATGAGGCCCAGACCCCAATTGAAGAACGATACCAATAAGGTGGTAAAGCTTACTAAAACAACTGCATTTTGTGTATTGGACACCCAACCTGTCAGCCGTGTAATCAGTCGGTTCATAGGTGCGCTCAACACCAAAATATGCCCCAATACCAAAATAAGCATCATTTGGTAAGCAAAGACCAACAAACTTTCGCTCCAAATTCCATGTTCCCAATAAGAAAGTAACTCTAAAAAATGATTCCCTTGGGCGGGACCCTCCGTAAAGAAAAGTGCCATGAATAAAGTAATGAGGGTCAAAAGGATGGCAATGGCAAAAGGAGAGGGTAGATACCTTTTGAATAGGGTTTCGATGGAACGCGTAAGATTCATACCCTAAAAATAAAAAATCCCACGCAAGGTGGGATTTAAATTGATTGTTTTCTTAAAAAGGCAGATCATCATGATCGTCTTCACTAAAATCGGAGATCGGCTCGAAGGCATCTTCCGGAGGCATAGGCGGCATGTTGGCAGCCCCTGCATTATCCATTTTTTCGATGCGCCATCCCTGAATGGAATTAAAATATTTGGTTTCGCCTTGTGGATTTATCCATTCCCGACCACGAAGATTGATACTTACTTTTACGGTTTGACCTACCTGATAACTGTTTAAGAGGTCTGTTTTGTCTTGCACAAACTCTATCATAATGGGTTGAGGGTATTGTTCTTCAGTCGTAATGACCATTTCTCTTTTTCGGAAACCATTACTTCCGAAGGTTTGCGTTTCCCCTATTAATTTAATTTTTCCTTGTACTTCCATGTTTTTAATTTTCTGAATTCAATAATATATTCCATGCCGCATCCACGTCTCCTTTTTCAAGCAGAACATGCGCTTTTTTATGATTTTCTTCTTCAAAGGATGCTTTTGTCGCAGCACTTTCTGGCAATTGTTCCACATTTCCCAACATCCCCAGATCATTGCCCGTCAATATACGACTTTTTCGAATGGCTTCAGGCAATGCATCCACTCCAACCCCTAAAGTACGCAGTGGTTTTGGAACTTCAAAGAGTCCATTTTTAGCCCGCGAATACCAATTTGCCCCTAAACGGGAAACTGTATCGATTTTAACAGGATCGATCACCCCATCGACGTTCAAGACGTCTTCATTGATATGCAAACGAACTACTTCAGCGATCACCAAATTTCCGGCCCCTCCTTCTTCTCCTAAAGCGATTACCTCCCTTACCTTACATTCAAATTGTACGGGAGATTCCCCTACACGAGGTGGTTTCACTACCTCGGACGGCACCTCAGTAAAACCTGCCTTCAAGAATTCATTCACTCCTTTTGGATATTCGGTAGACGAAAGGCTCATTTGTTGCACCATGTGATAGCTCACAATATTAATGACCACCTCTTCGGTCTCTAAAACATTCTCTAAGGTATGTTTCGTAGTGTTCCCTCGTACCCTCCGTGCCGGTGAGAACACCATGATGGGAGGGTTCGCGCTAAATACATTAAAAAAACTAAATGGCGAAAGATTGACATTTCCCTCCTTATCCACGGTACTGGCAAAACAAATAGGCCTCGGCGCTACCGCTCCTAATAAATAGGCATGCAATTCAGGGGTAGAAATTTCGTTTGGATTTATACTCAACATAGATACAAAGGTATTGTAATTGTCACTGTCTTAAAAATGAGTGCCGACAATAATATTAACAGAATTCTATTATATTTAAACGGAAATTGATTCTTTATGCCAAATAAAACAATCCTCACGCGTTGGTTCTTTGTGCTTTCTTCGATCCTGATCATTAGTTTGATTATTTGGAACACTTACCAATTCTTCACCCAATTGAAGGAGAACGAGCGGAATAAAATGACCATTTGGGCTGCCGCCTTTGAAGAATTTCAGCAGGTTGACCTTTCTAATAAAGATTGGAACAGCAAATTGGTCCTAAGTGTATTACAGAGTAATACGACCACCCCGATGATCCTGCACACACACAAGGAAAATAAATACGATGTAAATAATTTAGATTCGTTGAGTATTAAAAATCCGGCGCAAAGGGATCAAATGATCGAACGTTTTGCTTCTGAATATATTCCCATAGAGATTAAATATAAAGAGGAAGTGCTACAAACCATCTATTACGGGAATTCCCCTATCATCAACAAAATAAAATACTACCCTGCCGCCCTTATCGTCATTATCGTCCTTTTTTTCCTGGCGGTATATTTCTTCTATCAGACCTCCAAGTCTTCAGAACAAAACAAACTGTGGGCAGGAATGGCGAAGGAAACAGCGCATCAAATTGGAACACCATTATCCTCCTTAGTAGGATGGGCGGAAATTCTGAAATCGGAAGAAGTGAATCCCGAATATATTGTAGAAATTGAAAAAGACATTTCGAGATTGAGAACGATCACAGAACGATTTTCTAATATTGGTTCTGTGCCCAAATTGGAATCGCATGATTTAGTTGCCGCCACTCGTACTTCCTTTGAATACTTGAAGAACCGTTCCTCAAAATTGATCGAGTTTGAATTGAAAGTGCCCGATGAAAAAGTGATGGTCAACCTCAACGAGCAATTGTTTAGTTGGACCTTTGAAAATTTGGTTAAGAATGGGATCGACGCCATGAAGGGTCAAGGTAAAATTTCAATAGAAATTGTTACTCAGCACAATAAGGCAATGGTACGTATAAGCGATACGGGAAAAGGAATTCCGAAGAAAGATTTTAAAAAAATATTTGTGCCGGGTTTCACTACCAAAAAGAGAGGCTGGGGACTGGGACTTTCCTTGTCCAGTCGAATTATTCAAGAATACCACAAAGGAAAGATTTATGTTCTTAAGAGTGTTAAAAATGAAGGAACGACCATTGAAATTAGCTTACCACAATTGAACTAATGGAAACAAAAAAGCATCTTTTACATAGCGCCAAGATCAACAATAATTGTCCGGAGTGTTTCTCAACGGAAGGTTTGGAATTTAGTTTTTCCCAAATTGAAAAAGAAACCCAATTATATAGAAAAGCGGATCAAAAAATTGAAGAAATACTCTTTTGCCATAGTTGTGGCCATACCATTTTTCCCGTCAACTGGAATGATGACATCGAACGCGTCTATTCTTATCACAAAAAATTAGCCAACCCGTATAGTTCCGGATATAAGTTAAAACCACTGGCCTATCTCATTATCCTAATCGACCTAATTATTTTGGGAATAATTATCTTCCTGTTGGTAAAAGACTAAAGATTCCGTTGAATTTTAGCAGCCAGGTTTTGCATTTGAGCATCATCCAACACTACTTTATGTTGAAACGTCATTTCCTTCATTTCATTCAAAGGAATCAAATGTACGTGCACATGCGGCACCTCCAAACCAATAACGGCTACCCCTACGCGCTTACATGGAACGGTTCTTTCAAGGGCTTTTGCCACTTTTCTGGAGAAGGTCATTAAATCCAAATAATGACGCTCGTCCATGTCAAATATTTTATTGATCTCCTCTTTAGGGACACATAATGTGTGCCCCGGGGCATTCGGATTGATGTCCAAAAAAGCGATGAATTGATCGTCTTCAGCTACTTTGTAGCAGGGAATTTCACCATTGATTATTTTTGTAAATAACGAGGCCATATTAACTTCGGCTTATTTCTAAAATTTCAAATTGAATGGTTCCATTGGGAACCTGGATCTCGGCAATTTCCCCAATCTTTTTCCCAAGAAGTCCTTTCCCGATAGGTGAATCTACCGAAATCTTTCCTGTTTTTAGGTCCGCTTCACTTTGCGCAACCAATTTATAGGTCATCTGCATTCCATTGGATTGATTTTTTATTTTCACAGTAGAATGCACTAATACTTTGGAGTTGTCCAATTGTGATTCGTCAATCAATCGAGCATTTGCGAAGGTTTCTTCGAGTTTTGAAATCCTCAATTCCAATAATCCCTGCGCTTCCTTAGCTGCGTCGTATTCTGCATTTTCACTCAGATCCCCCTTATCTCTGGCATCCGCGATCGCTTGTGATGCTTTCGGGCGTTCCACATCCTTTAACTGATTGAGTTCTTCCCTCAGTTTTTTTAATCCTTCCGCAGTATAATAAGATACTTTACTCATAACTTCATCGTTTAATAGAAATATTCATTCTCCTTTTTCAGCATTTTGCAATTCTAATGGTATGAGAATGAAAAAATCCCATGCACGACGGGATCTAGAACAAATATACTAAAAAAATTACTTGTGAAGGAATTGTTGTAATTTCACCCCCTGAAAATTTCGCTAAAATGAACCGTTTATTACTTTATCTATTTCTTGGCCTAACCTTGGTGGCCTGCAGCAAAAACAACAACGATAACATTAACGACAATAATCCATATATCAATCCTCCTATTGTCAACCTCAATCTTAACTTAAATCTTCCGGAGTACAATCCGCTTAGATTCCCGGGCAACTCTGTTATTTTACCTCAGCAAGGAATTAAGGGAATTATTGTTTATAACGTAAACAATTCCCTTTATACGGCCTTTGATCTTACCGACCCAAACCATATACCCTCCGGTTGTTCCAAAATGACCATTGAGGGGGTTGTTGCTACTTGTACTTCTTGTGGAGATGAAAATTCCTATGACATTGTCACCGGTCAACACCAAAGTAATCAGCAATCCTACCCAATGATTCAATACCGATCACAAAGAAACGGCGACAATATCTCGGTTACCAATTAGAAATTCAATATGGCTCCGACCAAAAAATTAATTGTTGCCTGAGGATAATACCCTGCACCTTCGACCGTGGTAATAGTTCCGGGATCACTAAAATCGTCATCGTAGGTATAGAAGTAACCATTCGAAACATAGGCTACATTAAAAATGTTATTGAGAAGAGCGGAAAAAGTTAGCCGATCACCAAAAGGTAAATTATGTAAGGTATAATTCAGGTTCAAATCGTTGATAAAATAAGCTTCAAGTTTGGATCCCTCACTGTCGATATTACCCATAAATTGTTCTCCCACATACTTGGACAAAAAGGCCAATTGAATGTTTTCAGCAGGGCGATATTCAAGGATATTTCCTGCGACGATAGCCGGTGAAAATGAAATATGGGTATTTCCTAAATTAACCAATTCGCCATCTTTTGCAGTGACAAAATCGACATTCCTATTATCGCTTAAAGCCAGGTTGGGTCTGATTGTCCAGTGTTCTGCAAGCGCCAGTACAGCATCTATTTCTATCCCTAATCGATAACTTTTACCGCTGGTGGCTCGTATGGGTGCGCCCACATTATCAAGTGCACCGGTAAGCACTAATTGGTCGCGATAATCCATATAATAGGCATTCCCATTTATTTGAAGACCCTCTGACGCATATCGCCATCCTAATTCATAATCATTTAATTTTTCAGGCGTGAAAACTCCTTGTTCAAAATCGCTTCTTCGAGGTTCCCGATTCGCTCTTCCATAGGATATATAAAAGCTATTTTGTTGATTTAATTGAAACCCAACCCCTCCCTTTGGATTAAAGAAATTATAGGTTCTTCTTTCTATTAATGGGATCACATCGGAAGTCAAACCGGAACTTCGATAACTCACAAATCTCCCCTGCAGATCCGCAAAGAAGCTCCAGGCTGTATTTAATTGAAAACTAGCTTTCGTAAAAATTGTAAATTCATTTTTGTCTCCGTTCCCGGAATAATAGCGGTCTCCTAACTCACTTTCGCCGGCATATCGCGCCCATATTACCTCCCCAAAATGATCCCCTCCGTAATAACTATAGAACAATCCTGAGGAAACCTCCCACCCATCCTTTGCATAATTGACATGTGCGTTTGCCGCATAGAAATTATTATTCAGCCATCTGCGACGGATCAGGTCTGAAGTTTCTATCGTTTCACCGCCAATCTCTATCGGACCCATTCCATAGAAAGCAAGATTTGCATCATTGGAGAACAGCACATTGGTGCTGTACCACTCGTCCACGTATTCTTCAAAATAACCACGACCGTGTGTATAATTAAGGGATAAATTGGCGCTCCAATAATTATTGAATCGTTCATTCCACAATAATTGAAAATGATCTTGAGCGTAGTTATCCACCTGATTCTCATAAAACCCTTCAAAATTTCCGGCTCCATCAAACTGAATCCCCGCCGGATTATAGGTTCGATCTGTATCGAGCGTTGCCTGATCCACTCCATACCACGATTGGTAAGTAACTTCCCTGCCGCCAAAAGCAAGCGCTTTAATTTGTGTGTTCTTCGATTGATAGGCTCCTTGCAAAAAATAAGATTTTAAATCGCTCGATGCCCGATCTACATAACCGTCGGAAGTGATCTTAGAGAGCCGCCCGGAAAACTCAAAATGGTCACTCAGCAATCCGGTGCTAAATTTTGCTGTATGCTTCCAGGTTTCGAAGGAACCATAACTGTTGGCGAATTGTGCATAGGCCTTCCCTCTTATGGCGTCGCTTTCCAGATTCAAACTGGCTCCAAAGGCTCCTGAACCATTAGCAGAAGTACCCACTCCCCTCTGTAATTGCAAACTTTCCACGGATGAAGCAAAATCA
Organism: Flavobacteriaceae bacterium; assembly: GCA_024643385.1. GTDB lineage: Bacteria > Bacteroidota > Bacteroidia > Flavobacteriales > Flavobacteriaceae > JAHEMZ01. Next base: position 6,609 of record JAHEMZ010000005.1, on the reverse strand, counting down.
GGCAGATCGACCCAAAAGGTTCCCTGACTTTCGGAATCGTTATAAGGGATCCCATTGATGGTCACATTCACTCTGGAGGCGTCGCTCCCCCGAACCCGAATTCCGGTATAGCCTATTCCGGCCCCTGCATCACTGGTCGTGACAACACCCGGCATATAGTTTAGCAATAAGGGAAGGTCTTGCCCTAGATTTCGCTGCGCTATTTCTTCCTTAGAAAGATTAGAATGGGTAATGGGCGAAGTTGCTTTCACCCTCACGGCTCTTAAAAGTACCTGATCCAAGGTTTCCACCCGAGTGGTGTCGGACACTCCCGGTTGGGTTTGTGCCACAACCATCACGCCCGAAAGCAGGGTGAAAATTGAGATGAATAATTGTTTCATTCGTAAAACGTTTACGAATAAAAGGGGCCATTATTCCGATTGATAATTCGATGATACGTCATTTGAGAAATCTCAGGCCCGCCGACCATTGCTTCTTGATTATTATAATTCTTTTAGGAAGCTCTTTCCTAAACAGCATTACCTGTTCTAGGTTCCATGGGTATGATCTCAGCCAATAATTTCTATCAGCACCCCTTTGAGATATAAAGCAAAGATATAATATTAGTCGATCTCAGGCCTTCTTCTGGTTGCTTTTTTTAGCCCGGTGTTCTTTTTGATCTGCAATCGTTTTTCAATCACCGACTTAGATGGAGTGGTTTTTTTTCGAATCTTTTTTACTTTACTGTTCTCTTCCAATAGCGTAATTAGCCGATCGATACATAACTTCTTATTGCGCAGCTGACTCCGGGTTTCCCCGCATTGCAAAAGTAGAGTTCCATCAGAAAGCAATCTCGATTTCAATCGTTTTTGAAGGGTTTCCTTCTCAGTTTCGGTCAATCCCTCTGAACTGAGCAGCGGAAAGGTCAATTCTATTTTAGTAGCCGTCTTGTTCACATGCTGCCCTCCCGGCCCGCTACTTCGTACGGCCTTAAACTGAAGCTCATTAAGGATGATCGCTATGTCCATCAGGCATTGGGTCTGTGTTCCTTTTTCAATAGGTCGTTCACTGTTTTTACCGGATTAAAGGTGATCAATGGCACTTCCACAAAAATGGTATTCCATTTTGCCATGGATCCGTTCCATAGTCCCGGAAGTTCGAGAGCTTTAATCGGTTGGCCGTTTTCATATTTGCGTGAAATAAATCCGGTATTGGGATCCTTAAATAGCGATAGATCAAATTTATTTCCTTGATAGTCACGCAGTCCACAGACTAGATCTACCGGATTAAAATGGGTGGCCTCTTGCAAAATAGATTTCTGTCGTGAATCCTCTAAATTAATTTGCGAAGCTTCTACAATTTGGAGAGAAGTAAAACCCTCCTCATCTTTCACCCAAAAGGGTCCTCCTCCGGGAGCCCCTGTATTTTGAACCACCCCACAAACGCGAATAGGGCGATTCAGGAGTTCGATCAAATCAGATTTTCCGCTGGGGATGTCCTTAATATTCAGCTCATTCCAAATAAAAGAATGCATTTCCCGCATTCGTTCCAGGGTAACATCACTCTCAAGTTCAATCAGATAGCCAAATATTCTTTTTTGAACCGCCAATAATTTGCCGGCCAATACCTTTTTATAATAGGCAATGGATTCTACATATTCCTGCGCTGCCACATTATCCACATTTTTAATGAACACCAGATCGGCATCAATTTCATTTAGATTCTCCAATAAGGCCCCATGACCGGAAGGTCGGAAAACCAGCATCCCATTTTCATCTCTAAAGGGTTGATTCTCGAAAGTAACGGCCAATGTATTTGTCTCCTTTTTCTGAAAGGAATAGGAAATATGAAAATTCTTCTTGGTCTTTCGACTTACTCGGTTCTTTATATTTTCAAACTCTTCTTTAAAATAATCCAGGTGCTGTTCTGAAAAAGTGAAGTGCAAATAGACCTCGTCGGCAACAGAGGCATAATAGGCGGCTTCAAACAATTGTTCCTCAAAGGCAGTAGTGGAATATTTTTGGTATTTATGAAAAGGTATAAGGCCTTTCGGTAGATTGGCAAAATTGAGACCTTCCTCGTCCAACAAGGTTTTGGCTAATAAATAATAACGATTCCCCTTTGATGATTGCTTATAGTCGGGGTACAATTCTCTGATCTTTGCACGCACCAAATTCAGAAAAGCAAATTCCTTTAGACCTTTAAAAAATTGATCTAAATGTGGAGCATCCTGCCCTTTTAAATATTCGTTAAAGGACTGTTTATTCGGATTGTATTTTTCCAAAAATTCGTGCAAAAACTTGAACATCCGGGTGGCCGCTCCAGAGGCAGGTACAAACTTTACAATATCGAGAAAGTTCCTTTTTTCTTCAAAAAGAGCCTCCAGCTTTCCGCTCTCCTTTTCGTCTAAAACTTGTATGCCGTTCCCAACGGTAGCGGTAGTTACTATGTCCACAAAGGGTATCCCCTGAACGAAAATCTCCAGATCCCTAACCACCTTATTGATGGAAAGGTTGTTCTCATTTATTTGTGTGATATCCTTTTCAGTAAGCATATTCTAGTAGTTTCAATGGGACCTTTTTAAAAGTAAATCAATATGCTTAACAGCTTCTTTCAATCGTTCATCTTTAGCTCCTTTCAGCAGAACGAAGGGTCTTTCATATTTCAGCAAAGCCTTTTTAAAGGCCTTGAACATCTCTTCTCTTTCTCCGGGTTTGTCACGAAGATCATCTTTTACCCAGGGTGAGTCAATATAAGTTAAAAAATATAAATCGTAGGTATTCTCCAGGGCGAATTTTTCAAGGAGGGGATCACAGGAACCGGAATAATATTCTTCAGAATACACCTTAGTTTCCAATAGATCGGTGTCACATATCAAGACAGAATCTGTTTTCCGGGCCAGGCTATTTTCAAGGCGCATTTGGCCCTTGGCGATGGGTAATAAATCCTCGGGGCCACAGGTCTTGCGTTCATTATTCCATTTATCTTGTAAATACTCACGCGCATACTCAGGTACCCACACCGAATGGTAATGTCTCGCCAGTTGCCTCGCCAGAGTGGTCTTTCCGGTAGATTCAGGACCAAATATCACTACTTTTATACAGTTTGCGGGCTGTTGTCCAAGAGTTTCTTCCATGCGTAATATCCAAATAGGGCTATAAAGGTAAATATCAAATATTGAAGACTGGTAAAGGTAAGTCCTTTATAAAAATAAAGGGGGACCGATATAATATCCCCAATGATCCAATAGATCCAGTTTTCAATTTTGCGTTTGGCCATGAGCCACATCCCCACAAAAAAGATGGCGGTGGTCAAGGTATCCAAATAAGAGGTCCAATGGTTCCATTTATCGAAGGATCGATAAACAATATACACAAAGATCAATGTAGCAATAAAAATGATTACCGAATATTTCATCTCTGCCCGTGTAGTTCGCGTAATTGGTGTCACGTGGGTGGCATCTACCTTCCGGGTCCAAATGTACCAGCCATAGATACTCATTATAAAATAATAGGCGTTGATCAGCATATCGCCCAGCAATGACCATTTCAGGAGTAGATATACAAATATCGAGGTGCTTATGATGCCTGTTGGGAATACCCAAATATGGTTCTGTTTGGAGTACCATACCGATAAAAAGCCAAAGCATACCGCTACGATCTCCAATGCGATATCTAACGTAGCATAGCCGGAATATTGACCAAATAAAAAATCAAAAATGGGGTTCATAATCGCTTCGGTCGCTTTTCACAATTTTAATATACAATAGACCTCTTTCAACAGACTCAAGGGCTATTTTCATTTCTTTCTGAAGTACCGCCATCACCCGATCATATTCTCCGTACACCTGAGTGCTTAAAGGGTTTTCCTTGATGATAAGTCCGCTGTGGCGCAAAGCCTTAATAAAATCTATAATGGCAGGTTCAAAATCGTCCTGTAAAGGTGTCAACGTTAGTTCTACTGAAATATTCATAAATTACTTTTATTTTTCAAACACATTGCCCATCACCACCATATCGGCACCGGCTTGATAAGCGGCATTTAATTGTTCGTTCGTTCTAATTCCTCCCCCTACCACAAGAGGGATCTTAATTTCCTTTTTCACAGCCGAGATCAATTCTGCGGTGACAGGGATAACCGCTCCGCTTCCCGCTTCCAAATAGATAAGTTTCGCACCCATAAATACTCCTGCAATCGCTGTGTCCACAATCGCTTCAATGTCTTTTTGGGACATAGGAAGGGTTTGCGTGACCTGGGCCACGGCCGAATGGTTGCCTCCGTCTACCAGGATATACCCGGTTGGGATCACTTCCAACGGGCTTTCCCTGAGTATTGCGACAGCCTTCGCTTGTTGACCAATTAGGTATTCCGGGTTTCTTCCGGAGAGAAGGCTTAAAAATAATAAACCATCCGCCGCGGACGTAATTTGCGAATAATCTCCCGGAAACAAAATGATCGGTTTGGCCGTAAATAATTTTAATTCTTTGACCACCTTTTCCGTCATCCCCTGAGGAACCACACTCCCCCCAACCAGTAAATGTGTAGTGTTTGTCGGAAGACTTCGAAGAAAGCCGGCCGCTTTCTCCATATCGAACTTTTCGGGATCAATTAGAATACACAACTGCTTTTGTCCCAGCCTTGCAGCCGTGAGCATCGATTCGTAAAGCGTTGAGGTCATCATGCGATCTTTCGGTTTAATAAAGCAAAGGCGCAGGTAAATCCTTCAAACTCTTCAAAGTAAACCGTATAGGTTTCAGATTTTCCTTTGTAATTGACGATGGCTGTAGTAGAGAGGATGTCCATATCAAAATCTTCTACGTAAATATGTTGTAAAAAGCTAACCCCTTTTTCTGCAAAACTCTTGTAGAGACTTTCTTTAGCACCCCAAACCATGGTTAGTTTTCTAATTAACACCGCTTCTCCTTCCAAACTGCGGTAATCTTCCACTGTGGTAAATTTAGAAGCGATCTTCAGGATTTTGGCCCGCTGCATTTCTATGTCGATCCCCACTTCTTCTTCACTGACAATGATCGCCGAGAAAATAAAGGAATGTGTAATCGAGATCTTTTTCCCATCCTTCAAATGGGGTTTCCCTTTTTCATCATAGTATAGGTCAAAATCGGTATAGCCTAATTCTTTCAACAAATGGCGAACGCTCATAAATCCCCGACGATGCAGATCATCCTTCATTCCCTGTACTCTATTCAGACAATGTGTCGTCAAAGGGGTATCTTTGAACAATTCATCAAACGACTCTTCGATCTTCCAAATAAGTAATTTAGTGTGTCCTGAAATTGTTATAGTTTTGTAAAGAGGCATATAAATTGAAGGATATTCCGTAGTTTTGTGCTCGATTTTTTAGCAATTACAAACATTCAAATATACTAATATGTCTACGAAAACAGTGACCTACGTACCTTATAAAGTGAAAGATATTTCTCTTGCCGAATGGGGAAGAAAGGAAATTGAATTAGCAGAAGCTGAAATGCCTGGATTGATGGCGCTGCGGGAAGAATACAAAAATGAGCAACCTTTAAAGGGTGCCCGAATTGCGGGCTGTCTGCATATGACCATTCAAACAGCCGTGCTTATTGAAACCCTGAAGGCGTTGGGTGCTGAAGTTACCTGGAGTTCATGTAATATCTTTTCAACGCAAGATCAAGCTGCTGCAGCCATTGCGGCTGCAGGATTACCCGTTTATGCATGGAAAGGGATGAATGAAGAAGAGTTTGATTGGTGTATCGAACAGACCCTGTTCTTTGGAGAGGATAGAAAACCCCTGAACATGATCCTGGATGATGGGGGCGATCTTACCAATATGGTTTTTGATAAATATCCTGAATTGATTCCCGGGATCAAAGGATTGAGTGAAGAGACCACGACCGGCGTTCACCGTCTGTATGAGCGTATGGCCAAAGGAACACTCCCAATGCCCGCGATAAACGTGAATGACAGTGTTACCAAATCCAAATTCGATAATAAATACGGTTGTAAAGAAAGTGCTGTAGATGCTGTACGACGTGCCACCGACATCATGTTGGCCGGAAAACGAGTGGTTGTTTGCGGATATGGAGATGTGGGTAAAGGTACTGCTGCTTCCTTTAAAGGAGCCGGATCCATTGTAACGGTCACCGAAATAGACCCTATTTGTGCTCTTCAGGCTGCTATGGACGGATTTGAAGTAAAAAAATTGGAAACCGTGATTGGAAATGCCGATATCGTAATTACCACCACCGGAAATAAGGATATTGTGGTAGGGAAGCATTTCGAAGCGATGAAAGACAAGACCATCGTGTGTAACATTGGACATTTTGATAATGAAATTGATGTAGCCTGGTTAAAACGAAATTTTGGAAATACACGGGTGGAAATAAAACCACAAGTGGATAAATACACCGTGAACGGAAAAGATGTGATCCTGCTGGCTGAAGGGAGATTAGTAAATCTTGGTTGTGCAACAGGACATCCCAGTTTTGTAATGAGCAACTCGTTTACCAACCAAACATTAGCGCAAATTGAGTTGTGGAAGAATAGCGGTGCCTATGAAAACAAAGTGTACATGTTGCCTAAACATTTAGATGAAAAAGTGGCGCGACTGCACCTTGAAAAAATTGGGGTAGAATTGACCGA
>JAHEMZ010000042.1 GCA_024643385.1 Flavobacteriaceae bacterium | reverse complement strand
TAAGTCCGATGGGTCCGGGATGGGATGGCACCTATAATGGTCAGCCACTACCCTCGAGTGATTACTGGTTTAAAGTGGAATACGAGGATCAAGGTAATGCCAAAGTATTTACAGGACATTTTACATTAAAAAGATAGACAACAATTGAATATGAGACTAAGAAACACCTACCTAAGTATTTTATTATTGAGTGCTTCATTCATGTACGCACAAGATGGTATCCCTACCTATTCAGATTATTTTGCAGATAATCTGTATTTACTCCATCCTGCTATGGCGGGTGCTGCTTCCTACGGAAAACTTCGGCTTACAGCCAGGCAGCAGTGGTTCGACCAAGATGAGGCCCCAAATGTTCAAACGATTAGTTACCATACTCGTTTAGGTGATAGGTCCGGTATGGGTGCTATTCTGTTTAATGACAGAAATGGTTATCATTCGCAAACAGGAGGATATATAACCTATGCACACCATATTATGTTCTCTAGGAGTAAATACGATTTAAACCAATTATCATTTGGCTTGAGTGCCGGATTGATTCAATCGAAGTTGGATGAAACCAATTTTGACCCTAACGATTTTGATCCGGTTATTGCCGGAATAGTTCAAAGCTCATCTTATTTCAATATGGATGCAGGGATGTCGTATAATTTTCTGGATTTTGCAGCGCATTTTACCGTTAAAAATTTACTTTTTAGAAATCGTAATCTGTTTACCGACAAATATGAACCCAATAACCAACGGACCTATAATATGTCGGCGGCATATGGAATTAGCTCCAACTATAATTCATGGACTTACGAACCGTCATTTTTGTTTATCTGGAAGGAGCGAACAAATGAACAGTTTTTGGATCTGAACTTTAAGGCTTTTCGTAAAATGGAATTTGGGAGTGTTTGGGGAGGACTTTCTTATAGAAGAAGCTTTGACGGTGCAGAATATTTAGATGGGACTGAAATTAAAGATCAAAAGTTGCAGTACATCACGCCTGTTATTGGCGTTACTTATAATAAATTCGTATTTGCATATACCTATTCTTATCAGACCGGCAATGTGCGATTAGAAAGCGGTGGATTTCATCAGCTTACTATCGGATATAACTTCTTAGACCGTAAATATCTTAATTGGGAACAAGATATGCGTTACAATGGGATGCTACGTCCCAATACAAATTAATTTAAAAAGGCCTGGCAAGGCCTTTTTTTTATACCTAACATCAGGTGATTTGACAAAAGGAGATGTCTTGTTTTAATTATATTTGAACTATGATCATAAAATCAATCAATGGCAAAACACCTGTTATTCCTGACGATTGCTTTCTTGCCGAGAATGCTACGGTCGTTGGGGACGTTGTGATGGGTAAGGAATGTAGTGTCTGGTTTAATGCCGTCATCAGAGGTGATGTACATTATATTAGAATGGGAGACCGCGTAAATGTTCAGGATGGTGCCGTCATACATGCAACTTATTTAACTTCACCAACGACGATCGGACATAATGTATCTATTGGACATAATGCAATCGTGCATGGCTGTACTATTCATGATAATGTGCTGGTGGGCATGGGAAGTATAGTGATGGACGATTGTGTGATTGAAAGTAATAGTATTATTGCTGCCGGAGCGGTAGTAACCAAAAACACAAGGGTGGAGAGCGGTAGTATATACGCGGGAATTCCGGCCAAAAAGGTGAAGGATATCAGTGAAGAATTAATACATGGGGAGATTGACCGAATTGCGAAGAACTATGTGAAGTATTCCGGCTGGTTTCGAGAATAATCAAAAGTCTTTATAACTAATTTCAATGGCATCGGAATAGTCTTGTAATAAGAACTTAAGAGGTGCAATTTCAGCATTGGTATAAAATCGCAGGCTTGGAACTCTTGACACATTCACCAGTAAATTATTCGCATTCAGAATTGCTTTCGTTTGTTTTGCTACGGCTTCTCCTGAATCTATGATCGTCACATTTTGAGGAAGTATTTTCTTTAGTATAGGAATGAGGTAAGGATAATGCGTACATCCTAAAACCAAATAATCAATACGAGCATTGATCATTGGTTGCATATAGGTGTTTAATAATTCAATTATTTCTTCAGAATCAATGTAACCTTGTTCTATAAGTGTAACTAATCCCTCTCCAACCACCTCAACAACTTCAATATCTTTTGTAAATGTTTTAGAGGTTTTATGGAAAAGATCACTGCTTAAAGTTCCACGGGTGGCTAAAATTCCAATTGATTTGTTCAAGGTACGTAAGGCAGCTGGTTTAATAGCAGGTTCAATTCCTATAATCGGGATATCATAGCTGTTACGTAATTCTTGAATAGCATTGGTAGTAGCAGTATTACAGGCAACTATGATGATTTTACAACCTGCATGAATTAAAAACTCGGTGTTCTTTCGGCTAAGAGCAATGATCTCGGATTTCGAACGAGTTCCATAGGGAGCATACTTACTATCCGCCAGGTACAAAGTGTCTTCCCAAGGTAAAAGGGAATGCACTTCTTTCCAGATGGAAGTCCCTCCTATTCCGGAGTCAAAAATACCAATTGGACCTTTATTGTTCATATTGACCTTAAAGATAAAAAAAGACCCCACAGAATTAATCTGTGGGGTCTAAATTATATTTTAAATGGAAATTAAATTCCCAATTCCTTTTTTACATCCGCTAACAAATCTTTTCCGTCAGATAAGATCACTCCTGAGCCTTGCGAGGAATCCAATACATATTGAAAACCTTGAGCTCTTGCTACTTTTTGAATGGCCGTACGCGCTTTGTCTAAAACCGGTTGAAACAAGTCACCTTCCTTTTTTTGAAGATCTTGTAAAGCCTGTTGTCTATAGGCGCCAATATTGTTTTGCATCCCTTGTACTTCTTCAATACGTTTTCTATTTTCTTCTTCAGTTTTGTTAACTGATTCCGCATCGTATTGTTTTATTTTGGCATCTAATTCTTTTGCCATTGATTTAATTTCCGTATCGTAAGTTTTCTGAAGCTTTTCTAATTGACCTTGAGCAGCTTTCATTTCTGGCATGGCTTGCACTAAATCACCGGTATTAATATGTGCAATTTTGGATTGAGCATTTACGAACCCAGTAGCCCCTATAAAAAGCATCACGGCTGCGAATAGAACATTTAATTTTTTCATTTGTAAAAAGTATTAATTTTTAAAGTGTTTATTTAATTATTGAATTTTCGTTTTATTTAATTTTGGCCCCCGCCATCACCTTCACCTTCAGAGGGTGTAGTTTCTACAGGATTGTTTCCTCTTAATTGCGCAAGGGAATCCATGCGTTGCTGTCTTTTATTGATCAGTTCTTGTCTTCTCGCCTCAAATTCAGCTTTTTTAGCTTCCCGGATAGAATCTCTTTGTTTTTTTCTCTCTTCCATCAAAGCTTCGCGTTCGTTCTTTTTATCTTCAATGGCTTTTTCTCTTTCAGTAATAGCACCATCTTCCTCTAAAGACAAATTATCTCTCTTCTCAATCTCCTTTTCTTCTTTTTTGGACATGGCTTCTTCTCTTTTTGCCGCCCTATTGATGCTTCGCAATACTTGTTCGCTTATATCATTTCTTTCAGCCGCGAATAGCATCACAACGTCAGCAGATTTGTCAAAAATGAAATCGTATTTTTTAGCTTCCGCAATTTCCTGCACAATGTTAAAAACCTGATCCTGAATTGGCTGCACTAATTGTCTTCTTTGAATATCCAAATCTCCATTCGGTCCGAATCTGTTTTGCTGATAGCTTAACATCTCATCCTCAAAAATCTTAATCTCTTCTTCGCGCTCTTCTATGAGTTCCTTTGTGAGAAGCACCCTTTCATTGCTTAAATTAAGTTTCATTTGGTCAATTTCCTTGGACATTTTCTCAAGGTCTTTTTTCCATTTTTGAACTTTTCCTTCCAATTGAGTTGTGGCTTCTTGATACTCCGGCACACTCTCTAGAATGTATTCCATATCAATATAACCTATACGCGCTCCTCGCTGAGCATGAAGCGTTAGAGCGAAACAGGCAATTGTTAGAACCGAAAGTAGAAATTTAGTTGCTTTCATAATTGCTGATTATTATTTAGAAAATATCGTGCCAAGTTTAAAATTGTTGTCCAATGATAAAGTGGGTTTCCCATCCATTCTTCGTGGTTCCACCTATAACAGGGTCAAACCCATAACCAAAATCAATCCCCAATAATCCAAAGGCAGGCATAAATATACGAATTCCTGCTCCAGCTGACCTTTTTAAATCAAAAGGATTATAATTTCTGAAGCCATCGAAGGCTGCGCCACCTTCCACAAAGGTTAAAACATAGATAGACGCTAATTGTTTTAAAGTTACGGGATAACGAAGTTCTAACGAAAATTTATTATAAATCGTATTTCCATCCTGAGAAGACAATGACTGGTTAGGATATCCTCTTAACTGAATTACTTCTCTTCCGTCAAGACTAAAGGAACCCAGTCCGTCTCCACCTAAGAAAAATCGTTCAAAAGGAGGAATGCCCCGATAATTGTTATACGCACCCAAGAACCCGAATTCTGCTTTAGGTCGTAGAATTAAATCACCCACAATAGGAGTATACCAAGTAGCTTGAAATTTTATCTTATAATATTCCAACCAATTAAATCGAGTTTGGTCAATTTCAGAAATTCGTTCCTGTGCATCGACTCTTTCGCCGTCAGAAGGATTTGATTGTAAGATATCTTCCAGGTCATTACGCTCATTAAAAAGTCCCTTATAATCTACACCATTAAATGCCGAGTATGGTAATGTCAATTTTGCACTCAGACTAAAATCAGAACCAAAACGAGGGTAAATCGGGTTGGCCGATGTACTATTTCTGCCTATCCCAATCGTATAGGCCAGGTTATTGGAATATCCATTACCAAATGTGAATAGTCCGGTATTGTAATTCTCTAAGTTATAATGTTGAAAGCTTATAGCTTGGGATAATTGAAAGTAATCATCCGGCCATTTCAATCTCTTGGCGATACCCACAGATCCACCGGTAATCAGGAATCTTCTGTCTTTATCCCTTTCTCGCGTTTGGAAGTTGTACAGATATTGGATCGTATGAGAGAAAGAGGTGCTAAACTGAACCGGTTTTCTTCCACCTAGCCAGGGTTCAATAATGGATATACTATAGGTTTGATAGAATGTACTTGCTTGTGCCCGGAGTGATAGTTTCTGACCGTCCCCCATTGGTAAAGGCTTCCACGCTTCTTTATTGAATATGTTCTGAAGTGAAAAATTATTAAACGAAAGGCCTAAAGTACCTACAAATCCACCGCCACCATATCCTCCTTGTAATTCAATCTGGCTGGCTCCTTTTTCTACTACCGAATATTCCAAATCCAAGGTTCCATTATTTGGATCTAGGTTCTTGAAATTTGGAGATAATTGCTCTGCATCAAAATACCCCAATTGACCTAATTCTCGTATTGTACGAATGACATTACGTTTACTGTATTTTTGACCGGGCCTTGTACGTAACTCCCGATAGATCACGCGGTCATTGGTTTTATCATTTCCAACGACGGTTACATGGTCAAAATAGGTGAGTTTGTTCTCCTTAATACGAATTTCAAAGTCGATCGTATCTTGACGAACGGCAACTTCCACCGGATTAATTTGAGAAAATAAATACCCCTCATTTTGATACAAGTTTGTTAAATCTGCTGCATCCGGATCACTATTGTCCGCGATTCGTTTCTGAAGCAGTGTTCCATTATAGGTATCTCCTTTTGCGATCGCTAAATATTGTTTTAAAAAAGCATCCGTATAAATGCTATTTCCAATAAAACGAATATCTCCAAAGTAGTATTTCTTACCTTCTTCGATTTGCAGTTTTAAAGCGATGTTTTTTTCATTTATCACCGTCAAGGTATCTTTAACGATACGGGCGTCCCGGTATCCGTTTTCTTGGTATTTCTGAATCAAACTTGCCTTATCTTCCGCGAACAAAGCATCGGAATATTTTGATTTTTTCCAAAAACGGATTGGGTTTTTACGCTTTACGTTTTTCATAAAGCCCCGTAATTTCTTATCTTTTAACTGTTCATTATCGTCAAAAGTAATCGACTTTACCTTGACGCGTTTCCCCTTATCAATAAGAATTCTCATATTTTGAGCCATTTCTACTCCTGCAGAATCCTTAGTGGGAATGGTAGTGACAATTACTTTGGTATTGTAAAAACCACGATCACGATACTTATTAATGATGTGGTTCTTGGTAGTTGTAATAAGGTTTTTGGTGATTTTAACACCTTGTTTTAGGTTATTATCTTTAATAATTTCCTTCACTTGGCCTTTACGCACGCCATCAATGGTAATTTCATTGAGCTTTGGAAGTTCTACGATATAGAGTTCCAGATCAACAAGGTTGCCTTCAATATTAGTCACATAAAAAGCGATGTCACTAAAAAGACTTTGCTCCCAAAGTTTTTTGGTAACACTACTCAGCTTTTCACCGGGGATGTAAATTTCATCCCCTTTTTTGAGTCCGGCAAATGCTAATACAGTATTCTCATTGAAAGTTTGGGCACCGGTGACAGTAATACTATTAATAGTATACTTGATACCGGCATCCAGTTCCTTTTTTTGTGCACTAACCTTTAAAACTGAAAAAATCGCAAACCCAAATAAAATTAATAGTTTACGATAAATACTGAGTGAGGTTCTAAGGGTTAAGTTGTTCGCTCGTCTTTCCAAATCTTCTTTCTCTGTTTTGATAATCTAATATAGCTTCAAAAAGATGGTCTTTTCTATAATCCGGCCAAAGGGTATCTGTAAAATACAATTCAGCGTAAGCAATTTGCCACAATAAAAAATTACTGATCCTCTGTTCGCCACTGGTCCTGATCAATAGATCCACATCAGGCAAATCCCGTGTGTAAAGATGATTATTAATAAATGATTCATCAATATCCGACGGCGAAATTAGGTTATTTTTAACTTTGTGACTAATCTCTTGAATAGTTTTTGTGATTTCCTCTCTAGCTCCATAGCTCAATGCCAAGGTTAAGGTCATATGAGTATGGTTTTTTGTTTGCTCCATCACGTCCAAAAGCTGAACATATGCCTTTTTAGGAAGTGATTCTAAATTGCCAATCGCATTTAATTTGATATTGTGGTCCGATAAAGTTTTAATTTCTTTTTTTAAGGATGAAACCAATAACCTCATAAGTGTTTGAACTTCTGTTTTAGGTCGGTTCCAGTTTTCAGTTGAAAAAGCGTAAAGTGTGAGGTATGGAACGGGAAGTTCGGCACAGGCTTCTACGATTTCACGAACTGCTTCGGTGCCGTTCTCATGTCCAAAGGAGCGAAAAAAACCCTGTTTTTTAGCCCAACGCCCATTACCATCCATAATAACAGCAATGTGTTTGGGTAACCTAGTTTTATCGATTTCAAGATTTGTTGCCATTTAAAAATTGCAATAACATGGACGCCTTCCAAATGCGAAGGTGAGTGTGACTCCCGTGAAAACATACCAATCATCACTATTAACATTTCCGAAAGTAAGACCCTCTTCTGTCGATAGCGACCCTACAGGATTGCTCCCGTCAAGACCGTCTGTAAAAGTATATCTTGCACCAAATTCAAAACCTAGGACCATTTGGGTGCCCAGTGATGTCTTTAATCCTATGACCATTGGAATAGCAACCGTACCGGCACTATCATAATCAACAATAGTAGTTCCTCTTCGATAAAGGGCCTTATAAGTAAAATAGGTTAACCCTGTATACAGATAAGGCGTAGTTTGCGGATAACCGGTGTGCAAATTGAATTCCCAGAAATTAAATTCTAATCCCGCTGAAAATTCCGCGATGGAGTTCTTAAATGAGTATCCTCTTTGTTGTCTTCTTTTTTCAGGGGAATCTGCATCATCTCCACTAATTTCGGAAATAATAATACTTCCTCTAAAAGAATGTCTTTCGCTACGATTCCATTTAAAAATACCTCCAAAGGCGACATTATTAGGGGCTATATAAGTTGTTTTCCCGACATCTCCAATGAAATTAGATCCGCCAAGAAATCCACCAACTTCGTAAGTTTGTGAATATCCTATAAAAGAGTAAGTTAGTATAAAAATAACCGATGCTAAGTGCCTCATATGCCTTAAAAGTTTGCAAATATAACAATAAACTTTGCTTCAACATAGTTTCCGCAAATTAGTGCCATGAGTAAAACAAAAAATAGGAAGTTTTATTGTTTAGTTGCGCTTATCCTCGCCCCATAATAGTTTTTCTCTAAGGGTTTTGATAAAGGAGTCCTCATTCATTTGTACCATTTTAATAGTAAATGGCGCCTTTTTTATGGTGATTTCGGTGTCATTATGCAGCGTGGCAATTCGTGAATCCAGTGAGATCAAATAACTTTCTTCTCTTCCAGAAACTTTTAACGAGATCACTTTTTTATCGGGAATTACAAGTGGCCGAGCATTTAGATTATGCGGAGCAATGGGCGTAATGACCATATTCTCTGCCGCCGGATGAATTACCGGTCCACCACAACTAAGTGAATACCCGGTAGATCCTGTGGGTGTCGAAATGATGAGACCATCACTCCAATAACTGGTGAGATATTCATTATCGATCCATGTGTCAACTTTTATCATGGAAGTGGTGTTCTTTCTATTGACGGCAATTTCATTGAGTGCAAAATGCAGTGGTGAGAGCGCATCATTTGTAGGGAATGTTTCAATGGAAAGTAAGGTGCGCTCGGAAATGGTATAATTTCCTTGGATAATATTTTCTAGACTCTCGGTAATTTTCTCTTTCTGAATGGTCGCTAAAAAACCCAGTCGTCCGGTATTGATCCCAACGATTGGAATATTTAAGTCGCGAACAAAAGTTACAGATTTTAATAGGGTTCCGTCGCCACCAATGCTGAAAAATAAGTTGTACGAATTATCCAACTCGTCAAAAGTAGAAATACTACTTGCCGGAGTCGAAATGCCTTTGTGTTGTTCAATAATTTTTAGAAATTCGGCTTCTATATGAACATCAGCTCCATGTTTCTGGAGGGTGTTCAATATCAACTGAACATACTTTTCAGAATCTTGATGATAAAATTGACCGTAAATACCCACTTTCATGGTTAAATATTTAGGTATTTATTTAAGTAATCAGATCTTTCTTTCAATTCTTCTCGCAATTTGTCTTCGTCATGCTCCGAACTTACATTATAACCGTAGCGTCGAAAAGTTTGCGAAATAGCATTCAAATTTGAATGCCCGATTTTTATGGTTGCTTCCGTAATGTCGTTTTCAATTTTAGAAATAAAGACTCCCAACACTTTTCCGTCGTTAGATTCAACAATTTGGCAGATCTCGCTGAACGAATAATCATGACTTCCTTTCTCGACTACAATAATGGCTCCAGCTTCATTCAGAAAAGGAGTGTGATTGAAAAGATCCATGATATCACTAAGCTCATAATACCCTAAGTATTGATTTTTGCCATCCAAAACCGGCATAATATTACTCGATTTTAAAGCAAAGGCCTCTAGAATATCTAACCAATTTGTATTCTCTTTTACATGAAAGGGTTCTAAGGCATAGCTTATATCTCCCAGGGTTTTTTCACTGTCAAAGCAATGTGCATCTGTTTCTGAAATACAACCAACGTACTCCTTTTTATTCACCACAGGAATGTGCGAAAAGGTTAGTTGATTGAACGCTTCTTTCACTTCATTGATGCGAGCGGTGATTTCTACAGGTTTGATATCGTTAATGATGTAACTTTGGGTGTCCACGATATATTTTTTATGCAAATTACTTAAAATAACTGTGCTATACCGGTCTTCAACTTCGTATTTTTGTATAACAAGTTGAAGAAATGACAAAATTAAGTGTAAACATCAATAAAATTGCCACCCTGCGCAACGCTAGAGGAGGTGATATGCCCAATGTGGTACAAGTCGCAATAGATGTTCAAAAATTTGGCGCACAAGGAGTGACCATACACCCCAGGCCGGATGAACGTCATATCCGCTATCAGGATGCCTTCAATTTAAAATCGGTGGTACATACCGAATACAATATTGAAGGAAACCCCATGGATAAGTTTCTGGAAATGGTATTAGAAATAAAGCCCACGCAAGTGACCTTGGTTCCCGATGCCGTGGATGCCATCACTTCCAATGCCGGATGGGATACGGTTAAACACCAAAAATACCTGCAAGAAATAATTGCGGAGTGTAGGCGTAACGGAATTCGCACCTCCATTTTTGTTGACCCGAAACTAGGGGTTATAGAAGGAGCGGCCGAAACCGGAACCGATCGAATTGAATTATATACAGAGGAATTTGCGCATCAATTCAAATTGGGTAATTTGTCTGTCATAGATCGTTATACCGCCTGCGCTATTCGGGCCAATGAACTAGGTCTTGGCATCAATGCCGGGCATGATCTTTCTTTAGAGAATGTACAGTTTTTCAAAGATCACATCCCAAATCTCTTAGAAGTATCCATTGGCCATGCATTAATTTGTGAGTCACTGTATTTTGGATTTCAAAATGTGATACAAGCGTATAGGAAGAAATTATTATGACCGTATTACATTCTCAAATTATTGGAGAGGGATCTCCTTTTGTGATCCTTCATGGCTTTTTAGGGATGGGTGATAATTGGAAATCACTGGCCAGTGAATTTTCAGCGCAGGGTTATCAGATGCATTTGGTCGATCAACGCAATCATGGAAGAAGTTTTCACAGTGACCAATTCAATTATAAATTGATGGCGGAGGACCTGAAAGTCTATTGCGACCATTATCAGCTTGATGAAATTATTTTGTTGGGACACTCCATGGGAGGTAAAACAGCCATGCTTTTTGCGACTACTTATCCGGATCAGGTTGCTAAACTTATAATCGCCGACATAGCTCCCAAAGCCTATCCGTTGCATCATCAAGATATCTTAAAAGGACTTTCTTCATTAGATTTCGACAGGATCGCTTCCAGGGGAGAAGCCGATGAAGTCCTGTCAACGTATATCTCCCATTTTGGGACTCGGCAATTTTTATTAAAGAACCTTTATTGGAAATCCAAAGAGAAACTAGGGCTTCGGTTGAATTTACCGGCGCTCATTGAGCATATTGAAGAAATTGGAGCCGCTATTGCCGAAGGTACGCTCTATAAAGGGAAAACACTTTTTGTTTCAGGAGCGCAGTCGGAATATATACTACCCCTTGATGAGATTTTGATCAGCAAACATTTTCCGAAGGCTCAAATGTCAACCATAAGCAAAGCCGGGCATTGGTTGCATGCAGATAATCCCACCGAATTTTATGAAAAGATTATGGCTTTTTTAAAGGAAAAAAGCGAACTTTAAAGAGCTAAACACTAAAATATGAAAACCATTCTGAATATTTTACTAACGGCCGTTGCTGTAATGATTTTGGCTTATGTACTTCCGGGAGTGGATGTTACGAGTTTTTGGGCGGCCATCCTGGTCGCAATTGTATTAGGGTTGCTTCGGTTGTTTGTTAAACCAATCCTTATTTTTCTAACCTTTCCTATCAC
This sequence comes from Flavobacteriaceae bacterium, assembly GCA_024643385.1. Classification (GTDB taxonomy): domain Bacteria; phylum Bacteroidota; class Bacteroidia; order Flavobacteriales; family Flavobacteriaceae; genus JAHEMZ01. Next base: position 9,695 of record JAHEMZ010000042.1, on the reverse strand, counting down.
CATTATCACCCTTGGACTTTTCCTGTTAGTGATCAATGCATTGATCATTATGATGGCGGATTATTTTGTGCCCGGATTTAAGGTGGCGGGCTTTTGGTGGGCATTAGCTTTTAGCTTATTACTTTCCTTCTTGCAGGCTATTTTACTTTCGTTGGTTGAAAAAGATAAGGCGTAGATAATTCACCTTAGTGGAAATCTTGTAGGATTATTATAAAAACACTACTTTTGCACCCAATTTTTAAGGGTTTAGACAAATGAATATCACAAAGAAAGACATAGATAATTTAAATGCCGTTTTAACGGTGGAAATCGTTAAGGAAGACTACGCGGCTAACGTGGAAAAAGTGTTAACTGATTACCGAAAAAAAGCTAATATCCCGGGATTTCGAAAAGGACAAATACCGATGGGGATGGTAAAGAAACAATTCGGGAAAGCGGTGCTTGTGGAAGAGGTAAACAAGTTACTTCAGGACAAACTTCACACCTATCTAAACGAAGAAAAGTTAGATATCCTTGGAAATCCACTTCCCAAGAATGAAAATCAAATTAATTGGGAAGCGGAGGCATTTTCTTTCGAATTTGACTTAGGACTGACGCCTGCCTTTGAGGTAGATATTCAGAAAAAGGCAACTACTCATTACAAGGTTGTGGCCGATAAGGAAATGCTCGATAATCAAGTAAAAACCATTCGCAAGCAATACGGAAAATTAATTTCTAAACAGGTAGTTGCTAAAGGAGACGAGATCACCGGCACTTTTACTTCGGAAGAAAAAGGGATCAATAAGAAGACTACTTTTTCCTTGGAAGATATAAAAGGGAAAAAACAATTAGACACTTTAATTGGGAGTAAAGTAGGAGCTGTTGTTACCTTAAAAACGAAAGGATTCTTTGCGGATGTTCACGATAATCAAAAATATTTAGGGGTTTCTCATGACGATGCACACGGATTGGATATAGAAGTGACTTTGGCGATTGAAGAGATCAATACGCGGGAGATGGCCACCTTAAATCAAGAGCTGTTTGATAAACTTTTTGGCGAAGGAATCGTTACTTCTGAGAAGGAGCTGAAAGAAAAGATCAAAGAAGATGCTGAAAGACAGTTTATGCAACAAAGCGATCAGAAGTTATTGAATGATGTGGTAGAGACCTTAATTGAAAACACTAAATTCGACTTGCCGGCCGACTTCTTAAAGCGATGGATCCAATCTACCGGAGAGAGAAAAATGACCAAAGAGGAAGCGGTCGCTGAATATGAAAGAAGTGAAAAGGGATTACGTTACCAGTTGATCGAGGGTAAACTCAGAGAAAAAAATGAATCACTTCAAATTACTTTTGATGAATTGAACGCCTATGCCCATGATATGATCAAAGCACAAATGATGCAATATGGACATACGAACCCTACTAATGAAGAGGTGCAGGGTATTGTCGCGCGAATAATGAGTAATGAAGAAGAGGTGCGAAGATTAAGCGAGCAGTTAAATACCCAAAAATTGATGCAATTTTTTAAGGAAAATGCAAAATTAAAGACAAAGGAAGTAAGCTATGATCAATTCATCAAGGAAGCTTACGCCTAATCAGCCATAAAATAATTATATTTAGGGCGTTGAATTAGGTGAGTTCAACGCCTTTTTTTATACACAATAAACGTTTCAAATTTTATGAACTACGGAAAAGAATTTAAAGACTTTGCTATTAAGGACCAGGGAATCAATAGTATGTACTACGATAAGATCATTAGTAGTATGTACCCGATGAACCTTACCCCCAATATTATTGAGGAGCGCCAAATGAATATCGCTATTTTCGACGTGTTCTCACGTTTGATGATGGACCGGATCATCTTTTTAGGTACGGGCATCAATGATCAGGTGGCAAACATTGTACAGGCACAGTTATTGTTTTTGGAGAGCGTTGATGCCTCTAAGGACATACAGATCTATATCAACTCTCCGGGTGGGAGTGTATATGCGGGATTAGGAATTTATGACACTATGCAGTTCATCAAACCAGATGTGGCTACTATCTGTACCGGAATGGCAGCATCAATGGCTGCTGTATTGCTGTGTGCCGGCGAAAAGGGAAAACGAAGCGGGCTCACCCATTCCCGTGTGATGATCCATCAACCGATGGGTGGTGCTCAGGGACAGGCAAGCGATATTGAGATCACCGCAAAAGAGATTTTAACATTGCGTGATGAATTGTATGCCATCATTGCGAAACACTCGGGACAAACCGTGGAAAAAGTATACGAAGACAGTGATCGCGATTTCTGGATGAAGTCGGACAAAGCGTTGGAGTATGGGATGCTAGACGAAATTCTGACGCGTCCAAATTAAATTAAAAGCTTATGTCGAAAGAAGAATTGGAATGTTCGTTCTGCGGCCGTAAAAAGGCAGAGACCAGCTTGCTGATCGCAGGGTTGGATGCCCATATATGTGACCGCTGTATCGAACAAGCTCATGGCATTGTAATGGAGGAGGAAGTGCATGCGGGAAATAATGAGCTCTCCAAAGAAATGATGCTAAAAAAGCCGAAGATCATTAAGGACTTTTTAGACGATTATATCATTGGACAAGATCATACAAAGAGGGTAATGTCCGTGGCCGTTTATAATCATTATAAGCGATTGCTGCAACCCAAAACAGATGATGATATTGAAATCCAAAAAAGCAATATTATCATCGTAGGACAAACAGGCACCGGAAAAACACTGATTGCTAAAACTATTGCGCGCATGTTAAATGTGCCATTAGCGATCGTTGATGCGACGGTGCTTACTGAAGCTGGATATGTGGGAGAGGATGTGGAAAGTATTTTGACCCGTTTATTACAGGCGGCCGATTACAATTTAGAAAAGGCACAAAATGGAATTGTTTTTATTGATGAGATCGATAAAATAGCACGAAAAAGTGATAACCCTTCGATCACAAGAGATGTAAGTGGGGAAGGAGTGCAACAGGCTTTGTTGAAATTATTGGAAGGAACGGTTGTAAATGTTCCACCAAAAGGTGGTAGGAAACATCCGGATCAGAAATTTATTGAGGTGAACACGGAGAATATCCTTTTTATAGCCGGGGGAGCTTTTGATGGAATTGAGCGTCATATTTCCAAGCGATTGAATATGCAAGCTGTGGGCTTTAGTGCTTCCAAAAAGGAAAATGGAATGGAAAAGGATAATATGCTCCAATATATTATTCCAAAAGATTTAAAAGATTTCGGCTTAATTCCTGAAATAATTGGACGACTACCTGTGCTTACCTATATGAACCCTTTAGACAAGGGAACACTTCGGGCGATTTTAACACAACCGAAGAATGCTATTATCAAACAGTACAAGAAATTGTTCGAAATGGACGATGTTGATTTTGTCATCACCGAAGAGGCGTTGGATTATATTGTAGAACAGGCAATTGTATATAAGTTGGGTGCTCGCGGACTCAGATCATTGTGTGAAGCGGTACTTACTGATGCGATGTTCGAATTGCCGGGTGCCGAAGATCGTGGTTTACAAGTCACAAGGGAATACGTGGAGGACAAACTAGGGAAATCTACCATCAAGAAATTGAAAGCAGTTTCATAGAAGGATGAACATACTTTTAGCAACAAAACCCTCAATATATTGAGGGTTTTGTTGTTAAAATTGAGTAGTTAGTTTAAGGTTGTGCGATGACCGTTTTTTGGTTTTTACACAATACCTTTTGCTCCATCAATTCTTTTTTATTCTTCAACGTATATCCGGCTAATTCATTTTCGGATTTCTGAGTTGAAACGGCAGTAGCACATGACGTAAATACTACAGCAACTACCGCTAAAATCATAATTCTTATTGTCTTCATTACAGCCCCAATTGTAATTTGTTGATGCAAACATATTACGTAAGAAAAGGACTACCAAAATTTTTAGTTGAAGCCATTAAAATAATCGATAAAGTGTAAAAACGGGTGCCAAATTAGAAGATATTAGCCCTAATGCATTAGTAGTTTATGGGCTTTGATTCAATTTTAGAAGTTCTTCAACGAAATCACGCGAATTAGAGAGCCTGGGAATCTTATGCTGCCCACCCAATTTTCCATGAGCCTTTAACCAATCATAGAATAAGTTTTCCCGGCCCGGATGTACTATAGGCGGATTTAAAGTGGTATTATTAAAGCGTTTGGCCTCATAATCACTATTTACTTCCTGCAATGATCGATCGAGCACTTCTTTGAAATTTTTAAAATCCTTGGGAGGTGTCTTAAATTCAATGATCCATTCATGCGCTCCTTTTTCTTTTCCTTCCATAAAAATGGGACCGGCCGTATAATCTAATATTTCCGAATGAGTGATCCCAGCGGTCTTTCGAAGTGCTGCGTCTGCGTTTTCAATAATAAGTTCCTCTCCGAAAACATTGATATGGTGTTTGGTCCTCCCGCTCACTCGAATGCGGTAAGGGCTTATCGATGTAAATCTCACCGTATCACCTACCTTATATCGCCAAAGCCCGGCATTCGTAGTAATGATTATTGCATAATTCTTTCCAACTTCCACCTCGCTTAAAGGAATTACTTTTTGCTTGGCTGTTCCGTAGGTATCCATAGGGATAAATTCATAAAAGATCCCGTAATCCAACATTAAAAGCAATTCTTTGCTATTATTATGATCCTGTATGGCAAAGAATCCTTCTGAAGCATTATAAATTTCATAATATTTAAAATCGTCCCGAGGTAAAAGTTTTCGATATTGATCTATATAGGGGTCGAAATTTACACCGCCATGAAAATATACCTCCAATCCGGGCCAAATGTCGAACAGATTCTCTTTCCCCGTAGTTTCTGCAACATTATTCAATAAAACCAACATCCAAGAAGGTACCCCTGCTAAACTACTTACCTTTTCTTTGATGGTTTCGTCAACGATGGCTTGCATTTTAGTTTCCCAATCCGCCATCAACGATACTTCATTGCTGGGGGTGCTGCTGAATTCTGCCCAAAATGGCATGTTGTCAATTAAAATAGCGGAAAGGTCTCCAAAGGCGGTACCATTCTCTTTGTATAATTCTTTGCTTCCTCCCAGACGCAGACTTTTTCCAACGAACAGTTGAGACTCGGGGTTGTTATGAAAATAGATGCAGAGAAGATCTTTACTGGCCGCATAGTGACAATCTTCCAAAGAATCCTGACTCACTGGAATAAACTTGCTTTTGGCATTTGTCGTTCCGCTGGATTTTGCAAACCATTTGATGGGAGTGGGCCAAAAGATATTGCTTTCCCCTCTCCGGGCACGCTCAATTTGAGCCTCTTGGTCTTCATAGGTGGTAACCGGAACTCGCTCTGCGAAGGATTTATAGTTGTTAATTGAGGCAAAATCATATGCTTTCCCAACTTCAGTGTTCTTTGCTTTTTGCAAAAGTTGAAATAGTAGCTCCTCTTGAACTTCAACAGGGTATTTTAAAAAGAGTTCGATCTGATGAAATCTTTTTTTCAGAAACCATGAGGCTATGGAATTGACTATCGGAATTGGCATATTTTTCCCCTATCTTTAAGTCCTAAAAATAGTGAATTTTTATGCAGTTTGAAGGAGTTCTTACAAAAATGGAGACCGAAAATGGTACTCCTATCCAATATTATTTATTATTGCAGGGTAACTTTATCAATGTAAACCAGTTACTGAGTAAAAGAGTTACAATCTCATTCTTGAGATATCAATGTTTGGAATGCGGATTGGACAAACCCATTTTCAGACAAGGATTTTGCAAAAGTTGTTATTTTGAAGCTCCTCAGGCTGCCGATTGGGTGATGCATCCCGAATTAAGTAAAGCTCACTTAGGCATAGAAGAGCGCGATCTTGAATTTGAAAAAAAAGTCCAGCTTCAGCCTCATATTGTCTATTTGGCCAATAGTAGCAATGTAAAAGTGGGTGTTACTCGTAAGAACCAGATCCCGACTCGATGGATCGATCAGGGGGCACATGAGGCCATTGAGATCGTTGAGGTTCCGAATCGCTATTTGGCAGGGATCGCTGAAGTGGCATTAAAGGAGCACGTTAGTGACAAGACCAATTGGCGGACCATGTTAAAAAATGAAATTAAAGATGAAGATCTCATTGTTTGGCGGGACCGATTAAAAGTATTTCTTCCGGAGGAGGCTCGACCCTATTATATTGAAAATAATTCCGAAACTCATTTGGACTTTCCGGTCTTACATTATCCCATCAAACCAACGCCGCTTAATTTAGAGAAATCACCCGAGTTTTCGGGGAAATTAATGGGGATTAAAGGGCAGTATCTAATTTTTGACGATAATACGGTCTTTAATGTGCGTGGAAGCGAAGGCTATGTAGTGGGAATCACGATATCAAATTAATTGCAATTCTTCTGCATTTTTAAGTCCGAATCTTTTGCGTAGAATATAAACTGCTAGATAAAGAAAAGGAGTATCCAGGGCAGCAATGAGTATCTTGAATAAAAAACCGCCCAATAGTAGACTTCCGAATAAGGACCAATCTATTTTTCCAAAACTACATAGTAAAAACAATACCGTGACCGTATCAATGAATTGGGAGGTAAAGGTGGAAAAATTGTTTCGAATCCATAAATGTTTTCCTTTCGTTACCCGTTTCCAATAGTGAAAGATCTGTATATCCACATATTGCGCAAACAAATAGGCCATCATTGAAGCAAACACAGCAACAGCCGTTGCGCCAAATACCTTGGAGAACAAAGCATCATTAACCGGACTCCAAGCGGTGGCGGGAACAGCATTTGAGATATAAACGATCAAGAGGGAGAAAAAAGAGGCGAAAATACCGGTGGTAACAATTTGATTGGCCTTCTTCTTTCCATACACCTCACTGATGATATCCGTAATAAGAAAGGTAATGGGATATGGCAGAATTCCTACCGATATTTCAAACCGAAACAGGCCGAAGAAATCCCAATAGAAGAACTTTTGAAAGATCAGGTTGGAAACTACCAAAGAACAGATAAATAGAGAGCCGAGAATAAGATAGATCCTGTGGGCTAAAAGCGTGTCGGTTGTTTTCAAGCGCGTATTTTTTTTGTTTTATGATTGCTTTTGGGATAGGTTGCTTATTTTCGTTTCCAGTAAAAGTAAGATTTTATCCATCCACTTCAAAACATATATATCTCTCTTGGGAGTAATTTGGGCAACAAGTTTGAACACCTTCAAACGGCGGTCGATCTTATCTTTGAGGAACTAGGTGGGGTTGAAAAGATCTCCTCCGTGTATCAAACCCCTGCGATGGGATTTGAAGGAGACGATTTTCTGAATTGTGTGATTTGGATCCGAAGCTGGTTTTCTCCGAAGGAAGTCCTTGAAAAAATCCTGAGTATTGAAAAGAAAATGGGAAGGGTTCGGGATAGCTCACAGCGATTCACTTCCCGGATCATCGATGTAGATATTTTATTTGTAGACGACCTGGAGATACAAACCAAAGACCTAACGATTCCTCATCCTGAAATTCCCAATAGAAAGTTTGTGCTGCAACCCATGACGGAAATCAATGCTAATTTCATTCACCCGAAATTGCACAAGAACATGACGTGGTTATTGGCGCATTCCGCAGATGAAAGTGTACTGGGAAAGCAGTCAAAGTGGTTGCGCAATCCGATCAAGGAATTTGACTTTTCGAACTATAACTATATCGCCGTTGAAGGTAATATTGGAGCGGGCAAAACCAGTCTCGTCGAGCAGATGGTGATCGATTTTAATGCCAAGCTATTGTTGGAACGATTTCAGGAAAATCCATTTCTTCCTAAATTCTATCAAGAACCGGGAAGATATGCATTCCCTTTGGAGATGTCTTTTTTAGCAGATCGATATCAACAATTGGTCGACAACATCACTCAGCTCGATCTGTTCAAAGAGCTTGTCATCGCAGATTATGATCTCTACAAGTCGATGATCTTTGCCAGGATCACCTTGTCGGAAGAAGAATTCGACCTCTATAAAAAGTTATTTCATTTGATGCACAAGGAGCTGCCTAAACCCGATCTTTATGTCTATTTGCATCAAACCCCGGACCGGCTATTGGAAAATATTCAATTGCGCGGGCGGGATTATGAGCGAAGTATTGAAGAGACCTACCTGACGAAGATCAATCAAGGCTATTTGGAATATATTAGAAATCAACATGTGGGTACGATCAAGATCATTGATATGACGGGCAAAGACTTCGTAAAAAATCGGAAGGATTATCTTACACTATTGAGGGAAATTCTGTCTTAAGAAAGCGATTGTAATTTTCGGAACATTTCCCAAACTACCACCCCGGCACTGACCGAGATATTCAGTGAATGTTTTGTTCCGTATTGCGGAATTTCAACCACTAGATCGCTTTTAGATACCACAGCTTGCGAAACCCCTTTTACTTCATTGCCAAAAACCATGGCATATTTTTTACCGGATGTTATGGGCAGATCCAATAAGGAAGTTGCCCCTTCCGCTTGTTCGATGGCTATAATTTGTACTCCTTGAGCTTGCAGCTCGATTATGGTGTCAACCGCACTTTTGGCATATTCCCAGGCTACACTCTCTGTAGCACCTAAAGCTGTTTTGGTAATGTCCTTGTGAGGAGGGGTGGCCGTGATACCACAAAGAAATATTTTTTCCACCAAAAAGGCATCTGCCGTACGAAATACCGAGCCGATATTATTCAGGCTGCGAATATCGTCCAGCACAATAATCAGCGGATTTTTGCTGGCAGATTTAAATTCTTCCGGACTCTTGCGGTCCAGTTCACTGTTCTTTAATTTTCTGTGTTTCATCATTCGGTTGGTAAAGGTAAAATTTTATGTATTTACGGAAAGACTTTTTAAAAGAAACCGTCTGAGTTTGTTGTGAAAAACTTTAGAAAAGTTGTGGGGATAAATTTTCTTAAAATTTGGATTAATAAGTACATTAGCTTTCTTCCATTTGAAAGATCATGGCCAAAAAAGTCACTCCTTTAATGCATCAGTACAACACCATCAAGGCAAAGTACCCGGATGCCCTTTTGCTTTTTAGAGTGGGAGATTTCTATGAGACCTTCAGTGAAGATGCAGTAAGGGCCGCCAAGATCTTAAATATTACACTGACCGCACGAAATAATGGAGGAGATCAAACAGAACTGGCCGGTTTTCCTCATCATTCTTTGAACACCTATCTGCCAAAATTAGTCATGGCGGGCTGTCGCGTCGCGATTTGTGATCAGTTAGAAGATCCTAAGCAGACCAAAACGATCGTAAAGAGGGGGGTCACCGAGCTGGTAACTCCGGGGGTTGCGCTCAATGACGATATTCTTCAGAGCAAGTCGAATAACTTTTTGGCTGCCCTTCATTTTTCCGGTGAAGTGATAGGGGTGGCTTTTTTAGATATTTCTACCGGAGAGTTTTTAATTGCGCAGGGGGCCGTAGATTATATCGACAAGCTGCTTCAGAATTTTAATCCTTCCGAAGTTATTTTCAGTAAACAGAAGCGAAAACTAATGGCTGATAAGCTGGGAGTCGATTATCATGTCTTCCATCTGGAAGATTGGGTTTTTCAAACGGATTATGCCCACGAAACGCTGAACAAACATTTTGAAACCAAAAACCTCAAGGGATTTGGCGTGGAGCCATTGTCTGAAGGAATCGTGGCGGCGGGAGCTGCGCTTCATTATTTGGGGGAAACGCAGCACAACCGATTAAAACATATCACCAAAATTTCCAGAATTGC
>JAHEMZ010000041.1 GCA_024643385.1 Flavobacteriaceae bacterium | reverse complement strand
GGTAAAGATGAGTACGATTATCAAAATTTATTGCGCTTAGAGAATATAGATGCGGTGATCATCTCCACACCATGGCTTTGGCATGCGCGTATGGCCAAGGATTCTATGAAGGCAGGAAAGTATACTGGTGTTGAAGTTTCGGCAGCTAATACCATGGAAGAATGCTGGGATCTGGTGAATGTGCACGAAGAAACCGGCTCACATTTGATGATCCTGGAAAATGTGTGCTATCGTCGTGATATCCTTGCTGTACTTTCTATGGTGAAACAAGATCTCTTTGGAGAATTGCTTCATTTTCGTTGTGGCTATCAACACGATCTTCGATTTGTGAAATTGAACGATGGTAAAAGTGCTTACGGACTAGGTGTGGAATTTGGTGAAAAAGGAATTTCAGAATCGGCTTGGCGTACCCAACATTCCTTATTGAGAAATGCGGATGTCTATCCTACCCATGGCATGGGTCCCATTGCTGTGATGTGCGATATCAACAGAGGGAATCGTTTTGTGAGCATTTCCTCCATGGCCACGAAAGCCGTTGGACTGCACAAGTATATTGTCAAGCATGGCGGTGAAGATCATCCAAATGCAAAATTAAAATTCAAACAAGGCGATATCATCACTTCCATGGTGGAAACGTCCAATGGTGAAACCATCATCGTTACCCACGATTGCAATTCCCCTCGCCCCTATTCCTTAGGATTTCGAGTGCAGGGAAGTGAAGGGATCTGGGAGGTGGACGGAAACCGAATTTATATTGAAGGGAAGGCCGCCAAACCACACGAATGGGATGAAGCCACTACCTGGTTGGAACAGTACGACCATCCTTTATGGAAAAAGTACGGCGAGATCGCAGAAGGGGCGGGCCACGGTGGAATGGATTTCTTTGTGCTGCAAGCCTTTGTGGAATCCGCTAAGCAAAATATTGCTCCTCCCCTGGATGTTTATGATGCCGCTGCCTGGAGCGCGATCACTCCCCTTTCCGAAGTGTCCATCGAAAACAATGGAGCGTCTCAGGACTTTCCGGATTTCACAAGAGGGAATTGGGTAAAGCGGAAGCCTTACAATTGGATGAAAGATGCCTACTAAATTGTCTAACAACAATTCGGTTATAAAAATAATCACCCCTGCCCGTGTCTGTCTCTTTGGGGATCATCAGGACTACCTAGGACTTCCAATCATTGCCGGGGCTATCAATAGGTATATGCGTTTTGAAGCCCTCGCCCATGATCATGAATTTATTGAGATTCATATGCCTGATATCCAAGAGCATAGGATCATATATCTGAATGAAAATTTCACATCAAAGGATGGGGAAATTGATTTTCTGCTTGCAGGATTACGCGTGGTAAAGAGAATGGGATGTGAACTAAACAAGGGCTTTGGACTTACCATTAAAAGTGATATTCCTATCAATGCGGGAGTTTCCAGTTCATCTGCGCTGGTAGTAGGTTGGATTCATTTACTACTTGAATTCTATGGTGCCCATGAGAAAATAAATACTGAACTCATCGCCCGTTTAGCCTATGAAGCTGAAGTATTGGAGCATGGAAGCCCGGGGGGAAAGATGGATCAATACACCATTTCTTTGGGACATTTACTTTATTTGGAGACCGGAGAAGACTTGAACTATCAAATTTTCGAGCAGTCCTTGCCTTCTTTAATTTTGGTAGAATCAGGAATACCCAAAGAAACATTGGGAACCCTCCGAAATATTAGAAGTTTATCGCAGGAAGCTATTGAAGTGGTTACAGAATTCCATCCCCTATTTGCCTTGGAGCATTGTTCAGTTGAAGAAATGGAGAATTATCTGCCGCTGCTGCCAAAACATTTGCAGCCTTATTTTCAGGCCGCCATAATAAATCATGACATCACTCAAAAGGCATTGACTTATTTCAGAAAAGACAAGCTCGATGTAGGTTCTATAGGAGCATTGATGTCGCAACATCATAAAATACTCAAAGACCTACTGCTTGTCTCCCATCCGTCGATCGATAAAATACTTGCCATTGCCGAAGATCATGGCGCATATGGTGGAAAAATTGTTGGTTCCGGTGGGGGTGGTTGTGCTGTTATTTTAGCCGATCAGGGATCGCAAAAAATTATTATAGACGCCTTACTGGCTTCCGGTATTAAAAAAGCATATCCAATTGAAATTAGTCACGGAACTCATCGCAGCTATTATGACTGAAACACTGATTATTTTAGCCGCAGGAGCTTCGTCAAGAATGAGGCAATCATTGGTGGAACGGGTAGACTTATCTCCTATTCCATTTAAGAGCAAGGCCTTAATTCCTCTTGGCGAAAGCAAACGACCGGCTCTTGATTATCTGTTGGATAATGCCGAAGAAGCCGGATTTCAAAAAATTATTTTAGTAGTTGGAACCGATTCAGCGGCTTTTAGAGAACATTTTGGGACCAAGGATAGGAATAATCGTTACCGAAGCTTTCATCTCTCTTATGCCATCCAAAGGGTGCCTGAAGGGCGAAAGAAACCTTTAGGAACGGCTGATGCGATCGCGCAGGCATTAGAGCAATACCCTCATTTATTAGATGAATATTTTGTCGTTTGCAATGCCGATAATCTGTATTCCGCCGGCGCACTAAAAACATTAAGGGAATGCCCTGATCCGAATGCTTTTATCAGCTATGATAGAGAAGGCCTGAATTTTTCTAATGATAGAATCTTATCTTTTGCTTTATTGGTGCGAGATGAGGAAGGTTATTTAAAAGATATAATCGAAAAGCCGGTTCCCGAACAATTAGCTAGCTACAAGGATAGTAACGGTCATCTTTATGTGAGTATGAATATTTGGAAATTTCTGGGAAAGGACATCTATCCTTATTTACAAAGAACTCCCCTTCATCCCATTCGCAATGAAAAAGAAATACCCAACGCTGCCTTACTTCTTTCGAAATCAACGCATCTCGGATTAAAAGGACACGATAGGAAGGAACATGTCCCGGATCTTACATCAGCCGATGATATCGCCATCGTTGAGAAACACTTAAAATTAAGAAAATAAAAAAAAGCCCCGAATTCGGGGCTTTTTTATGTTAGGCATTTTGCTTTTTGATCAAGTTCAAGGCAGAGCCTTCTCGATACCAGGCTATTTGCGCATCATTATAGGTGTGGTTTGCTTTTATAACGTCTTTACTTCCGTCTTTGTGGACAATTTCTATGGTTAATGGTTTTTCCGGGGCAAACTCGGCAATATCCACAAAGTTAAAGGTATCATCCTCTTGTATTAAATCATAATCCGCTTCATTGGCAAAAGTAATCCCCAGCATTCCCTGCTTTTTCAAGTTGGTTTCGTGAATACGCGCAAACGATTTGACCAAAACAACCGCCACACCCAAGAAACGGGGTTCCATGGCAGCATGTTCACGAGAGGAACCTTCTCCGTAGTTATGATCCCCCACAACTATGGTTTTAATGCCTTTCGCTTTGTATTGGCGCTGCGTATCCGGCACACCTCCATACTCATTATCCAACTGGTTTTTTACAAAATTGGTTTTCATATTAAAGGCATTCACCGCACCGATCAAACAGTTGTTAGAAATATTATCTAGATGCCCACGAAAACGCAACCAAGGTCCAGCCATAGAAATATGGTCGGTGGTACATTTCCCGAAAGCTTTGATAAGAAGTTTCATTCCTTGTAATTCCGAGTCCTTCAAAGGGACAAAAGGCTCTAACAATTGGAGTCTTTCAGAAGTAGGATCTACTTTTACTACCACTCCTCTTCCATCTGCTACAGGCTCTAAATAACCATTCTCTTCTACCTCAAAACCTTTTGGAGGTAATTCCCATCCTGTTGGCTCATCCAACATTACTTCTTCTCCGTCCTCATTGATCAGCTTATCGGTCAGTGGATTAAAATCCAACCGTCCGGCAATGGCGATCGCCGCTGTTAATTCAGGGGAGGCGACAAAGGCGTGTGTATTAGGGTTTCCGTCCGCTCGTTTCGCAAAGTTTCTATTGAAAGAATGTACAATGGAATTCTTTGGAGCATTCTTAGGATCTTCGTACCGAGCCCATTGACCGATACAAGGTCCGCAAGCATTGGTAAAGATCGTCGCGTCTAATTTTTCAAAGATTTCAAGGATCCCGTCCCGGTCGGCGGTATAGCGAACTTGTTCAGAACCGGGGTTGATACCAAACTCTGCTTTGGTCTTTAATTTTTTATCCAAGGCCTGCTGTGCAATCGATGAAGCTCTGGACAAGTCTTCGTAGGAAGAATTTGTACATGAACCTATCAGTCCCCATTCCACTTTTAGCGGCCACTCATTCTTAATGGCCTTATCGCGCATGGTTCCCACAGGAGTAGCCAGATCAGGGGTGAAAGGTCCATTCAATTGTGGCATTAATGTATTTAAATCAATATCGATTACTTGATCAAAATACTGCTCCGGATTTGAATACACTTCCGGATCTGCCGTAAGGTATGCCTTTATTTTATTGGCTTCATCGGCTACTTCTGCTCTGTCGGTAGCCCTTAAATAACGTTCCATCGATTCGTCATAACCAAATGTAGACGTAGTTGCTCCAATTTCAGCACCCATATTACAGATGGTCCCTTTTCCGGTACAAGACAAGGCGATGGCTCCCGGACCAAAATATTCTACAATAGCACCGGTTCCACCTTTTACCGTTAGAATTTCGGCTACTTTTAAAATAACATCTTTAGGGGCGGTCCAACCAGAAATTTTACCGGTTAAACGCACGCCGATCAATTTTGGGAATTTAAGTTCCCAAGCCATGCCCGCCATCACATCCACTGCATCAGCTCCTCCTACCCCTATGGCTACCATTCCTAATCCACCGGCATTCACCGTATGCGAATCGGTTCCTATCATCATTCCTCCCGGAAACGCATAGTTCTCCAGCACTACCTGATGAATGATCCCCGCGCCGGGTTTCCAAAAACCAATACCATATTTATTCGACACCGATTCCAAAAAGTGAAAGACCTCATTACTAGTCGACAATGCCGACTTCAAATCTATAGCAGCGCCCATTTTGGCCTGAATCAAGTGATCACAATGCACTGTCGTGGGAACCGCTACTTTCGATTTTCCGGCTTGCATAAACTGCAAAAGAGCCATTTGAGCTGTCGCATCCTGGCACGCAATTCGATCCGGAGCAAAATCAACATAATCCTTTCCTCTGGTATATACCTTCGTGGGATCTCCATCCCATAAATGACTGTATAATATTTTTTCAGATAAGGTTAATGGCTTGCCTACCACCGCCCGAGCCTTATCTACTCGTTGCGGGATTTGAGCGTAAACCTTTTTGATCATGTCTAAGTCGAATGCCATAATGTAAGTCGTTTTTGAAGTGTGGCAAAATTACTAAAATTTAGGCATAATTAAAAATAATACAACGTTTTAGATGATTTTATACATTTAATTCAATGAATACTAATTTTAGATGTATTATTTTAAATAATCGATAATTTTTGAAATAAAAAATTATCGATTTAACAATTTTATACCCTGTAGCATTCGGGATTTTAAGAATTACTCAGGAATTAACTGTTGGAAGATTTTAAAAAATGAATTGAAATATCAATTACATCGAATGCAGGCATCAAACTGTGAACTCTTTTTATAAGTTCTAACGAGTTGGATTATCAGCCAAACCAATGCTGTTAAATATACCAAAATGGAAAGAAATGGAAGAAGTAGATGACTTCTAAACAACCCCTATGACCAATAAAATGATTGGTGGAATAGCGGTTTAAATAGGCAATTAAAACAGTCCTTTAATGATTTCTTCAATAGTGAGTCCTTCCGCTTCTGCCTTATAATTTTTGATCATACGGTGGCGCAGTACAGCAGTAGCCACTTTCTGTACGTCCTCAATATCCGGGGAAAATTTACCTTTTAAAGCAGCATTTGCCTTCGCCGCCAAGATCAAGTTCTGAGAAGCTCTGGGACCTGCCCCCCAATCAATATACTTTTTCACAATACCGGAAGCAGCATTGCTTTTTGGTCTTGTTTTCCCAACCAATGTAACGGCATACTCGACTACATTGTCTGCCACAGGAATCCGTCGAATAAGTTGTTGAAATTGAATGATCTCTTCAGCCGTAAACAAAGGATTCACGGTCGCTTGACTACCGGCTGTCGTCGCCTTTACCACTTCTACCTCTTCCGAGAAGGAAGGATAGTCCAAATTGATCGCAAACATAAAACGATCCAACTGAGCCTCAGGCAAAGGGTAGGTCCCTTCTTGTTCGATCGGGTTTTGAGTTGCCAGCACAAAATAAGGCAAGTCCAATTTATAATGATGGCCCGCCACCGTAACTGCTCTTTCCTGCATAGCTTCCAATAAGGCCGCTTGCGTTTTGGGAGGAGTTCGGTTGATCTCATCCGCCAAAATGATATTGGCGAAAATAGGACCCTTGATAAATTTGAATTCCCTGTTATTATCTAAAATTTCAGAACCCAATATATCACTAGGCATAAGATCCGGTGTAAATTGAATTCGTTTGAACTTTAGCCCCAATGCTTGTGCAACGGTATTTACTAAAAGTGTTTTTGCCAAACCGGGTACGCCAATTAATAAAGCGTGACCTCCCGAAAATATGGATAGTAGCACTTGTTCCACTACCTCATCCTGACCAACGATCACTTTTTTAATCTCTTGGCGAAGTACATTATATTTAGAAACAAGCTGTTCTACAGCAGCTACATCAGACATTTGCTTACTCTTTATTTAGGTTTATTCCTTTAACCAATTACTTGAAAACTCACAATCTTGATAATCTTGGTTCACACTCACGTAAGTTTCTTTGATTTTTTCGTCTTGCCATTCACCGATTGTACGGATCTGTTTTTCCTTTAAGGCGAGATCCTGTATTTTTTCATAATCTTTTATAAAATCGGCAGGATGCTCTTGGTAACGCTTAGTCACCGTAAGAATTTTAAATTTGCTCTTACCCGTATAATCGCGTTCAGTAAGAACTTGTGACACTTCTCCATCTTCCAAATTATAAACTTGCGCACTTAAGGTAGGGTCCATTTTGGTAAGATCGAAACGGGTATCTAGAGAAACCGGGTTAACAAGTTGTCCTCCATTATTACGTGTTTCTTTTTCATCCGAAAACCGCTGCGCAGCCTCTGTAAAACTAATACTTCCATTCACTATTTCCGTTCGGACCGAATCTATTTTAGCTCTAGCCTTGTCAATATCATTCTGAGAAACATCAGGAAATAATATAATATGTCGCACATCCAATTCTTGGCCCCGCACTTTATCCACGGTAACAATGTGATATCCAAATTCAGTTTCAAATGGCTCACTTACTTCTCCTTCCAACAAGGAAAATGCCATATCCTTAAAATCTTTGGCGAAAGGAGAATCTTTCCGTATTCCTTCGATCAAACCACCCCTTGCGGCCGATCCATCTTTAGAATACAATACGGCTTTGGTCGCAAAACTGGCTCCATTTTCAACAATATCACTTCTAAATTCATTAAGCCGATCAATTACTTTTCGTTTAGCTTCCTCCGTGATTTCAGGTTCAATTAAAATTTGAGCTACTTCCACTTCCGCACTGAAAACAGGTCGTTCGTCTTCCGGAATGGAAAAGAAAAATTGTCTTACTTCTTCCGGGGTGACTTCTATGTTCTCCACCACCTTTTGTTGCATTTGATTGGCCAGGTAAATAATCTTGTTTGTTTCAAACAACTCTTGCCTAAGCTCATCTATAGAATTCTTCTTATAGAATTTTGCCACCTTTTCCTCATCACCACCAAACTGCTCGATAATGTAGGTGAGTTGCTGTTCGATTCTTGAATTGATCTCATCATCAGAAACCAAAATACTATCTACCTTGGCATGGTGTGCATACAATTTATCTTCCATTAACTTGCCGAGAAGCTGACATCTCGTTACATTTTCAACCGACATCCCTTGCTGTTGAAGCTCCAAATAACTTTTATCGATATCACTATCCAAAACAACGAATTCTCCAACGACAGCACTCACACCTTCCGCTTTGAACCGGCGAAATGGAGCAAGTGAATCCTTTTTAAGCAATACCTTGACTTCATCTTGAATAACATTTGTGCTATCTATAACGATTTCCTGAGCTTGACTTCCTGTAACGAACAAGAAAAAAAGCAATCCAATTGCCTTATTGTTGAGTGTAAATTTCAAAAGTTTTGTTCCTAATTGCATCTTTAGTTATATCCTTTTCTAATTTCTGTGTAAGTTCTTGCTTTCTTCGATTGAGTATGATCTGTCGAATAGTTGGTTCCACAAACGACAACGGGGCAATATCATTGCGTTCTAAGACATCTTCAATTTTGAGTAAATATAATCCTAATGAATCTTGCAGCTTGGTAAAATTAGATTTTTTTAACACTTGATCATCAGAATCCTGAAGAACCGATAAACTTTGTAGCAAGTTGTCTTTTTTTACCCATGAGGAATCATTCAGATTGAAAGATTTAAATTGAATACTTAGATCGGTCAGATCTTCCTTATCCTTGTCATTAAATCTGCGTAATTTTTCGGTTACTGAATTTATTTTGGAATAATTTTTATCTGTATGAATATAGCGCAATTTCAATAAAACATCATTCAGCTTAAAGTTTTCCTTATTGATCTCATAATAGGTGATCAATTCAGCTTTGCTGATCGCACTATCCAATTCTCTGGCAACTATACTACTTTTATACGCTTCAGTATACAGATCCACTCTATATTGTTCTACCAAACTTTCAAAATTAGACAACTGAGCAGGTGATAAATTTATTTTTGCTTGATCGATAAGTAACTGTTGCGTTGCCCATCGGTTGATAAAATTATTAGTGATCTGCGCGCTATCCTCTTTATTGGCGACCTGTCCCATCACCGCATCGACATCTTCCTGATACAAATAAGTATTATTTACACGAGCAACAGGAATTCTTGCCTCCTCCTTTTTAAAATATTCACAAGAGACAAGCGTAATTGCGCCAATTATAAGTAGTATATGGTATTTCATTTATGAGCCGAGCTCTTTTTTAAGTCTTTTAAGTACTTTTTCATCCACCTTTACCGTGTATGTATCTCGAAGTCCTTGCATCCAACTTTTCTCCATATCATTTTGATAATCGCTTAAAACGCGACCTTTTACATCCTCATAGTCTTTTATTCCTGCCGGTAATGCTTTCTCTACAACTACGATCGTAAACGCATTATCTTCTTCATATATTTTTGAAATTCCGCTTTTTAATTCAAAATCCTTTGGCAATTCATTGGCTCCTTTTTCAAAAACTCCATTGGTTACCATTACTTTTACCTTTCCATCCAAATTCATAAGTTCCTTGATCTCATCGGCATTTTTACCCTTGTTCAAATATTCGACCACCGAATTTATATCTTCCTTATTCGACGTTCTAAAGATGTTTGCTTCAACGTGTTCTTTCCATGGGTATTTCTCTTTATGCATCTCGTAATAACTTCTTTGACCTAAGGTATCATTCTTTGCTTTATCCCAAACGTTTTTTGCCATAACTTCAAAAATGAGTAAGCCATCTCTGTATTCATTTATAATGGCGGCATAATCGTCATTCTCTTCTTCCAATTTTTCGCGAAAATATTCCTTTACCTTAATGGTCTCAAATTCATCATAGACAATTTTAAGCATGGTTGTAATTTGCTTGTAGGGACGCACTTTTCCCTGTTTCTCCTCAATATACTTGCCAAAATCGTTATAATAGAAGATTTTGTCCCCTATAATGAATAGTTTCTTATTTTCAGCGGCACTTAATGGTTCAAAGACCCATTTTCTTTTAACTATACTATCCGTAACAATGGTTGAAAAGGCGGACAGATATTCGAACTGCTGGAATCCGTATTTGTGTTTAATTCTATCCGTGACAGCACTTGTTATAATTTTAGCTCGTTCCCCATCCTTTACTTTTCGTTCCAAACTGGCTTTTTCCTCAATGAAAGAAGGCAAATCATGCCTTTTTTCCAGTCGAATGATGTGCCAACCAAATCGGGTTTGCACAGGTTCCGAAATTTCACCCGGGACAGTCAGCTCGTATGCCGCATCTTCAAATGTGGGAGCCTTTAAATCCCCTTTTGTAAAAGCGCGCATTAAACCTCCATTTTTCCCTGTGTTTTGGTCATCAGAATATTTTTTTGCCAGTTCCTCAAAGGATTCTCCCTGTTTTAATAAAGCATAAATTTCATTGATTCGCTCCTTGCCTTTGATTCCGGTCGAATCTCCTCTACTTGAAATCATAATATGTGATACTGTTACTTGCGGTAACTTTGGTCTTCTACCGTGTACTTTTATAATATGATAGCCGAATTGGGTTCTTACAATATTGGAAACTTCTCCAATGGGTGTATTGTAAGCTTCTGTTTCAAAAGGATACACCATAGCAAAAACAGAAAAATATCCTAACCTTCCTTCTTTTTCATCCACTCCCGGTTCTTCGGAAAGTTTTTTAGCCAAAACATTAAAGTCTTCATCCCCTTTGAGCACTCGCTCTCTAATCCCTTTAATCTTATTGTAGGCAGCAAGAGTGTCCTGCGGAAATGCATCCCAATTACACATAACCAAAATATGTGAAACATCCACTTCAATCAGGCCTCTTTCATAGGCTTCCTCAACCAAATCGGAAGTAACATTATCCTCGTAAATATAATTGCGTGAAAGTTGTTCTTCATATTTGGAAAAGTCCTTAACATAATCTTTGTTCTTCTCCAAGCCTTGTGCATAAGCTTCGGCAACTTTTAATTTGTAATCTATAAACAATTTCAAATAACCATCTACCGACTTCTGTTCTTCATCCTGAACCAGTTCCAGGTTTTTCAGATAAACTTTTTTAAATTCCTGGGCATAGATAGGTTTATCATTCAACGTTAATAAAACATCCTTTTTTTGTTGAGCGTAAGAAAATACCGTAACTACTATGGCTAAAATTGTAAAAATGCGTTTTTTCATCTTTTTAGTTTGTTTTAGAACCTCGCAAAATTAATAAAATCACATCCTTATACAAGCAAGTTAACAGAACGTTTTGACAATAATTATAGATAAAAGAGCTTAGAGAAAATGATTAACTTGCGGCTTCAATTCAAACATCATGAAATATACGACCGAAATTGTAATTGAACTCCCTAGGGAACAGGTGATTAAAGTCTTAAATAACCCTGAAAACATGAAACATTGGCAACGGGGGCTTATGAGCTACGAAGAATTGGTAGGACCCCCCGGTGAGCCGGGTGCCAAAATGCGTTTAGATTATCAAATGGGGAAGCGCCGGATGATATTAACTGAAACCATCACAACCCAAAATTTTCCGGCAGAATTTCATGCTAATTACGACACACGGGGAATTCATAATATTCAGCGAAATTTCTTTTATGACATCGATGGAAAAAGCACTCGTTGGGAAAGCGAAAGTGAATTTAAGTTTGAAAGTCTAAGCATGAAAATCATGGGATGGCTTATCCCCGGTGCTTTTAAAAAACAATCCCAGAAATATTTGACCGATTTTAAGAACTTTGCTGAACAAAACATTTCAGTTTTAGACTAAAAATGATGGAGAGAGTAAAAATGATCTGGGACTTTAGAGGCCCCAATGCGCAGCCCATTGCAGAACACCACGAGATTCATTTAAAAGAGTTCATTAGCAGCGAAGCACTAAAGGATATTCCCACAGGAACCGAAGCTATTTCTGAAATGCACTATACAGCCTACATGATCGTAACTAAAAATGATGTCGATTATTTACGAAATAGGTTGAAACCTCATCGCGGACAAATCTATGTTGCAAAATAATAGATGCTAACATATACTTAAATTCTTTTACAGAAATTAAATTTACCTTAATATTGCCGACTTAATTATCACTGTTATGAAATATATTAAATTACTTTTTCTTCTTTTGAGCCTTACCTCCTTTGCTCAAGAAACCAAAGTAGGAACCATCGATATAGACTTTGTGCTGAGTAAAATGCCTGAGATCAAAGGAGTAGATCAACAAGTTCAAGATTATAAAAAAGGGCTGGAAAACGAGCTTCAGAAAAAAATAGAGGATTTCCAACTAAAGGTTAGTGCCTATAAAGCAGACGAAGCTAATCTTACGATCAATCAAAAACAGGTACGACAAGATTCGTTAGTAAATTTGGAGAATGATATTACCAAATTTCAACAAAACGGAAATCAACTGATCTTGATCAAACAAGAAGAATTCATGCAACCACTATATACCATTGTAGGTGATGCATTGGAAAAAATTGCACAGGCGGGAGGTTATACACAAGTTTTGCTTAGAGATAATAGCGTTGTCTATGTCGATAATCGATTTGACCTAACAATTGCGGTGCTAAAAGAATTAGGCATCGAAGTAAAACCGGAAGATTAAGCTGTTCTGAATAACACAAAAAAAGGCTCCATGTGGGATAGTGCGGTGCTTTAATCTATTTTTTCTAATAGCTTTTATACTTTGTTATATTTTTGGATTTTATTTTTCAAATTTATACTCGGCCTCAATTACTTTATTTTCGAATTCATTTATTGTGTTCATGTTTTCGCACAATAATTTTTGAATTGAACTAAAGAAATAAAATTTACCCAAAATCAATACAGTGAGCTCATCTTCTTCAGTACCAAGTGGGAATCTTTAACGTATTCCTTCACGCCTAAGTGCTTGTGGTGTGAAATCTGTGTCAGTAAACTCCTGATTAAATTCATACATTTTTTCTTCATTATCTAAGCCCATGGCCAAATAACGACGAGAGTTAAAATCATGATACACTTCCAACGTACTCCAATGGGTCAAAATATCATAATAATTGATACCATAAGCCACCGCATGACGAAACAACTCATTACGATTGTCATGCATATCAACCAAATGAATTTGCCAGCTATCTTCATCAATATAGAAAGTACGCTTAGAATATAAATGTCGTAAGCCATCTTTTAATATTGCTTCAACCACCCAAACACGGTGTTTTTCCCAACGCACATGTTTGGGGTTAATATGCCCAGCCATCAAAATATCTTGATACTTCAATATGCTACTATGAAGTTTATAACTGTTATAGGGGATATAAATTTCTTTTTTACCCTTAAGCTCCCAGTTATAACGATTCGGTGAACCATTAAACATATCAAAATCATCTGCGGTTCTTAAACCATCTGACGCAGTACCTGGTGCATCATAAGCAACATTTGGTGCACGACGAACTCGACGTTGGCCTGTGTTATATGTCCAAGTTTGGCGTGGAGTTTTAATTTGATCCATTGGTTCATGAACTAAAAATGCAGTACCTGCCAAACGGGCCGGGGTATTTATTTTTTGCTTATACTTAAACAATATATTTTCAATTGATAATGCCTCAGGCGTTGCATCTTTCATCGAATATTTTGAGAAAAACTTATCATCAAAACCAATAATAGTATAACTCCCATCTGGCATAGGCGCTGCCTGACCAACCCATCGTGAAACGTTAACTCCCCGGAAACGCAACATATGATTCCAAATAACTTCAAGGCCATTATTTGGAACGGGGAATGGAATACCAATAGCTGATCCTTTAACCCCATTACCACCTTCCACTAACTCAGCGGTAAAAGCGTATTTTTTTGTTGCTTCATAAATATAATCAGGATATGAAGCCGTACGGCGGGTTTGATAAACATTCATTTTGAAGCTATTAGGATAGACATCAAACATTTTCTGTTGCCCATCACTTAAAAAAGAACGATAATTCTCCAAATTTTCAATATCGATGGTAAACAACACTTCATCACCAGGGAATGGGTCTGGGTGATGGTCTCCTAATTCATAGCCTGCAGGTGGGTTAGTTATTGGATCCCATGCAGGAATAGACCCATCGACATTGCCAGCCATTTCAGCCCCTAATGGTGTTAAATTACTTCCAAATTTATCTGCATCGATTTGACTTATCTTATTACTGGTAATAGATGAGGCGAAAGACACCAATATAAATGTAATCGCACTAGTAGCTAAAATTAATTTTTTCCGGTTATCCATATACAGTTATTATTTGTAGTTTTTTTTAATTAATGGATATATCGTATCCTTCATTCCTGTTAATTTAATAATGAATACATCTCCATAAGTTTATATTTTTTAGCATCATAAATAATTAAGGTTTCATAACTTATCCAGTACTCCTAGATGACCAATTTTCATTTTTCAAATTTTTTATAACGGTTTCGCATAATAAAAGGCCTGGGATACAGGCTTAATTTGTCAGCCGTGTTTATTGATTGTTTAAAGTTAGGAATTTCCTATTTATGATTCAGAAAGGCTTTTAATTATGCGTTGTTGTGGTGCGTTATTATTATTGTTGTTTTGGTTTTAATACATCAATAAATATCACTTTAAATTTCTCACCATCAATTGTATAAATCATCTCGGAAATTCCATTTATAATAGCGGGAGGTTTCCTTTCTGAATTATAGAATTTTGTATCCATTAATTCAAAAGTGTTATCTTCATATTGAAGAAAAATACGTGTAATTACGCTATTTTCTACAAATACTTTTCCTGAAACACATCTAGAAGATTCATCTTCGAAAAATGATATAAAAACATTTCGATGCATATCATCTTTTACAGGAAACGCCCCACGAGTATCAAATGAATTCTGCAATTTAGTGTAACAATCTTGTGCCTTAGTAGCTGAAGTAACTATACTTAAAACCATAATGATATAAAGTTTCTTCATTTATTTTAATTTTTTATAAGATGAAATTCGCTTTTTGTCATAATGCACCACAACTCGTTATATGAACACATTAATAAATGTTTATCGAGTTCTTTACCCGACAATAAAAGGGATATGTGATCTATATCAGTTCTTTAAGTTATTGATATCAAAGTTAATGATGATTTGAAGAAATAAAGGATTTTCTGAAGATAGTTTGAGCACATACTTGAGCACTAACTGAAATTTATTTTGAGCTAATCAGAGAAGATGCACAATAAGGACATATAATCTAAGATCTATCAGGAGCCTTTTTTTTATCTCGAATAATTAGGAGCTTCTTTGGTAATGGTCACATCATGGGGATGACTCTCATGAATTCCTGAGGCTGTAATCTTGACAAATTTTCCGTTGTTCTTTAGGGTTTCAATATCTTGGGCTCCGCAGTAACCCATTCCGGCTCTCAAGCCTCCAATAAACTGAGTCATGCTTTCCACCAGATCTCCTTTATAAGGAACTCTTCCCACAATTCCTTCAGGCACTAATTTTTTGATATCATCTTCCACATCTTGAAAATAACGATCCTTAGATCCTTGTTTCATGGCTTCCACGCTACCCATGCCCCTGTAGGATTTGAATTTTCTTCCTTCATAAATAATCGTTTCCCCCGGAGATTCTTTTGTTCCGGCCAGTAAGGACCCTAACATCACACAATCTGCTCCTGCAGCAATGGCTTTCGGTATATCTCCCGTATAGCGAATTCCACCATCCGCGATCACAGGAACGCCGCTTCCTTTGATGGCTGCTGCCACTTCCAGAACGGCGGAAAATTGTGGAAAGCCAACACCGGCTACCACACGAGTGGTACAAATAGACCCGGGGCCAATCCCAACTTTTACAGCATCGGCTCCCGCCGCTACTAAATATCTGGCCGCTTCGGGCGTCGCAATATTTCCAACAACGACGTCTAAATCAGGGAATCTCTTTTTCACCTCCTTGAGCACAGTTACCACTCCTTTGGTATGCCCATGGGCCGTATCAATAATTACCGCGTCTACTTGGGCATTTACCAAAGCTTCCGCTCTTTCCAATACATCCGGGGTAACACCTAATGCGGCCGCAACCCGAAGTCTGCCGAAATTATCTTTATTGGCGATCGGTTTTTGCGTGAGCTTAGTAATATCTCTGAAAGTGATCAATCCCAATAGTGTGCCGTCATCGGATACTACCGGTAATTTTTCAATTTTATTTTTCTGAAGGATGATCTCTGCATCTTTTAAGGAGGTACCTTTTCCAACGGTTACCAAATTTTCGCAAGTCATTACTTCACTTAATTCTCTGCTGTAATTCTTTTCGAATCTCAAATCGCGATTGGTCACAATTCCAATCAATTTATTAGCTTCATCTACAATGGGAATTCCGCCAATGCTATACTCTTTCATGGTATTTTGCGCATCCTTAACGGTGTGGTTCTTCCTAAGCGTAACAGGATCCTGGATCATTCCGCTTTCTGCCCTTTTTACTTTTCGGACTTCCGCCGCCTGTTGTTCAATCGTCATATTTTTGTGTAACACCCCTATGCCTCCTTCGCGTGCCATCGCAATGGCCATTGCGCTTTCGGTAACCGTATCCATCGCGGCAGATACAATAGGGACATTAAGTGAAATGTTACGGGAAAACTTCGCTTTTATGGAAACTTCTCTGGGTAATACTTCAGAATAGGCAGGCACTAAAAGTACGTCGTCGTAAGTAAGGCCTTCTCCAAGAATTTTGTCGTTGTGTGCAGTCATTGCAATTAAAATTTGATTCCGAAGTGACGGAAGTAGTTTCTATTTAATTGCGTGCAAATATACTACAATTCTCCGAATTACTTTCTTTTGTACAACTGAATTAAGACTGAAATCACTGAAATAAGAAAAACCGCTGTCATCAAGGTTCCTGAAATCATCACGATCCATTTCATCCAGACTATTCCCTTCCAAAGTAAATAAATGCCACCAAAGGTCATAATTATAGATAAGAAGGGCTCTATCATCAAAAAAGCTTTCCACTTATTAGAGAGCGATGTAAAAGAAATTAACCCTCCCATGATAAAAAAGATAAAGGAAATGGATAGCACATGCGTATGCAAGATCGACAACATCTCTCTTTCTCCTTTTTTAAACTTCATCACTTCTACGGAATCCTGATCCTCATTACCAAGATAATTTTCAGCCATTCCCTCAGGGTGATGCGAGTTTGATTGCCCCACGAACATCAATCCCGTGAAGTATCCAATACTCAAGACGACCACAAATACAGCTATAAAATGTTTTATATAGCTCGGAAAAGAATAAATACTACCTTCGAAATTCATTTATATACGGTCTTTTAATTTTAAGTATTTGATACTTTCCAGAAGGTCATTGACCGCACGGGTCATGGATTGTGCGGAGATCGTCGCACCACTAATGGGAATAATATCCTCTACATACTTAAATGGAAAGGACTCACCTGAACCACCTTCAAATTGTTCCAACCATCGTTTACTGCCTATCTCGCCACCATATTCCTCTCGGTAGATCAACACTTTTGTTTTGGTGATGATCCATTGGGGGTCAAACAGCACCAAATAATCAAAAGTTGCTGTTTTACTTGGCGCATTTCCAATATAAGCATACCCCAGCAGCACATTATTTGAAATGATCTTGAATAGATTTTCAGAAGAAAAATCAGCGGTCGTATTCAATTCATCCGCAGCAGAAATGGTGATATATTCTTTGGAATATTGCGAGGTCTCAAAGAATTTCTCGATTTCCTTTTCAGCTTTTTTCAACACCTTATCAGGAATTTCAATGGTGCTGAGCATCCATAAGCTACCAAGCGAAAAAAGAATAATTTTTAACATCTTTTAAAGTTCATATCAATGGATTAAAACCAAACGCCCAATCCGAAGTTCAATCTATTCTCAACACCGCCGTTATCGGCATTATTATCCCGAAATTGGTAATCACCCTTTACGACAACCCCGGGGGCTATATGATAACTTAAACCCGCTGTGATATCGGTTCGGTGGTAGGCTTCATCTTCAAGCGTATTTCCGGTCGTACTTGCGTGTGTATCATAGTTTTCATAACGGATAAAAGTAAATAATTTTTGTTCTGCTGCAATGGGAAGAAGATTGTACCCGACCTCACCATAATAGCCCATAAGCACACTTCCTAAGTTATTATCGGTTAACGAATTATATGCTTCTGTTCCACTTAAGGATGTGTACACAAATTGTCCGCGAGCGGTTATTTTCTGCATCGCAAACCGAGCGTCAAGACCTACCATTGAAATTCCAATATTGGCTCCGTCCAGCTCTTCAACCTCATCGGCGGCTTGGGTTTTACCAAAATAACCCGACAAGCCCAATCGCAATCCGGGAAGACCATAATAATCCAACTTAGCCGATAAGGTAGGACTGTCAACGGTCGATTGAATTCCCTTTTGTCGACCGCCCCGTAAACCGGAACTACCGATCAAGTATCCCTTCACTTCATCCCCTTCCAATGTGGTAGATTTAAAACCGTTAAAAATATATGTTTGGTAACTTAAGGAAGCTTCCGGAATTCTGCCGGTTATCCCCACTCCAATCTCCCTCCAGGTAGTAGGTACAATCACATTATCCATGGCGGGGCGCTCCACACCATTAAAGGTCGTAGGTTCGTGATATTCATTGATAATTCCCATGGGAACTAACATCAATCCTCCTCGCAAACTAATGTTATCCGAAACAGTATAATTAACGAAGGCCTGTTCTACAAATAACTCTTCTACATGTTCCACTTCAAGCTCAGTAACAAACTGCGTTCTTTCATTGAACTTATAGCCAAACAATAAAACGAGACGTTGAATATCCAATTCACCATTATCTCCTTCCGGTTGATTGTAGGTTATTTCGCCATAGGCACCTACCGTTACGGCCTGTCCATAATTGCCGGAAAGAATACGTTGCGCAGCGTTTAATTGCTGCTGAGGGTTAAAGGTGATCGTATCTTGAAGGGTCTGAGCCTGAGTGAACCAAACATTTAATACCAAGAGGATAACTATTAATTTTTTCATTTATTTTTATTCAGACTGATTATAGATAAGAAGTAATCGGTCACAAAAATAAAATTCAAAATCATAACAGACAAGTTTATTTAGAACAAATTTAAATAAACTTTATCCCCTGTTTCTAATGTATTACTTTCTACTTATTTAGCAGAAACTTTCAGCTCATTTTTATAAGACATTCGAACCAATTGCGCCCATTGTATCAGTAAATCCCGCTCATCATCCGAAATATTTCCATGGATCCAAGTATAAGAATCTAGCGGCATTTCTCCTTCTTCCACTTCTTCAATAAGTTCTTCCAACTTGTGGTCTTTCTTTTTTACAGAATAGGACTGCCAAGCGGAAACATTAAAATGCTCCTTCCCTTCATCCACATGATCCTTTAAAAAATACGAGACCGGGGCAACCTCTGCATACCATGGATACTGCGTTTGATTGCTATGACAATCATAGCAATTGGCTTTTAGGATCCCAGCGACTGCTTCAGAAGGTTTCGTTTCTGATTCAAATGTGGCGACACTCTCGTACCCTCCTTGGTTTTTTTCCGGACGAATAAACTGCATAATGACGAGCACCACCAAGAGTACCATTAAAACTAATTTGATTACTTTTTTCATTTTTTTATCGATTTAAGGTAGTGTATAATCGCTTTTCTAATATCCCGAGCATTTTCCGTTTCCTTCGGAAAATAGACCTCGATAATTCCATCATTTTCCGGTGTTAAGAACGGGATATCCAACCCTTTCAAGAGAAAATCACTCATCGCTATCTGATATACTTTATCATCCTCAATCGGATTACCTTCTATCATCCAATTTGCAGAAGGTCCTTCTGAAATATTATATCGTTGCAAATAAGCTCCTTCGCCGTTGTGTGATTTTCCATAATCTAGAACCTCTATCAACAAACTACCTTTGATCGCAACCTTCACTACTTCTCCGCCAAAAGGAAGTACCCGAAAAATGTCTAAACTTTCAATGGCTCCCGACAACCTATCGTCCAAACGCATCGAGCCTCCATTGACAATGGCGGCTTCCGCAGGATCATAAAACGATAACGCCATAGCATGTGTGATTATTTCACCCAACATAGTTTGCCCCCCCCGACTCGCACTATCCGTGCCATCTAAGGGGGTCGCGGCATAATAGATCACTTCATGAGGTGCATCGATAACTTGCTTAATCTGTGCTTCTAAGATCCCCTCCCATTTATCTACAATAGCCTTGACTTCCGGTTTCTCAGCTATATTTTCATCGATGGGAAACAATTCTGAGTCGATCTTTAAATGGCCTTTTTTAGGGTCATAGGTAAAATTATGAATGTAAATGGTTTTCGCATTCGCGTCAGCTTTTGCGATTTTGGCATTGCCGGCCTCCACCATCATATTGTTGTGCTCATGCCCCCCCATAATAAAAGATATTTGCGAAAATTTTTCGGCCAATTCGACATCTTTTTCAATTTCCTGATGTGTAAGCCCCATGATCAGATCAACTCGCTGAAGCTGCAAAGAAGTATACGAACTTCCGGCTTCGATCATAGCATCACCGTAATACACAAAATCCTGAGGATTGGAATTCAACGTAACCGAAAAAAGTCCGACTTCGGCTTGTGTTCCGTCAGCATCTGAGATTGTCAAAGAATACGTTTCAGGCACGTAGATGGTGTCCTTATCCCGCTGAAAATAAAAAGACCTCGGTCCGTCTGCTCCTTGCTGAAAACAGTTGGCCGAAGTCCAATAGAAATTGGATTCATTCATTCTTTTTTGCAGATCCGCTTCTCCTATGTCAAATTCGTGATTCCCGAAAGTGACCAATTCAAAATCCATGGCATTCATCACTTCGATCATTTGTCGGCCTCGAATTCTTTCCCCTTCATATTTAATACTTCCCAATAAGGACGGATTTAAAAAATCACCTGCCAAAAATAAATACGTATTAGGTTGTCCTTTTTTAATAGAATCTACCACATGAGCTACACGAGCCATTCCTCCGTAGGCACCCCCTCCAAGCGGGGCGATCTCATATACATCGTTGAGTTGAACAAAAGTGAAATTTAGGATACCATCATCCTTAGAAAGTTCAGTCATTTTCTTTCCGGGACCGCAAGCAATTACGAGTAAACTAAAACCAATAAACAGTGTGAATTTTCTCATGATCAATGGTAATTTAAAAATATTTTCGAGGCTTCATTATGAGCGCTTTCAAACAATATGGGTTGAATATTCGTATCCACTTTTGCAGCCGTAAAATAACTTAACAGTTTTTCTGTAGGCATATTGCCGGTCAATTCATCTTTGGCCATAGGACAACCTCCAAATCCCTGGATGGCTCCATCAAATCGGTGACAACCCGACTGAAAAGCAGCGTCCACCTTTTCAAACCATCGATCCGGTGTGGTATGCAGATGGGCTCCAAATTCGATATCCGGATACATGGGAATTAGGTTCGAAAATAAATAGGAAATCACTTCAGGAGTCGAGCTGCCTACCGTATCACTTAAAGAGAGTATTCGTACACCCAT
>JAHEMZ010000081.1 GCA_024643385.1 Flavobacteriaceae bacterium | reverse complement strand
AAAAAGAAATTGGTGTCCAAACCAAAGTTCAAGACCTTGACGATCTTCTATGGGCTTGCTTTACTGTTGGTTTTAAGCAGAATTCCCTGGACGCAGTGGTTTGACTAGTCCAATTTGGTTGGATCTTCTTTAACCTTTATCAAGTACAAATAGACCGGAAAGTGATCACTGAATCCGCCGGTAAATGCGCCGTCGGCAAAACTGCGATAGGGATAACCCTTGTAACGTCCTTTTGAATTTGTTAAGTAGGTTTTGTTGAATATACCGGCTTTGTAAATACGGTATGTCGCATAATCTGTCTTAGTTAATTCTGAAGAAATAATTATTTGGTCAAATAAATTCCAATGGTCACCATACGCTAAAGTGCCCATTCCCTGGCGATACATATTCAGCATAGGATTGTACAATTGTTTTAGCCCCAGATCTTTTTTATTCTCTTTTGTCTTTAGTACTTCGATCAAACTAGGACTTACCGGATCGTCATTCAGGTCGCCCATAGTGAAAATCTTAGCGTAAGGGTCATCACTAAAAAGGGAATCTATGATATACTTGTTCAATACCGCTGCTTTCATGCGCTTATTTCTGCTTTTGGCTTCTCCACCGCTTCTTGAAGGCCAGTGGTTTACAATGAAATGAAGCTTTTCACCTTCCAAATACCCACTTACCAATAGCTGATCTCGCGTATAAATTCGTTTAGAGGGATCATTCTCTTCATATAAACGCAACTCATAAGTTTTGTAATGGGTGGGTGTGAATAGTTTTTTTTGATAGAGCAGTGCAACGTCCACCCCTCTTCTATCGGGAGAATCGAAATGAATAATTCCATACTCTTTTTGCAATAAGGGCTCCTGATTAATCAAATCGTCAAGTACCCTGCGATTTTCTATTTCACATACACCGATGACGGTTGGAGAGGTGCCTGTGATCTCAGTGCCAATTTCAGAAATCACACGGGCCATATTCTTCAATTTGGCCTGATAGGCTTTTTCCGTCCAATGATCTTTCCCTTCCGGAGTTCGATCGTCATCAAATGTCAAGGGATCATCTTCAAAATCAAATAGATTCTCAAGATTGTAAAAGGCTATAGTTTGAATCTTATATGTCTGTTTTTCTTGGGCTGCAACAGTTAATCCGAACAGAAAAACAAGCATCGGCAGTGTGAACTTCGTATTCATAAATTGTAAGATTAATATAGCTAAAAAACAGCAGCAAAGTAAGTTACATTTTAAAAAGTAAAATTTAAAAGTGTATTTTAGCTTCGCAAACTCCCCCTTTTTTTAACCGCAGTATTTAATTAATCATCCAGGATGAAAAAGTATTTTTTATCCCTTTTCTTCAGTTGTATAGGGGTCCTTTTAGGATTTGCACAGACGATCAAAATAGAAGGCAGAGTTTTAGACGCGTTGTCAAATCGACCTATAGAAGGAGTTGAAATTATCCTCCAAAAAGCGGAGAATCAGGTCTTAACAGACAAGAATGGCCATTTTGTTATTTCTCACGAAACCTTGTCTGACGGAGTTCATATAATAAGCGTGAACAGCGATAATTATATTTCGCAGCAATTGGAAATTCGCAGTCAGGAAGGCAAGATTGAAAATTCATTGCTCATTCTTTTAAAATTGGATTTATCCCAAATAGAAAACCAGATAGGGCTTATCAGTTTATCTGAAAAAGAGTTAGGGGACGACTCCGGAGAAATTGTCAATGTTCCGGGTCAATTACAAGCTTCGAAAGACACCTTTTTGAAGGCGGCATCTTACGATTTCAGTGCTAGCTTCTTTCGTTTAAGGGGAGTAAACAGTGAAAATAACAAAGTATTAATAAATGGTATTGAAATGAATCAATTCCAATCAGGTCGTGCCCAATGGAATCATTGGGGAGGCTTGAACGATGCCCTTCGAAATCAACAATTCACTTTGGGTTTTAAAACAAACGTTTATACTTTCGGCGATGTGGGAGGGAATACCCATATATCCATTCGGGCCTCTCAATTTCGAAAAGGAGGACAAACTTCTTTGGCACTTGGCAACAGAAGTTATTCACATCGGTTAATGGGCTCTTATTTTAGCGGAAAGACCCTTGGAGGGTGGGCTTATGCGATATTAGCCTCTCGCAGAGAGGCCAAAGAAGGATATATGGAAGGAACTAATTATAGTGCTCAATCCTTTTTTATCGCTGTGGAAAAGGAGTTGAATTCGGCACATAGCATCAATTTAACCGCCTTTTATACACCAAATGTCTCTGGTCGAAGTGCTGCTCTTTCTAACGAGGTGATTTCATTGAAAGGAACAAGATATAACCCAAATTGGGGATACCAAGAAGGACAATTGCGGAATAGCAAGTTGCGAAGTATTAAGGCGCCTTTGCTTATGATAAGTCATTTTTGGTCTTTGAACAACAACACCTCATTCACCAGCAATGTTTGTTATCAATTGGTTAATTCCGGAGATACTAGATTGGATTATGCGGGTGTTCGAAGTCCACTGAAGAATTATTACCAACGATTGCCAAGTTATTTCTTACGGTCAACGACACCCCTGGATTACGACTATCAATTGGCTTATTTGGCGGAAAAGGAGTTTGTGAAGGACGGACAATTGGATTGGAATTCTTTGTACGAGATCAATACAGCTTCCGGTTCGGGATATTCCCGATATATCCTCCAGGAAGATCATACAGACGACAGCATTTTGAATCTTAATTCCTTATTTGAAACAGCGATTTCTTCCAATTTCTCTTTAAACATGTCCATCAGTTATCGCAAACTCAAAAGTAATAATAACGCAATCGTCAACGACTTACTGGGAGGGAGGGGATGGTTGGATGTGGATTCCTTTTATAACGGACAAGAAGAGAATTACGATCAAAGTGATGTCAATAAACCTAACCACATTGTAAAGGAAGGAGATATATACAAATATCATTACCAATTATTGGCTTCTACTTATACGGGCTATATACAGGGAGAATGGAAAAGTAGGCATCTTGATCTGTATGTAGGAGGCATGTTGTCGTTAACTAAATACCAACGAACAGGTATTTTTCAAAACGGGTATTTTCAGGAAGGAGATCGATCTTTAGGAGAAAGTGAACCATTAACTTTTACAACCTATGGATTCAAAGGAGGGGCAATTTATAGGATAACAGGACGTCAACTAATTGAACTGAATGCAGGGGTTTTGACAAAACCTCCGGCGCTTCGCAACACCTTTGCTAATGTGCGTCAGAATAATGATTTAGTGGACGGTTTAACTTTTGAAAGAATAAAGAATGCCGATGTGGGGTATGAATATCGATCACCATTGGTAATGTCAAGGCTCACAGCATATTACGTGGAGTTTGCGGATCAGACGAACATCAACTACTTCTTTACCCAGAATGCCATTGGATTAGAAGAAAATAGT
The DNA here is from genome assembly GCA_024643385.1 of Flavobacteriaceae bacterium. GTDB lineage: Bacteria > Bacteroidota > Bacteroidia > Flavobacteriales > Flavobacteriaceae > JAHEMZ01. Next base: position 2,162 of record JAHEMZ010000081.1, on the reverse strand, counting down.
GCGTTCGTTCAGGAAATAGTGCAAGGAATTGGCAAAAGAAATATCGGGATCGAATGGGGTTGCGAAACACAATTATTACCGAGTCTGAAGCTCAAGGCATCCGTAGCTTGGGGACAACATCGCTATTCTAAAAATCCAAGTTTATATCTGTCCGGAGACGATTATGATTACAATATATCAGATGGCTTTGTAGAGGGGAACGATTTACTGGATCGAGGGAAAAGAACAGTATACCTTAACAATTATCATACATCCGGAGGACCGGAGCGTGCCTATCAGTTGGGATTGGAATATAGAGACCCGGATTATTGGTGGGTAGGGATATCTTCTAATTATTTTTCGAACACTTATATCAACATCAGTTTTTTAAGAAGAAGTGAAGACTTTGCCTTAGATTCAGATAATCAGCCTTATGCCTCTTATGATCCGGAGGTTGCCAAATCGCTGCTGCACCAAGAACAGTTTCCCTCCTATTTGCTTCTAAATCTGATAGGAGGTAAGTCCTGGAGGATCAATAGTTACTACTTAGGATTTTTTGCCTCTGTGAATAATGTATTAAACCAAGCCTATAGAACCGGTGGTTTCGAGGATTCCCGAAAGACCAGTTATCCTCAACAAATAGAAGAAAATTTCGCATCAGGAGGACCCTTATTTGGAAATCGTTATTTCTCCGGAAATGGAACTACCTACTACCTGAATTTCTATGTTCGATTTTAAATGTCTAATTAAGTCTTGTTTATTATGAAATATCCGTCTTTTAATTTCTATCTGCTCATGTTTGTCCTGGTTACAGTATTTGTCTCTTGTCTTTCAGACGATTCTTACGACGTTCCCAAAGGGAAGCCGACGATACTCGATATTCCGCCACAACAAATTATTACCATTGACGCCTTGCGATCCGCTTGGGCTCAAGAAGTAACTAACACAGGGAACCCTACGCTGACATTCTCTGAAAATAGCGGAGAAAAATACGTTGAAGGATATGTAGTATCCAGTGATGAATTCGGAAATTATTTTGAGGAATTAATACTACAGGATCGATCCGAAAATCCAACCGCCGGGATGAAATTACTAGTTGATTCCAGTCCTTTGTTTGGGAAGTATAATATGGGGAGAAAACTTTATGTGGAGCTCAATGGTTTATCGGTCGGACTAGATAGCGGAGTTTTTACTTTAGGGATAGAGCATGCAGGCAATTTGGAACCCATTGCCGAATCTGTCATGAATGACGTGATTAAACGTGATACATTGGTGGTCGAGATTGTTCCCTTAACCCTTGATTTTTCAGAATTGACTTTTGAAAAAACAAATTTATATCTTCGATTGAATGAGGTGCAATTTCACCGTAATCAAGCATTGGGGAGTAATCCGCTTACCTATGCAGGCGAGGAGGGAGATCAGTTTGATGGAGAGCGAATTTTAGAATCTTGTCTGGATGGAAAGACAATTGTTTTCAGTACAAGTACGTTTTCGGCCTTCAAATCGCAAGAATTAGCGCGGGGCAAAGGGGTTATAGAGGGTATTTTGTCGTATGATTTTTTTGGAGACTATTTAATATTTAGCGTGAATGATTTGAGCGCGATAGATCTTTCCGATGAAGATCGTTGTGATCCTGAATTTTTTACTTGTGAGGGACCCGGCGGTGGACCAACTGTAATTTGGAGTGAAAATTTTGAGGAATGGAGTACTATAGAGTCCTATGAAAACGGAGGATGGACCAATATTAATCTGAGCGGTGGAGACACAAAATGGCAGATAGGAAATTTTGATGGCAGCAATTACGCGCAGATAACCGGCTTTAATTCAGGGGAGTCATCCATTGAATCTTGGTTAATTACTCCGGGAATAGTATTGGACTACTCTGAAAAGGAAGAACTGAAGATGAATATTCAAACCAGTTATAATAACGGGATAGCGTTAAGGGTGTATTTCTCAAATGACTTTCTAGGGGATGCAACTTTGGCTAATTGGCAACCCTTAGATGTCGCCATTCCAAATGGACCATCGGGTGGGTTTGGTACTTTTCAAACGGTAGGCCCTGTAAATATTTCTTGCTTGGATGGCGAAGTACATTTTGCCTTCGTTTACAATGGAAGTGATCCTGATCTGACAACCCGTTACCATCTTGATGCGATCAAAATTACCGGGGCGGATTGAATTTG
>JAHEMZ010000040.1 GCA_024643385.1 Flavobacteriaceae bacterium | reverse complement strand
CCTTACCATTCCGAACAGGGTAGTTAAGCCCGTCTGCGCCGATGATACTGCAGCAATGTGGAAAAGTAGGTCGCCGCCTTCTTTGAAAGGGTAACCCCATAAAGGTTACCCTTTTTTTATGCAATAATTTTAAACTTCAACAGTTTATCTAATCATGTATTCAAAAAGAGAAGAATTCTATAATGTAATTACCCATAGTCTTGGAATCGTTTTGGCCATTTCAGCACTCATTATCTTACTTGTTTTTGATCACGAAAAAAGTCCCTATAGTACTTTAGGAATTGCTCTTTACGCCTTTTCTATGCTTTTTCTTTATTCAGCATCTACCTTATATCACGCGGTTTCACACTTAAAATGGAAAAACATATTTAGAAAATTAGATCATATAGGAATCTACCTGTTAATCGCAGGAACTTATACTCCTGTGACCCTAATTTCATTGGTAAACCGAAATGGATGGCTCTTATTTGCCATCGTGTGGGGAATTGCTTTAGTCGGTACCATATTAAAAATTTTCTTTACCGGTAAATATGAAAAGATCTCCTTATTGCTTTATTTAGCCATGGGTTGGTTGATCATTTTCGATGTGAAGAATGTAATTGAATTACAAAGTACTTTAGGACTTACCCTTTTAGGAATAGGAGGGTTGTTCTATACCCTGGGAACCATTTTTTACGCAATTGAGAAAATACCTTATAACCACGCAATTTGGCATTGTTTTGTACTTGGCGGTAGTGTGAGCCACTTCCTGTTTATCTTTTTGGATGTAATTTAAGATTTTATAAAATCTTCGAAATCATACCAAAAATCTTCTAGTTTTTCCATATGATCCTTTAAAAAACACATGCTCTCTTGCCAGGTTGCCCTATTATGAATGGACACACCTTGTTTTTCGACATAAATACAAGCAATCTGTTTTTCATTTTCCAACCTAAAAGATTCAGAAAAAACCAGTCCTTCTATTTGGCCTTCCATCATCGCTCGCAAGGAGATGAACTTTTCATAATACATTGTTCTTATTGTTACATCTGGATCTTCAAAATCGATGGAGACGCGAGCTTTTGTAGTATCAAAAAAAAATTTAAAATAGACACCTTTGATTTTTGTATTGTACAAGATCCATTTCCTAGGGAACGACTTGCCAAAAGATATCCAAAACTCTTGTCGAAGACATTTTGCTTCCTTTTTACTGAACATTAGATGAAATAGGCGATAAGCACCCCAAGGAATATGGTGAGTAGTTTAGTGAAATTAAACTTATGATCTTTACTACTCTCAAACAAAATAGTAGTGGCCACGTGTAAGAATACACCAATAGACACAGCATTTATGGCTGAAAGATAGTTCCTTAAAAACAGCACGTATTCAGCCATAAAACTACCTAAAGGAGTCATAATGGCAAAAAGTAGCAGGAAAGTTAGCGTTGTTAAAGTACTGAATTTCGCCTTTCTAAAATAGAGTGTAAGTATAATAGCGATGGGAATTTTATGTATAATCACTCCCAACAATATATCGTGGTTCGTTGTTACCGGAAAACCTTCAATAATGGAATGTATGGACAAACTAAGAAATAATAACCAAGGAAAATTCTGTGAGTGCTTGTTCAAATGAACGTGACCATGTTCGGCACCTTTGGAAAAGAAATCTAAGATAATTTGTAAAAGAATTCCTGACATAATGAACATCCCGATCTTTCTGGAAGGAGTTTCAAAGGCTTCCGGGAGCATCTCAAATAAAGTTACTGAAAGCAGAAAAGCCCCGCTAAAGGATAAGAGGTATGCCAATCCACTCTCATTTTGAGCAAAGTAGCGGGCCAAAAAATATCCCAAAAGAATGGAAACGAACGGAAGGAGTAATACCATTGATAATTTACGTCTATTCTCTTGCTAAAATAGGCTATTTTTGCAACTACATTGTTACGGATTTATGGGAAATAATTTTAGAATGATTGCCAAGACATTAGCGGGCTTGGAAGATCTATTAGCGCAAGAGTTGCGAGAATTAGGCGCTTCTTCAGTAGAGAAGGGGGTCAGGAATGTTTCGTTTGAAGGGGACACCGGTTTTATGTACAAGGCTAATTTATGTTGCAGGACCGCTATCAAAATATTGAAACCCATAAGTTCTTTTAATGTATTTAAAGAAGAGGATCTATATCAAAAAATGTATGATATAAGATGGGAAGATTATATGGAGGTAGATGGTACTTTGGCTGTAAATGCTACGGTGTTTTCAGAACAATTTACCCATTCACAGTATATAGCATTAAAGACCAAGGACGCGATCGTAGATCGTTTTAGAGACAGGGAGGGCGTGCGTCCGAATGTGGATTTAGATCATCCTACGTTGCGTATCAATGTGCACATCGATCGGAATATATGCTCGGTATCTTTAGACAGTTCAGGAGAGTCTCTTCATAAAAGAGGTTACAAACTAAGTGCAACTTTAGCCCCCATCAACGAGGTATTGGCAGCCGGAATTATAATGTTATCAGGTTGGAAAGGACAATGTGATCTATTAGATCCGATGTGCGGAAGTGGTACATTTTTAGCAGAAGCGGCAATGATCGCGTGTAATATTCCCCCTAATTTAAATAGAGATGAATTCGGATTTGAAACGTGGCGCGATTATGATGCTGATCTATACGACCTGATTGAGAAATCGGCTCTGAAACGAATTAAAGATTTTCGATTTAAAATTTACGGCTACGATATTGATTCTATTTCGGTACAAAAGGCCAAAGAAAATATCAAGAATGCAAACCTCCAAGATTTCATTAAAATCCAGACCAAGGATTTCTTTACATCAAAAAAGGAAAAGAACGATTATTTATATTTAATTTTTAATCCACCGTATGACGAGCGTTTATCCGTTTCCAATATTGAAGCGTTCTATGGCTCTATCGGATCAACCTTAAAAAGAGGATATTCAGGATCGCAAGCCTGGATGATCACTTCAAATATGGAGGCGCTAAAACATGTTGGATTAAGACCTTCTCAAAAAATTAAATTATTCAATGGGAAGCTGGAAAGTAAATTGGTAAAGTATGAGTTGTATGAAGGCAGCAAAAAGACCAGCAAACAATAGAATTTACTTTTTGATTAAAGGAATAAGATATGATATGGTGTAGCCATATCCCACTCCGAATTTACTATAATCATTTGTTTTATTAAATCCGGGGATAATTAGATTGTCAAAATTATCCGGTTTCTTTTCATTGACCAATCTCTTTAATTGGACATTTATGGACAAGAATAGATTATTAAATAATTCTGTTTTAACCCCAAGAATGAATTCAATCCAATTAGCATTCAGTCCGGAATATTTTCGAGGGTCATTTCTAATAGTGGAGGGGAAAGTAGTATCAGTAGTATAAATAGGATAGGATAATAATTCTTGTGAAAAATAAGAGATCCCATATCGAAGTCCTACACTAATTGCATTGTTCATACCTAACCAATTTCGGTAAGCATTAAAATCCCCTCCAAGCTTTAAATAACTCCCATTCGTGGTCGAAACCAGATTGTCCTTATTCCAATCCCTATTTTCAATGCCTATTTCAGCTGCCGCATACAATCTTTTTGAGATGCGAATGTCTCCCATCAGTTCAAATCCACTGTACCCATCTTCCAATGCCGTACGCGCCAACTTTAAAATATCACCTCCTAATCGGATTCCATATTTCTGACTTGGTGTTACAAGCGTATCTGAAACTGGTTCTGTGGTCTCCTGTGCCGATATTGAAAGTGAGGCACAATGAATACTAATGAAAAATAGTAATATGTGGCTGGTTTTCATTTTCGACAATAGGTATTAAAATTTGACTATCGAGGATCCAATTTCCATTGTCTGGCTCCTCAGAAATATTTAGAACTAATTGATTATAGATAATTTTATAAGCACAGGCTCTGTTTACATACAACTCCTCTCTCGTATAAGCAACGCTTACGATATCTGCATTTCTCTCAGCTTCATTAGGTTCTTTATAAGTGAAAATAAAGGATGAAAAATTAGCCTCCGTGTTTAATGGTATCGATACAATAGTGTCGTTTACTGAATTTTTAACAATCGTACTATCAATACTATTTAACCGTATTTGCAGGTTTTGTACTGCCTTGGCTGATAATCGATCATTGATGTCTCTAAACTCAATCACGAGAAGGGGAGTGGTTGGGGTGCCCTCATCGCAAATATCGTCCTTTGTACATCCTCCGAAGGAGAGGATTAATAGGAAGGAAAATAAAATCTTCTTGAGCATAGAGCTTATATTTTTTCTAAAAGTACAACATTTTCAACATGGTGTGTCTGAGGGAACATATCTACCGGTTGAACTTTCACAATTTTATAATGTTCTTTCATCAATGCGAGGTCTCTGGCCTGAGTGGCACTATTACAACTAACATATACGATTCGCTCCGGTGAAAGTTGTATTAACTGATCTACAACGTCCTTATGCATTCCATCTCTTGGAGGGTCTGTGATCACAACGTCCGGATGACCATGGGTGTTGATGAACCCTTCATTAAAAACTTTCTTCATGTCCCCTACAAAAAAATCAACATTATTGATCCCATTGAGAGAGGCATTTTCCTTAGCGGCATGAATTGCGTCCGGCACAGCCTCTATTCCGATCACTTTTCCTGCGGTTTTTGCTATGAACTGAGCGATAGTACCTGTACCGGTGTATAAGTCGTATACTAATTCAGTTCCGGTTAATTGGGCAAAATCCCTTGCCACACTATATAACTGACTTGCTTGCTCACTGTTTGTTTGATAAAATGATTTTGCATTGATCTTAAATTGTAATCCTTCCATTTGTTCAAAAATATGGTCCTTACCCGCAAAACAAATGACTTCTTGATCATAAATAGTATCGTTCCCTTTGCTGTTAATTACATACAAAAGGGAGGTAAGCGTTGGAAATTCTTCAATAATGGCGTCGAGCAAGGATTTCCGCGCGTTGGGATCGTCATAAAAAAACTGCACTAGTACCATCACTTCACCAATACTGGTATTCCGGATCATTAATGTTCTTAAAAACCCTTCTTGATTTCGGGTGTTAAAAAAGGACAATCCAAGTTCTTGCGCTTTGATCTTTATAAAATTGCGAATGGCGTTACTGGGATCCGCTTGTAAATGGCAATTTTCAATATCCAAAATTTTATCCCACATACCCGGAATATGAAAACCCAGTGCGTTTCGATTTTTAATCTCTTCCTGACTTTCGATTTGCTCTTTGGTAAGCCATTTACTGTCACTAAACGAAAATTCCATTTTGTTCCGATAGTAATAGGTCTCAGCTGAACCAATAATGGGGCTGATAGGAGGTAAGGATAATCCCCCTAATCGTTTTAAGTTGTTTTCTACTTCCTTTTGTTTGTAAAAGAGTTGATGTTCATAGGCCATATGTTGCCATTTGCAGCCTCCACAAGTTCCAAAATGAGCACAAACAGGTTCTGTTCTTTTTTCTGAAAATTGAGAGAAAGAGATGGCTGTACCTTCATAATAGGCACTTTTCTTTTTAGTCGTTTGAATGGTTGCTACATCTCCGGGGACAGCATTATTAATAAATATTACTTTTCCATCCGGAGCTTTGGCTATAGATTTACCTTTTGCTCCGGCGTCGATGACCAGTAAGTCAGCAAAAACCAGTCGAGTATTTATTTTTCTTGGCATCGTGCAAAAATAAGAAACCCCCGCGTATACGTAAGCAATATTCTATTTATCTTAAAAAATAGACCGAAATTAATATACCATTTTTAGTTTGATAAGTTGATAAAGCAAATAATCGATTGCTGAACAAAAAAAAATACAAAGTTTCACTAATTTTGCATACCAAGGGTGATTTCTCTCCTCCGCTGAATTTTCGATACTTCGAAAAAATAAAGGTATAGCAGGAATATTTTATTTTTCTCATTACAAAAATTTATGTTATGTCAGTATTAGCAAAGAGTTCCATGCAAAAAGCAATTGATTTGGAAAATAGATATGGAGCCCATAATTATCATCCTTTACCGGTTGTGTTATCCAGAGGAGAAGGGGTATATGTTTGGGATGTAGATGGAAAACAGTATTATGATTTTTTATCTGCCTATTCCGCAGTGAATCAAGGCCATTGTCATCCTAAAATTATAGGAGCACTTACGGAACAAGCGCAAAAGTTAACGCTAACCTCTCGCGCATTCTATAATGATATGTTAGGAAAGTACGAAAAGTTTGCCACGGAGTTTTTTGGTTTTGACAAGATGCTGCCAATGAATACAGGAGCAGAAGCAGTAGAGACGGCGCTTAAAATTTGTCGTCGTTGGGCATATGAGGTCAAAGGAATCGCCGAGAATCAAGCGCAAATTGTGGTGTGTAATAATAATTTTCATGGCAGGACCACCACCATTGTTTCATTTTCCAATGACGAAGTAGCTCGTAAGAATTTCGGTCCTTATACACAGGGTTTTATTAAGGTGGAATATGATAATTTGATAGCGTTGGAAGCAGCCTTCAGATCCAATCCAACTATTGCAGGGTTTTTAGTTGAGCCTATTCAAGGCGAAGCCGGCGTTTTTGTTCCTTCGGAAGGGTATTTAAAGAAGGCCAAAGAGTTATGTGATGTTTACAATATATTATTTATTGCCGATGAAGTTCAAACAGGCATTGCCCGTACCGGAAGATTACTGGCCACCTGTGGGAATTGTAATTGCTCCGATAAGAATTGCAGTGGAACCCCTGAAGTAAAACCGGATATCCTGATATTAGGAAAAGCATTAAGTGGGGGAGCTTACCCGGTTTCGGCAGTTTTCGCTAATAATTCAATCATGGATGTGATTACACCTGGTTCGCATGGATCTACTTTTGGAGGGAATCCCATTGCCGCCGCGGTAGCCATAGCGGCTTTAGAAGTTGTAAGAGATGAGAAGCTCGCTGAAAACGCTGATCAATTAGGGGCATTGTTCAGATCGGAGCTCAATACGTACATAGAATCCAGTAAGGTCGTGCGATTAGTGAGGGGAAAAGGACTTTTGAATGCTATTGTAATCAATGATACTGAGGAGAGTCAAAAGGCCTGGAATATTTGTTTACGACTAAGAGATCACGGTTTATTAGCGAAGCCTACGCATGGAAACATTATTCGGTTTGCTCCACCTTTAGTGATGAATGAAGAACAACTAAGAGATTGTGTCTCAATTATCATTAAGACACTTAAGGAATTTGAATAGAAATAAAAACAACTAAAAAGGCGACCTAGGGGTCGCCTTTTCTTATTGATCCCATCCGTATTGCTCCATTTGCAATCTGGATTGTTCCAACAATTCATCCCAACCGATAGTTACAATTCTGTAAATCGTCCAAATCAGGTAAACAATATTGATGGCAATTGCGATTAGCGCGACCGTTCTTGCGGTATTCATCGCTTGTAAATTTTCGTATTCTTCCGGATTTTCCGAAGCTTCTTTGATCTTTCCATTAGCGATGAAATAACCAATTGCCGCTGGAATTACACCTAATCCCGCACAGCAACAGCACGGAAAGGCTATTATCGATAGGACATAGACCCAGGTAGTATTTAGTTTTTGTTTTTCCATAAATGAGAAGGTTGGGTTAGTATAGCATTTTTATCACGTAGCTCACAACAATAATAATGATATTGAGAATAATGAGTCCGAGTTTAATCTTTTCTGCGAATCTAAATGTAAGAAATAGATTTAAAATTAAAAACACAGCTAACAGCAGGAGGGAGTAAATAGCGGGATATATTTTAAAGGCAGCTAAAAATTCTCCTCTAAAAAAAAGGGCTGTTGCACGTTGCATGCCACAGCCCAAACATTCAATGCCAAAAAGTTTTTTGTTAAGACAAGGTAGCATATACTCTTCCATGTCTTACAAATGAGATTTATTTATTAAAGACGTTTATTTTATAGTCGATCGAAATATTGTCTTGAATATTCAATTTCACCAAGTATACGCCGTCACTGAAATTGGAGGTAGGGAAAGACATTTGGTTGCTCTTACCTAAATTCTTTTCAGCTAATACCAATTTTCCGGACATGTCATAGATACTTATTTCTTTGACGTCATATCCTTCCGGATTAGCCACTTCCAATTGTTTTGCGGGATTGTTTTGGAACAAACTTACGTCCGCTTTAAATTCATCGATCAGCGTTCTGGAGGTAATGGAAGGTTGAACTCTTGGGTCTTCAAACACGATAAAGAAACGATTTTCATACACACCTGCATTTAGAAACACCGTGGCTATTTGTCCATTGCTAATTTCTTGCAACATATTACCAATTCGATCAAAAAGATAAACTTTCGTTTTTAGTTTCTTTTGGTCGATTCCTTCCATCTTTACCGTATGTTGCGCATCCAAATTGAAGGTAAGAGGAATAGCTTTATGAACATCAAAGGGTACTGTATTAATTACAAAAGGTTTAAGAGTTCCATCTTTTTCCACAGGGAAAAATACTTCTGAGGTTGCATCCATTGGACTTTGTCCATCAAAGCCACGATCGAATCCATCCGTAGTTTCCTCTGAAAACAATAAAACCATCTGGCGTCCATGTGACTCGCCAAAATAGGTGTTCAACCGAATTTGAGGAAGATAATTACCTTCATCAATAGTTCCAATAGTAGCTCCCAGTGGACCCCTGAATTGTGAGGTTGCTCCTTCTTTGATATATCTTCTGTGTGAATTTTTAATGGTAACCGTACCATCAGCATCAGCTACAAACATGATGCCTTGTCCTATGGGAGCCATTCTTCGTTCGTAATGAACCCCGGGAGAACCAGTTCCTGCAGTAGTTCCACCAGCTTCCCATTGTGAAAATGTGGGAAGAGTATAAGTCCCTAAATTAGATGTCCCGGCATCATAGGATCCTGGAACCCAAATACCGTATCCACCTCTGTTTGCTATATAGGTATGTCCTGCTACATCATGGTCTTCATCCCAAAAACGGAATTCTGACAGTTCCGTATTATCAGTGTCCCAAAATAACCAGTTTAAATCCAAAGCTGAAGGATAAGGATTTCCTGACAACATCCATTCATCTGTATATACGTCAAATGTCATATCTCCATTGTTGGCTCTCCCTCTAAAGTCATACAATTGATCATGGTTGATCGTTCCAACTCCCTTCATTGTAAACCCATGTCCTGGAGGAACTGTATTTCCTTGAGCAACATATATATAATCATCAATCGCTTCTTGACCCCTTGGATGTCTAAATATCCATTTCTTAGAAATGGTAAGAGGAGATTCTATTCCGTCAACACTGGATGTTATTAAAGCTAAGTCAGAACTTAATTCAGAGTTATAATCATTCAATCGAGCAAGACCAAAACTTCGATTTCCGGCCACCACATTAATATTACCAACTGGGGAACACCAATAAGTATAATCATATCGATCTGAATCCGGAGTGTTTTGGAGCACAGATAAGGTTCCTAATCCTGCATTTGCAGATCCGGCAGTACCTTGAATGAGTTGTGCGTCCTCACGTAAATAAATGCTCGATTCTTGAGTGGCAGTAGGGTTTATGTTCAATGTAATATCCTGTTCAACAAATAAAACCTCATCTTTTACGTAGATATAAGTATCTGTAGTCCCGTTTGGCTTCACATATAACTGTGCCATCACAGAAGAAACTATGAACAGCATAATAGCCGAAAGTAGTAGGTTTTTCATACTTTAATGTTTTGTTTGAGCCTTATTGGGGGCAACTAGCTCAGTTTAACTATGTAAAAATAGCATAATTTTTGAATTTAGCGTAGTTTTGGTAGGTAATTTCCTATTTTTTTGAGATAATTTAACTTTGAAAATAAAAATTAACTAACTCTAAATGAATGAAGTCCATACAAATTGGAGATAAAGTAGCCGTCTTGGACGATATTATCTCCGGAATTGTCATCGCTATTGATGAATTGATCACTATTGAGACCAATGATGGTTTTCATTTGGAATTTTCTCCTTCTGAATTGGTGCGGGAAATAGACCCCTATCTGCGGCAAAAGGCCGGAGACATTAGTCTTCAGACCTTGCAGAGTAAAATTGAAAAGCCAACGTCCAAGGCTTTAAGAATCAAGCCAAAAGAAAGAAGTGCTCCTGCCATGGAGGTGGACTTGCATATCCATCAATTGGTCCAATCGGACAAAGGGATGGCTCCTCATGAAATTTTAACCTTACAATTGGATACGGTCAAATATAAATTGGAGTTTGCTTTTAGCAAAAAAATTCAAAAAGTGGTTTTTATTCATGGAGTTGGTGAGGGAGTGCTAAGAGCCGAAATGGAATTTCTTTTACGCCGGTATGAAAACTTGAAGTACTATGATGCCGACTACAGGAAATATGGTCAAGGAGCCTTGGAAGTATATATCCTTCAGAACAAAAAATCTTAATTAAAAAGGAGGGGTAACCAAAACTGTCCCGGCCGTAATATTTTCATAGGTACCGAGGTTTAAGGTTTCTTTTGTGATCTGTTCATCTCCACTTATCAGCACCAAGTTGTTTATTTTAACCTTTACATTGTTGGTGAAGTCGTAGTTATGTTCTCGGTACATGTCGATGATATTACTTTCATTGATGGCCGGATTTAAATAGTTCCCTCCCACGGTAATATCATCGATATTATTGGTTGGGTCCAGGTCCCCATCCGGATCTTCGTAGCGAGTTAACACACCGTCATTATCATCATCCTCATCCAGATAATCAGGAATGCCGTCTGCATCGGTGTCTTTAGGATTAGTGAGCGGATTATTGTCGCCATCCGCGTTGGACGTATCCAATTCCAATAAAGTTGGGACGTTATCTCCATCGTCATCAAAATCATAATAATCCAGCAATCCATCTCCATCTGAATCTTGAGTTCCCTCTAAATTTGTAGCAATTCCATCGTTATCGTCAAGATTGATGGTCGTAATTAAATTGACCACACCTGATTCCCCTACAAATTGATCTGAAACGCCGGGGGAAGTAGGCGGCACCTCATTGCAAAAGTAATCACTATCCACCGTGCCGGAATAAATTCGGTAGTTTGCATAGTTTGAAGTGCCATTCAGTGCAATATCTAAGGTGTCATTCTCGATAAATAATTGCTCATTATTTCCTAAGCGCACTGAAATACTTTCAGAACCTGCTTCATTTATTTTAAAGAAAAGATAGCCTCCCGGACCGCCACAAAACTGAAGATCCCTTTCATTAAAATCGAAAGTGGTTACAATAACGTCGCCATCGTTACAGCTAATCAAGGCTGAAAACAAAAGTAATGCGAGGTATTTTCTCATCGAGCAGCTATTTTATCGCAAAGTAAAACAATTCTATAGAAAATGCCTTTATGATTACTCAATTTAATGTGTATTTTTGCAACCTGTTCTGCAGCTGAAATTTAAGAAATGAAGAAGGTTTATTTTGATAACGCGGCCACGACTCAACTTCGCAAAGAAGTAATACATGCTATGGTAAATGTTCTGAATACCGAGTATGGAAATCCTTCATCTACACATTCTTATGGACGTTCTTCTAAATCATTACTTGAAAATTGCAGAAAAGAAATTGCTAAATTATTCAACATCAATGCAGCTGAAATAATATTCACTTCGGGTGGAACCGAAGCGGATAACTTGATCTTACAGAGTTGTGTTTGTGATCTGGGCGTTCGACGTATCATATCTAGTAAAATCGAGCACCACGCAGTTATACATACAATTGAACGATTAGAAAAAACTGAAAATATTTCCGTAGAGTATGTAAATTTAAAAGCGGATGGACATATCGACCTGGAGCATCTGGAAAAGTTACTTCAAAACACTAACAAGAAAACCCTTGTTAGTCTTATGCACGTTAATAACGAAATAGGCAATATTCTTCCCTTAAAAGAGACTGCGGTCCTTTGTAAAAAATACAATACTTTATTTCACAGTGATGCTGTTCAGTCAATAGGACATTTTGAACTTGATTTATCCGACATCCCCTTAGACTTTGCTGCGGTTGCGGCCCACAAATTTCATGGTCCAAAAGGAGCAGGGTTTGCTTTTGTTCGCAGGAATACCGGATTAAAGCCGTTGCTGTACGGTGGGGGGCAAGAACGTGGACTTAGAGCAGGAACGGAGGCAGTTTATGCGATCGCCGGTATGGCCGAGGCACTGAAATTGGCATATCAGAACCTTTTGGTTGAACAAGCTTATATTCTCGGTATTAAAAAATACTTTAAAGAGCAATTAATTGAGAAGATTCCGGGAGTTACTTTTAACGGAGCTTGCGGAGATGATGCAAATAGCACCTATACTTTATTAAATGTAGGATTACCTATTTCTGATGATAAAGCAATGATGCTCGTCTTTCAATTGGACCTAAAAGGAATTGCTTGTTCGCAGGGAAGTGCATGTCAAAGCGGCAACAATGAAGGATCTCATGTACTCAATGCTATTCATGATACTGAGGAAAACAAAAAACCATCTATCCGATTTTCTTTTTCTTCCTTTAATGATAAAGAGGAGGTAGATTTTGTAATTGCCACATTAGCCGAATTTGTGAATAGCTAGAACTTGGCGGTAACCCTAAGGTTAAAAACCCTTGGCGTTAAATAATTAGGAATGGCATATTGCACTTTAGTATACACATCCCTCACAAATGTATTAGTAATGGAGTTCTGAACATCAAAAATGTTAAAGATCTCCGCGCCGATCGTTAATTCTTTAAACGATTTAAGCATTCCGCTATCTTTGCGCTTTTCATCATGTATCAATACATAACTTACTCCTAGATCCGCTCGCTTATAATCGGGTAAACGTGTTTGAAAATCGTAAGGATCCGCATAACTGGGTGATCCTCCCGGCAGTCCGGTATTGTAAACCATATTGAGATACATTTTTAGATCAGGAATGATTTTCACATAATCCTGGAATAACACACCGAACTTTAAGCGCTGATCGGTAGGTCTAAATATATAACCTCTATCGTCAATGTTCTCTTCCGTTTTTAGATATCCTATACTAACCCAGCTCTCTGTTCCGGGAACAAACTCTCCCGCCAAGCGTAAATCTAATCCGTAAGCATACGCTATGGCATTGTTGCGCGCTCTATAACGAATACGCACATTCTCCAAGGTATATGGATTTACATCAGTAAGGCTCTTATAATACAACTCTGAATTTAAGGTAAATGGTCTATCCCACAGATCAAAGCTATAGTCATTTCCTAATACAATATGAATGGATTGTTGGGCTTTTACCTCCGGGCGAACCGTACCGGTTGAATCTCTTAATTCACGATAGAAGGGAGGTTGGTGATAAACACCGCCCGATAATCGAAACAACATATCCATGTCCCAATTAGGCTTTAAACTTATTTGAGCTCTTGGGCTTATTACCGTTTGGGATGTGCTTTCAATCCCATCGCCACTTACATTCCAGTTATGTGCCCGAAGCCCGGCATTTAACCATAATTCACTTTCACCTAAAGTAGCACGGCGGCTCCATTGGGCATAGCCGGATATCCTATTGATCTGCACATCATTTAAAGCGCGAATAGATGTATATGGAACGATAGGTGAATCATAAGCTTGGTAAGGTTGATCATTTGCAAAATCCGAAATAGGAGGACGGATCGAAAAACCGGCTGAATCTATGATCTCATACTCCTGAACCCTATCACGAATGTCTTCACGGGTATATTTTACACCGTATTCGATGCTGTTTTCTTCGAGTTTTAAGTTTCCTTTATGTTCAAAATTGAAGATCAGTGCGTCCAAATCGTTCCGTGCGTGTGTTAACTGACTACCAATTCCTTCGGAAAATTCAACTTCTCCAAGATTTTCGTCACCAATGTTATTATTGACTTCTCCTAAACGATATTGAGCTAGAATATCAAAGTATTCCTGTTCTGTAGTTTGATAGATAGAACCAATAAATTTCGCCGTGTAATTCTCTGAAACCACATAGGTGCCTTTCAGGGCTCCGAAATAGGTGTTGTAACGATCTTCTTCCTGTCCTTCGTAGAATACCAACAAAGCGCGTGGATCTGCTATAGTCCCGAAATTGGTTTGTCTCGTTAAGGGCTCGTATTGATAATCGTTGATGGATAGATTTCCCAGAAAGCCCAGTTCGAATTTATTACTTATTTTATAGGATAGATACGTCTGAGCATCTGCAAAACGAGGGCGGAAGTTCGTTTCCGTTTCCTTGGCGTTGACAAATAAACTATTGTCTCTATAGCGCATACCAACGATACCTGAAAGTCTTCCATTTTTTGATTTCCCACCTACCGAAACGCTCGCACCTAAGAAACTTAAGTCGGCAGAAGCTTCAAAATTAGTAGGTCGGCGATAGGTAATATCCAAAACGGAAGAAAGTTTATCTCCAAATTTAGCTTGAAAACCACCGGCTGAGAAATCGACGCTGGAAGTAAGATCACTGTTTACAAAACTTAAGCCTTCTTGTTGGCCACTTCGAATTAAAAACGGTCTATACACCTCAATTTCATTTACATAGACCAAATTCTCATCGTAATTACCGCCACGAACAGCATACTGGGTACTCAATTCATTATTGTTGCTTACCCCGGGTAGCGAGATCAATACATTTTCTACTCCCGAATTTGCTCCTGGAATCTTACGAATGGTTTCTGGGCTTAAAGAAACGATCCCTTCCACACGTTTTCTTCGCTTCACATCAATTTCGACCACCCCGATCTGTTCTATGTTTACATTAAGTGTTGGGTTAAATTCGAAATCTTCGTTTGGTAAAAGATTTACGGTAAGCTGCGCATTTTTAAAGCCTACATAAGAATAAATGATAGTGACGTCTCTATTGGCGGGGATCTCCATGCTATAACCTCCATCAATTGTAGTCATGACCCCTTTTTCACCGGCAAGTACATTTACACCGGAAATGGGATTGTTATTTTCATCAAAAACCAGTCCTTTGATGGTAGCCGTTTGTGCAGAAACTAAGGTAGTTACTAGGCTAAAAAGAAGTAATAGCGATGCTTTTAAAGTCTTCAAGAGTAAAAATTATAGTGATTTCCTAAAAAACGTAGCTTCAAATGTAGTACTATTTCCCACATTATCTACCACAATCAATTTTAAATTATTTTCAGAATCGGTGACAACATTATCATCAAAATCATAAATTAAAACGTCCTTTTTGTATTCATATTCTGTAAGGATGTATTTTCCGTTCAGTGTCGCACGATAGGAACTTATCCCACTTTCTTTATCTTGAATCTTTATTTCAAGGGTCTTGTTATTACTAATCCATTTACCGTTGCTGAAATTTACAGGGGTTATTTTCGGAGCGACTGTATCCATGGCAATGCAGTAAGAACCAAAGGTTCTTGTGCGAGTAGTCAACTTACTTCCATCCCGTGTAGTACTGTTGTAATAAGGGATTCCTTTATAATTAATTCGACCGATATACAATCTTTCCAGATCTTCCGGGCGATAATTAGAAACATCCGCTGTGATCGTTATATTATTGTGAATGGGTATAATATCTTGATGCAAGTTTAGGGTATCTCCCTTCGCCTCGATGGATAGGAAAGTATCTTCATACAAACTTCCGGAAGGGATATAAATACTATACTTCCCCTTAGTAATGGAAGTACCTTGGTCACAGTAAATGTAATCCTGAGTTTCTTTACGGGGTCTGGGCGCTGAAATAGTTTCTCGGACCCCTTCTATCGGCACATTAACCACCACCTTATTACCTTTAAAATCATCAATTTCAATGTTAAATACGCCTGAAAACCCTTCCTTTATTTCTACATAACCATTCTGATCCTCTTGGGTAATAATGCTCAACGGATTATTTTGTTCTCGGAACAGCTTTTGAATTCTGCTCTTATTGGTTTCAAAATATTCATAATCAATGTATCGATTTAAATATCGGGTTTCATCAAATGAAAATTTATTAAAGAGTACTTCAAATTTACTTTCGCCATTGTAAGAAGATTTTATGCGATACACTCCATTTTTGTTGGACGCGCCATTTTGCTGATCAGAGGTGGATACTCCAAAGCCTATTTTCCCGATCGCTTTCACGCTTTCGGTTGAAAATGTACCATCTGCTTGTTGGATCAATCTTATTTTGATAGGATTTTGAGACCCATTCACTATTGTCTCTTCACCGACGGGGTATGCGAACAAGCTATTGACCAAGGGGGCACGTGTGTCAGGAATTTCGATTCCGAAAAGCATAGGATTCATGGGACGGGAAGAACTATCTCTAATTTCAAAATGTAAATGAGGGCCGCCGCTGCTACCCGAATTCCCTGAATAAGCGATTAGCTCTCCTTTTTTAACAGGGAGAAGACTAACATCCGGATATAATTCGACCTCGTAGGATTCTCGTTTGTATTGGTTTTCCTTCACATGAGCCTGAATATCCCCGGCATAGCTTTTTAAATGAGCATACACAGAGCTGTATCCATTTTCATGCTGAATGTAAAGTGCTTTTCCATATCCGAATTCTGAAACCTTGATTCGAGAAATATATCCATCAGCTACCGCATAGACAGGGATTCCTTCTACCTGTTGTGTTTTAATATCCAACCCGCTATGGAAATGGTTGCTGCGTAATTCCCCAAAATTCCCGGAAAGAACAAGGGGAATTTGCATGGGGTTATCAAAATATTGTTGAGGCACCTCTTTTTGTGAATATAAAAAAGGAGCCGAAAAGAAAAGGAACAAATAGAGGTTCTTCATCTTATCAAGGGTTCTAAACTATTAAATAATCGGGGAGTAATTCCTTTATTTGCACATCGGCATTCAATATTACAAAAAAATAGAGAAATGTGTTGGCATATATCTAAGCTAATGTTAACTTTGTGAATAAGTATTGAAAAGCTCATTGAATGTCTCAACTATCAGAAATTGTTGATTCTCTAGAAAATAGAATAAGTAAGTTGCTTCATCGTTATGAACAGTTAAAGCAACATACGGCTAAACTAGAAGAAGAAATGATGCAATTAAAATCCAAGCAGGAAGATTCACAACAGCAAATAGATGCTTGGATCGAAAAATTTGAGGCGATTAAAATGGCTAATTCGATGCTTGGCAGCGACCAATACAAACGAGATACAAAACTCAAAATAAATGCTCTGGTTCGGGAAATAGATCAATGCATTGCTCAAATTTCCGAATAATATAATATCAATGTCGAACGCGTTAAAGATCAAGTTATCCATCGCAGACCGGGTGTACCCGTTAACCATACAACCCGAACAGGAAGAAGGATTGCGTAAAGCCGCAAAAAAGATAGAGGAAATGATCAAACGGTTTGAAAAAAGTTACGCCGTGCGTGACAAACAAGATGTGCTCGCCATGTGTGCCCTTCAGTTTGCAGCGCAGGTAGAACAAAAAGGAATTGATAAAGTAAACGATCAGGAACAGATAGAAGAGAAGCTTCAAGCTTTAAATCGATTGTTATCAGATCACCTAGCATAACGTTCTTTGCATACAAAAGGTACTGCCTACATTAATACTTATTTTTGGTAAACTCAACAGGAATTCTTTAAAAAGGGTGAGTTTAAGTTGCAAAAGCACGCCGCTTTCGAGCGGATCCTTGACCAGCTTGTTAGCCCTAAACTTGCTTTAAGGAGTTTATTCAAAATCGTTATATTAATGTAGGCTTTTTTTATTAAATAATTCTACAACAATGGACAACATAGTGATTAGTATAATTGTTGGCTTGGTAAGCTTGGCAGGTGGTTTTTTCATTGCCAAAATGCTTGAAAAAAACAATGCCTCTCATTTGATAAAATCGGCTAAAAAGAATGCCGCATCCCTATTAAAAGAAGCCCATTTGGAGGCTGAATCTGTGAAAAAGGAAAAAATTCTTCAAGCTAAAGAAAAGTTTATTGAACTGAAATCGGAACACGAAAAAGTGATCTTAAGTCGTGATAAGAAAATAGCCGAAGCGGAAAAACGAATTCGGGATAAAGAATCTCAGGTTTCTAACGACTTGACTAAGAATAAAAGGTTAAATTCTGAATTGGAAAGTCAGAAACTGGAATTTGAAGACAAGATGAAATTCTTAGAAAAGAAGGAAAGTGAAATAGAAAGATTACACAGAAGCCAGATCGAACAACTGGAAGTGATTTCTAGTCTTTCTGCGACGGATGCCAAGTCTCAACTTATGGAAACATTAAAAGGAGAGGCTAAAACAGACGCCATGGCCTTTATTCAAAACACATTGGAAGAGGCGAAGATGACGGCCCAACAAGAAGCAAAAAAGGTAATCATCAATACGATCCAACGAATAGGTACGGAAGAGGCGATTGAAAATTGTGTGTCTGTTTTTAATCTGGAAGGAGATGATGTGAAAGGTCGCATCATTGGTCGGGAAGGAAGAAATATTAGAGCAATCGAAGCAGCTACCGGTGTTGAAATCATTGTGGATGATACTCCTGAAGCCATTATCCTATCTTGTTTTGACTCGGTTAGAAGAGAAATAGCTCGGTTATCATTGCATAAGCTGGTAACGGATGGTCGCATCCACCCTGCTCGTATTGAGGAGGTCGTGAAAAAAACTACTATACAAATAGAGGAAGAAATCATTGAGGTTGGGAAACGAACCGTGATCGACCTAGGTATTCACGGGTTACACCCCGAATTGATAAAGGCGGTGGGACGTATGAAATATCGATCTTCTTATGGTCAGAACCTTTTACATCATTCGCGGGAAGTAGCAAGGCTTTGTGGGGTGATGGCCGCTGAGCTTGGATTGAATGCAAAATTGGCGAAACGTGCCGGACTGCTGCATGATATTGGAAAAGTACCGGAAGCAGAAACAGAGACCCCTCATGCGATCTTAGGGATGCAATGGGCCGAAAAATTTGGTGAGAAGCCTGAAGTATGTAATGCGATCGGAGCGCACCATGACGAAGTTGAAATGACCAGTTTACTTTCTCCAATCGTTCAAGTATGTGATGCTATCAGTGGGGCTCGTCCCGGTGCGAGAAGACAAGTACTGGATTCCTATATCCAACGATTGAAAGATCTGGAAGATATCGCCTTCGGTTTTGGTGGAGTTCAAAAGGCTTATGCGATTCAAGCGGGTAGAGAACTTCGGGTAATTGTTGAAAGTGAAAAAGTAAGTGACGATAAGGCAGCTCAGCTGTCCTTTGAGATTTCTCAGAAAATTCAAACAGACATGACCTATCCGGGGCAAGTTAAAGTAACCGTTATTCGGGAAACCCGAGCGGTGAACATCGCAAAATAGTGAAAGGCTCCAATCGGAGCCTTTTTTTATTCATCGTATACATTTTGATAACCTTTTTCAGGCATATCCCAGAATTTTCCTGTAACAAATCGGTATTGTTTGTCCAATCCGGATATTGCTTGCATATCCTTTGTATCTAATTTAAGTTGTGCTGCCAATAAATTAGTTTCGATATTTCTTTTTGTTGCCGATTTTGGAATGACGGAGATCCCCCGTTGAATATGCCAATTTATTAGAATCTGAGCGGGATGCACTTCATGTTTCTTCGCAATTTCCTGTATAATCGGCAGCTCAAACAAGCTGGGCTCATTTTTGGCCTTCATTTTATCCGATCGATCTCCGGAGCCTAAAGGCGAATAAGCCGTTAAAAGGACCTTGTTTTTTTTGCAAAAATTAAAAAGTTCATTTTGTTGTAACAAAGGATGAAGTTCTACTTGATTCACTTCAGGCACTATTCTGGTGTTTTTAAGTAAGGGTTCTAACTTTCGAATGCTAAAATTAGACACACCGATATGCCGGGACAAACCCATCATTTTGGCATTTTCCATTTGCTCCCAGGTATCTTTTATCGGAAGGTCCAATAAAGGAATAAAATCTTCAGGTCCTAAAGGAAGGGGGGTGTCCCTGCGGAAGGCTATCGGCCAATGGATCAAGTATAGATCCAGGTATTCAAGATTTAGTTTTTGCAGTGAATCTTTTAAAGCAGGAAGCACATCTTCGGGGGCATGTGCATTATTCCATAGTTTTGATGTGATAAACATTTCCTCACGCCGCACGATTCCTTCTTCGAATAGAAAAGAAAGAGCTTCACCTATTTCGGCTTCATTTCCGTAGATAGTAGCGGTATCGATATGTCGGTATCCTAAATAAACGGCATCTATTACGGCCTGTTTAACCACCTCTCCGGTTGCTTTCCATGTGCCCAGACCTAAAATCGGCATAGAATCACCATTACTAAACATCAACTTTTGCATATTTTTTTCGTTTTTTATAAATTTACAAAAAGGAGTGTTTTTCTTCGAATTCAAAAACGAAAATAACCTTTATTTAACCTTTATTTTCGTGGGTGAAATTGGTGCATGACCTTGCTTAGATGTGATTTGTCTATGTGAGTATAGATTTCGGTTGTGGTGATGCTTTCATGCCCTAGCATTTGTTGTATCGCTCTCAGGTCGGCCCCATTCTCAAGAAGATGGGTCGCAAAGGAGTGTCGAAAAGTATGCGGACTCACACTTTTATGTATTCCAGCTTTTTGCGTAAGGTCTTTTATAATGGTAAATACCATGGCTCTCGAAAGTGCTTTGCCACGCCGATTTAAAAAAACAGTGTCTTTGGCATTATCGCTGACAGGCATATGTACTCGTATTTCTTTCATATAGATAGAAATATATTTCATAGTACTGGGAGCAATTGGAATAAAGCGTTGTTTATCTCCTTTTCCGGTCACTTTGATAAATCCCTCTTCAAAGAATAGATCGGAGATCTTAAGAGAGGTTAACTCGGAAACCCGCAAACCACATCCATATAATGTCTCAAGAATCGTGCGGTTCCTCTCTCCTGTTGGAGTACTTAGGTCAATTTGCGTTATGATCTGATCAATCTCAACCTCGGAAAGCGTATCAGGCAATTTTCTTCCCAATTTGGGGCTTTCGATCAGCTCCAAAGGGTTCGTTTTACGATATTCTTCAAATATCAAGTAATTAAAAAAGCCTCGTAATCCGGAAATCAATCTGCTCTGCGATCTAGGATTGATGCTCTTGGCGGTTTGATAGATAAATTCTTGGAGTGTCTTTTCTGAGATCTGAATAGGGGAGGTCTCTACCTCATGTTCTTCTAACCAACGCATCAATTTTTTGATATCCAAACTGTAGTTCACTACCGAATTATACGAAAGTCCTCGTTCAATACGCAAATAATCTTCATACGCTTTAAGCGCCTGGTTCCATTTCATAGGTAGTTATATTTTTTTGTCAAAATAACATGTAGGTTCAAATTTCGTTATAATTTAGCACAAATTTTAAAAAACAACTATTATGAAAAAAGTATTGATCTTAATGCTAATTATTGTTTCAACCGCCGGCGTTTCGGCCCAAGGGATCGATTTTGGTGTAAAAGCAGGGGTGAACTTCTCCAGCATCACCGACGCTTCAGGTTTGGATAATCGTACCGGTTTCGTAGCGGGTATCTTTGTAGGTGGAAAAATTGGCGATAAGTTAGGAATTCAGGCAGATCTATTGTACTCGCAACAAGGAGCCGAATTTAAATTAGGTGATTTCGATTTGGATTATGTGAATGTCCCAATTGTTGCCAAATATTTCCTGACCGATAATTTTAATTTTCATTTAGGGCCTCAATTTGGTGTGCTTGTAAATGATAAAGCTCAAACAGTAGTAGGGGAAACCATTAATGATATTGCTACGAACAATTTTGATATTTCTGCCGTTCTTGGAATCGGGTATGACCTTCCCATGGGGATTCGATTGGACGGAAGATATAGCTTTGGTCTTTCAGATGTAGCAAAATCCGGAAGCGGCAAAAATAATGTGATCACTTTAGCGGTCGGTTACTCGTTCTTCTAATTGTATCATAGTAGCGTATAAAAGGCCACTTTTCAGTGGCTTTTTTTTGTAATCTATTTTTGTTAACAACTATGTGAAGAACTTGACATTTAGAAGATTACATTGCTCTTTTATATTTTGTTAGCTTTAAAGTACTATTAATCAAACTATTTTTACTTATGAAAAAAGTACTATTTATTGCATTTATCTCTATGATTAGCTTCCAGGCTAATGCTCAATTTAGTGCAGGTGTTTGGGGAGGACTTCCCATTGGAGATGGTGGGGATTTTGCCACTTTCTCCATAGGAGCGGATCTCACCTATTTGTTTCCAATATCTGACACATTTAGCGTTGGACCTACTGCCGGAATTTCTCATTCTTTTGGTGATT
>JAHEMZ010000080.1 GCA_024643385.1 Flavobacteriaceae bacterium | reverse complement strand
AGGTGATATTGATGCCGTGTGCAGTCATGGTCATACCCTCTTTCATCAACCGGAAACGGGTTATACCTTGCAATTGGGGAATTTACCTGAATTAGCAAAACTTTTGAAACAAAGGGTTGTATGTAATTTCCGAGTTCAGGATGTGGCCTTTGGGGGCCAAGGGGCACCTTTGGTCCCCATCGGAGATCGTTTGCTGTTCAGTGAATACGATTTTTGTCTCAATTTAGGGGGATTTGCTAATGGTTCGTTCGAATTTAACGGACAACGAATGGCCTATGATATTTGTCCGGTGAACGTGGTTTTAAATTATTACGCTGAAAAACTGGGAAAAAAATTTGATGACGGAGGTAGATTAGCGGCTTCAGGGAATCTAAATGAATCGCTGCTTCAATCCCTTAACGAGATTGCATTTTATGATCAACCGGCACCCAAATCTTTAGGAATGGAGTGGGTGCAAACATCTATTTTTCCTGTTTTGGATCGATCGGGTCTAGAAATAATAGACTTGTTAAGAACTTTTACAGAGCATGTGGCTTACCAGTTATCACTTCAGTTTAAACCGGGTCAAAAGGTATTGGTCACAGGCGGTGGAGCTTATAACGACTTTCTTATAAGTAGACTGAAAAATAAAGTCCGAAATGAGATCATTATACCGGAATCACAGATTATAGAATTCAAAGAAGCCCTGGTATTTGGACTACTGGGAGTGTTAAAACTAAGGGGCGAGATTAATTGTTTGGCGAGCGTGACGGGAGCTCCTTTTGATCATTCGGCGGGTCATATTTATCAAGAGAGTGTGGAAACTTCAGATTAAATGTTTATTAATATTTCAATAAAATAAATCAAACCCTTTCCAAATTTTTATATTTGTCCCCTTGACTTGGAATGAGTTGCCATTCTTATGAATTTTTCAGACTTGAATGGCGAGAAAACAAACATATCTTCCGTCAATAGATAGTTAGTATACCGAATGAAAGAACTTCTTAAAAAGTACGAAGAAAAAGCTCCTGAAATTGTTTTTCATTGGAATGACCCCGAAACGGAAGCAGAAGGGTGGACAGTTATCAATTCTTTGCGTGGTGGGGCTGCCGGCGGTGGAACCCGTATGCGTCCCGG
Source organism: Flavobacteriaceae bacterium (assembly GCA_024643385.1). GTDB lineage: Bacteria > Bacteroidota > Bacteroidia > Flavobacteriales > Flavobacteriaceae > JAHEMZ01. Next base: position 4,618 of record JAHEMZ010000080.1, on the reverse strand, counting down.
CTTGGATCAGAATGAAGTGCTGAGCCTGGCTAAAACTATGGAAGTAAAATTTACCGTATCCGGTCCACCGATCGGAGGGGCAAAATCAGGGATCAACTTCGATCCGAAGGATCCGAGAAAAAAAGGGGTGTTGGAACGTTGGTATAAGGCGGTCTCCCCACTCTTGAAATCTTATTACGGTACCGGAGGTGACTTAAATGTTGATGAGATTCACGAGGTGATCCCCATTACCGAGCAAAGTGGAGTTTGGCATCCGCAAGAGGGTGTCTTCAATGGGCATTTTAGTCCTACAGAAGCTGATAAAATCAATCGAATTGGACAATTGAGACAGGGGGTGATCAAGGTTTTGGAGAACACTAAGTATTCTCCCGATATTCAAAGAAAGTTTACCGTAGCAGATATGATCACCGGCTATGGGGTGGCGGAGGCAGTTCGACATTTTTATGAGATATATGGCGGAAATGTAAAAGGAAAAAGAGCCGTAATCCAAGGATTTGGTAACGTGGGAGCATCAGCGGCCTATTATTTGGCACAAATGGGTGCGAAGATCGTTGGTATCATTGATCACTCAGGAGGGATTATAAAGGAAGACGGATTTAGCTTTGAAGAAGTAAAGGACCTGTTTCTGCAAAAAAAAGGAAATACATTGGAATTCAGCCAACTCATTCCCTTTGATGAGATCAATGAACGCATATGGACCATCCCAACGGAAATATTTGCTCCCTGTGCTGCCTCCAGATTGATTACACAGGATCAAATTACCAAAATGATCGCTTCAGGATTAGAAGTAATTAGTTGTGGTGCAAATGTGCCTTTTGCAGATAAAGAAATATTTTTTGGTCCAATCATGGAATATACGGATGAGCGCGTGAGTTTGATCCCCGACTTTATAAGTAATTGTGGAATGGCGAGGGTTTTTGCTTATTTTATGGAACGCAAAGTACAAATGACCGATGAAGCGATTTTTAACGATACCTCGATAACCATCCGTAATGCAATACAAAATACCTTTGATAATAACAGTGATAAAATAAATATTAGTAAAACCGCTTTTGAAATTGCACTGAAACAGTTAATTTAGAGCAAACAAATCCCACCCTAACTATGGAATCAATCATTATATTAATCTTCGTGGTAGGTTACCTTTCCATTACCCTGGAGCATCCTTTAAGACTGGATAAAACGGTGCCATCTTTAATCATGGCATCATTGATCTGGGGCGCGTTGGCGGTAGGATTTACTTCAGGTTGGTTTAATATTATTGATACACATGATTTTGTTTTTGACTTTTCCTCAGGAGGAGAGGATGCCTTACACGGGTTCGAAAATAACCTGCTCCATCACCTCGGAAAAACAGCGGAGATACTTATTTTCTTGATAGGAGCAATGACTATAGTTGAAATCATTGACCTACATCGTGGTTTTGAAGTGCTAAAAAGCGCCGTTAAAACAAGAAGCAAAAAGAAACTGCTTTGGATTGTTGGAATTTTGGGCTTTGTATTGTCAGCCATTATCGATAACCTGACAGCGACCATCGTTTTGGTCACGTTATTGAGAAAATTGATTCATAAGAAAGAAGATCGGATCTGGTATGCTGCCCTAGTGGTTATAGCCGCCAATGCCGGTGGAGCCTGGTCTCCCATAGGTGATGTTACAACAACCATGTTGTGGATCGCCAATCGAGTCTCTGCCGCCGGTTTGATAGAGTTTGTGGTATTGCCTTCAATTGTATGTTTTGTAGTGCCATTTTGGTTAGCTTCTTTTTTAAAACCATTTAAAGGAAACGTGGAGGTAGAAACCTTGGAGGAGGATAAAATTACGGAGAAATTACTCAGTAGTCGTACGATGCTATTCTTGGGATTAGGAATGATCGTCTCTGTCCCGATCTTTAAATCGTTCACACATTTACCACCTTATATGGGGATGATGTTAGCCTTAGGTGTAGTTTGGTTAGTTTCTGAATACATTCACCCGGAAGAGGATTTTAGCAAAGAAAGAAGACATTTATATTCTGCACACAAAGCATTGTCCCGAATTGAAATTTCCAGTATTCTCTTTTTCTTAGGAATTTTAATGGCAGTGGCAGGTCTGGAAACCTTAGTTTATGGGGTGGCCGAAAACGGTGATCCGGTGGGAACCCTGCGCTATCTGGCGGAAGTACTACAAGCGGCGATTCCCAATCAGGATATAGTGGTATTGTTGCTGGGTATCCTTTCTGCGGTGATTGACAATGTTCCATTGGTGGCGGCTTCCATAGGGATGTATAATGCTCCGACTGATGCGGTATTATGGCATTTTATTGCCTACTCTGCAGGGACTGGAGGAAGTATGTTGATCATAGGATCTGCTGCCGGTGTAGCTGCTATGGGGATGGAACGCATCGATTTTATTTGGTACCTTAAGAAAATTGCCTGGTTAGCCTTTGCCGGTTTCATAGCAGGTGCAGGTGTTTTCCTTTTGTTTGAACGGGTAATATTTCACCATTTATAACAATTTCCACAGACTTCACTCGTTAAACTATAAACAATAACTACTTATGCTAAACTTCTTTATTCAAGGGGGGGCGGAAGATGCTTTGCAATCTTTGGAGCCCGAAGTCACTGAAAAAACGCTGTCTATTATGGACCTCATCATGAGCGGCGGACTCGGAGGTCAAATTATCATCGCAATTTTGTTCGTCTTACTATTTGCGGCAGTCTATATTTATTTTGAACGGCTATTCGCTATAAAGGCAGCGAGTAAATTGGATAATAATTTTATGCATCAAATCAAGGATCATGTTTCCAATGGAAATATCCAAGGAGCAAAAATCCTGTGTGCTCAACAAAACACGCCGGTTTCCCGACTTACAGAAAAAGGGATCTCCCGCATCGGTAGTCCGTTGGATGATATAAATACAGCCATCGAAAATGCAGGGCGCTTAGAGGTTTACAAATTAGAAAAGAATGTAAGTGTCCTTGCTACTATTGCAGGCGCTGCTCCCATGATAGGATTCCTAGGGACCGTTATTGGGATGGTTTTGGCCTTTCATCAATTGGCGACCAGTAGTGGTCAGGCTGAGATGGGAAGTTTGGCCGAAGGGATCTATACCGCCATGACAACCACTGTGGCAGGTTTAATCGTAGGGATCATTGCCTATATCGGCTACAACCATTTAGTAGTGCGAACGGACAAGGTGATACATCAAATGGAAGCGACAGCCGTCGATTTCTTGGATTTGTTAAATGAACCCGCCTAATGAATTTAAGAGGTAGAAATAAAGTAAGTGCTGAGTTCAGTATGAGCTCAATGACCGATATTGTATTTCTCTTGCTGGTATTCTTCTTACTTACTTCTCCGGCAATTACTCCGGATGCCTTGGATTTAATTCTTCCGAAGGCGAAAGGGAAATCAACCAATCAACAAAAAGCTTCGGTAAGTATCACCAAAGATGGTGCCTATTACGTGAACAAGGAACGGGTAAGTGAATACGGAATAGAAAAGGAACTTAAAACTATTTTGGCCGGGCAGTCGGAGCCAACTATTATTCTTCGAGCAGAAGAGGGAGTGCCTATTGAGGACGCAGTATTTGTAATGGATATTGCCAACAAGAACAACTATAAAGTGGTACTGGCGGTTAGACCCAATTGATATGAGTTTACTGGACACCCAATATAAAAGAAAAAGTATGACGATTACCGTGATTGTTCATGTGATCATACTGCTCCTTTTATTCTACTTTGGGTTGAAATACTTAGATCCTCCATTGGAAAGCGGTATCGCTATTAATTTTGGAACGACTGAATTTGGGGATGGCAACGTTCAGCCAACCGAGCCTGTTAAAACAGCCCCCAAAGAATCCACTCCTCCCCCGGTTCCTGAGACGAAAACAGAGATCAATGAAGAAGTCGTTACCCAGGAAACAGAGGAAGCTCCTATTATAAAAAAGGAGGAGAAAAAGGAGGTTGTGAAAGAAGTCCCAAAAGAGGAACCCAAGAAAGTAGAGCCTAAAAAGCCGGACCCAAAACCGGACAAGGCAACCACTGATGCCCTGTCAAGTTTAATTAATGGACCAAAGAACAATGGCAGGGCGAATGGGAGTGAAGGAAATGATGGCCAACCTGGCGACAAAGGTGACCCTGCGGGAGATCCTAATGCCACTAGTTATTACGGAACAGGAATGGGACTCGACGGGGATGGTAATTACTTGCTCGGAGGAAGAAAGGCGTTAAATAAAGAAAAATTCACTCAGGATTGTAATGAGGCCGGCCGCGTGGTGGTGAGCATTGAAGTGGATCGATCGGGAAGAGTGATAAATGCTACGCCAGGTGTTCGGGGTACGACCAATAACTCGAAGTGTCTGCTTGAACCTGCAAAAAAAGCCGCACTGGCAACTCGGTTTAATTCGGATGAAAATGCACCTATAAAACAGATTGGTAAGATCATCTACAATTTCAAACTTTCAGAATAAATCTTTTTTAAAAGAAGTATCTTTAGGGAAAATTTTCCCAATGAATCACATTTATTATTCCCTTTTAGCCATTCTTTTAATTTCCTGCAATGCTTCAGATAGTAAATCACCTGAAGCAGGCTCCAAAGAATTTCCAAGTGATTATATGTTTATGCAACGTGCTTACCC
>JAHEMZ010000079.1 GCA_024643385.1 Flavobacteriaceae bacterium | reverse complement strand
TTTCTGTAAAAAATCAGATGCGATTTGATTTTTGTCACTCGATAGTATTTTCGAGTTTGTTCAGCAGATTTTCCAATCAGATAATTGTCAGCAATGAATTCAATCTCTCCGATTATTAAGTTGTAATATCTGTCGGCGTGCTCTTTAGACCATTTGTGAAAAGTATAAACCCAAATATCATTTAAATCATTAATTGCTTGTTTACTTATTCGATATTTGTTTTTACTCATAAGTGTTGGCGATGTAATTCAGTCAGGTTTTGTTTCGGGTCGAAATTTTCAACAAATCCGCTTTCTTCGCCGACTTCGAGAGCTTTAATCAGTTCTCTTTCTTTTTTTTCTTCATGTTCCAACAAACGTAATGCTGAACGAATTACTTCGCTAACCGAACTATATCTACCAGAATTTACTTCTTCTCTAATAAAATCCTCAAAATGATTTCCGAGTGATATTGATGTGTTTTTTCCCACTTTGACTAAAATTTTACTCAAATATACCAAATCTTGGTAACGTAGCCAAATTGCACACAACGGTCTCGGCTATGAGTAGTTGCGCCTGTCCGCCTCTGGTGGGTGTTTCAGCAACTAATTTAGTAAACAAATACTTGCCAGAGAAAATTCCTTCGGAATTTTCAGGATAAACACTAGCCATAGCAATTAATTATAAACCGTGTTAGCAAATGTTTTATTTTATAATACCAACCTCTGACGCGTGCCAAGCAACAGCCTTCCAACCATCGGGGCGTTTTATCCAGACATCATAAAATTGAGTTTTTATATTGTTCGGTGTTTGCTTGTTTCTGCCATAGGTCTGGAGTACAAAGGTTACGACTGCTGCATTATTATAAATATTAACGACCGGATTTTCAATTTTAAAAGAGTCAATTAATATATCATTGTCAATAGACCATTTCCTATTTTTATATATAGTTCTCAATACTTCGTGTTTTCCTTTAATTTTTCCATTGTTTAACTCGATAAATGTTGAATCCATAATTGAGGAAAGAAACGTTGTATCTAATTGGAATTCCCTACTTATTGCACGCTCTTCTAGCACAAGAAGTGTTCTTTTTTCATCGTTACTATTGAAATCCTCTTTACAGGAACTAAAAGTTAAAGTGAGGATGATAAAACTTAAAATTGCACACTTCTTCATAGGTTTGCTTTTAGGTAATGAATCAGAGTCGAATCTATATTTGCTAACGTTTTGTATATGGTTAGTTGCTGTGAGCAATAAGATGGCAAAAAGGAACTGCGTAAAGGAAATTCGGCAGAATTTCCGTGATACTCTTTAACCACCATTAAGCAATTAATTATACCCGTTGTGCTTTCGTTATTTTTTTATTCCTTATCTATAATTGAAATTATTATTTAGCTGATTTGGATATGATGATGTTTAATGTCTCATTTATTTTTTTGTATTCACTCTGTTGATCATCAACAATTTGTAATAACATTCTTCTTTTGATAGCAACAATATTTAAAAATTCATTTTTCGTTTCTTCATTAAAATTAAAAAAATTATCAAATCGTTTATTTCTGTCTTTATAGTAAATTGTAAAATGCTTTATATCAAATGGCAGAATTATGTTGTCCAAAAAATTCCTACTGATTATTTCTTCTTCTTGATAATCCACTATTAATTCAGGCCACTCAATTAATTTATTACTCAGTTCATTGTCTCTTATAACTCCTAGCTTTCCACTATTTATTATGGCATCTATAGAGCTTTTAGAAGGATTGTAAGTCCAAGAATAACGAAATACTGAAAGATGCTTTCTTAAAGTATCGATATTTATATCAGGTTTATTATAATTTTCTATAATCCAATTACTAGAATTGTAGGATTGCTTATGTTTACTGATTATAAGATCGAATTGCTCTTTGTTTTTTTTGAATTCTTTATGAATTTTTAACAAGTAGTTTTGTTCTAGTTTTTTGTCCTTTCTGTCTTCATTCCAATTGTTAATACTCAATGCTATCAAAATCCCTATAACAACTAGTATAATTTCACCAATAGCATACTTCAAATACCTGCCTACCGGCCAGGCAGGCTTTCCAGTTTTATTTTTTTCCATAAGGTCGTAGCGAATTCGTCTAAAAAACTTAATCATATCAATGTAAGGTGTTTTGTGCAAGTCCGTCCCGAGTACTCGGGAGGTATCTCAACTAAAGGTCTACCAGACCTTTGATTTTGCGATGCAAAATAATGTTTCGATAATCTAAAGAATTTAATCATTGATTCTTCAAAATGATTTGGTCTATAAGCTGAATAATTTGTTGGTGCAGCTTTGCAAGGATCAACAACTGTTCATAAGCGTTTCCATTATTAATCAATTTCATTGTTACCTGATTTTCAAAAACGGAGCTTGATAATAATTTTGGAGCATTAATAGGAAAGCTGCTAGCCTTAGTGCCTAATCGATTATAATTCAGAATTTTAAGTTGGTAATTTTCTTCTACAAAAGGGTAAATGGCATTATAGTATAGATCATATATTATAGTAGTGTCATAGGTGTAGCCTTCTAGTTCAAAATTCCATAGTGAAATTAACTTTTTAAGTTCAGTATTTTCAATTGTTTGAAGATTATCAGAATTCGTAAATGTTTTTATAGGATTATATACAGGCATGAAGGTCATAGCAATGACTAAGGTGTCTAATTTGTTTCTTGTGATTGAAGCAGGGTTAGGATCCATCAAGCTTGCTAATTCAATGAGGTTATCGTCTAATAGCTTATGTTGGTCAATTTTTATTTTTAACTCCATATCGTTCTGAACCACCTCTTTTTTTAAATTGTCTAAATAGGCTAGTAGACTATCATTTAGTTTTCTAGCTTCATTCCAATTATTAAGCTGTAAAGCAATCAAAATTCCAATAACAACAAGTACAATCTCTCCAAATGCGTATTTAAAATACCTGCCTACCGGCCAGGCAGGCTTTCCAGTTTTATTTTTCTCCATAAGGTCGTAGCGAATTCGTCTAAAAAACTTAATCATACCCTAATGTAAACATTTTATTTTCTGGTAAACAAGTATTAATTTAAAATCTATGTGGCCCTTCGGGGTGCTTCCATCAAACGTCTGCCAGACGTTTGGTTTTGCCCGGCAAAACTGCATTGCAGCAATATCATTGGTTATCGGTTTCTGGTAATGAAGCACAACGGTCTCGGCTATGAGTAGTTGCGCCTGTCCGCCTCTGGCGGGTGGGTTAGCACTTAACTTTGCAAGCCTGCCTGCCGGCAGGCAGGCTGGCGCCAGCAATTTTCAGAAGTAGGCGAGAACAAGCAATTACTTATAGCCATTGTTGTGCGCTGGCATTTTAATTCCATTTATTTTGATGGTCGTTACATCAAAATAATCAGTTGCTTTTTAGTTTTTTTGCGATTTCGTCGTAATATTCCTGTGTTAAAACTTCCGTCCAAGTAGTTGGTTGTCCGCCTCCATATAAAGCCAAATACGTTACATCACTAGCTTTAGTTGATGAATGCCAGTGTTCGATATCCTTTTCACATTTAATAACATCTCCTGTTTTCAGAATTACAGGTTCTTTTCCTCTTTCTTGATAGTATGCTTCTCCATCCACAATGATTAAAACTTGAGCAGAGCCGTGTTTGTGCCAATCCAAAGTCGAGTTGGCTTTAAAAGTTGCTTTTGTGATATTATATCCCAATTCGGCGTCGTCGTGAATTATACCATTCAACCAAGCTTCTCCAATGTAGTGAGTGTTTGGTGCTTTTGTGCCTTCTGTAAGATATGATGAAACTTTATATTCTGCATCTTGGGAAAAAGCAGATAGTGAGACTAAAATAAAGAGGACTAAAATTAAATTTTTCATATTGTATTTTATGAATCAGTTTATATTTTGTGTTTGGTTTTTACTGCTTGCGCACAACGGTCTCGGCTATGAGTAGTCCCGAGCACTCGGGATTACTTATAGCCATTGTTTTGCCTGCCTGCGGGTTTACATACCGAAGGTATGAAGCAGGCTTTCGTTATTCTTCTTTTAATTCTTTTTCAATCAAATTCACTACTTGTTTTATTTGATTTTTAATCTTGCTTAATAATTGAATATAGATGGTATTGGTTCTCCTTAGATATTCAGTTTGACCCATAAGTTTTCCGGATTGAATGGCTGCTAGGTCGAAAATAGTTGATTTACCTTTATCAAAAAAATTGATGCGCTCCCAACTTATTTTCTCAACTCTCTCATCCAATAACTCTCCATTATAAGATAACCGTTTATAATATCGTTCGTATAAATTCCGTATAGACTCTTTTAATTCTTCATTATTTAATTCTTCAAAAGTTCCCGAATTAAGGGCACCATTATAGGCACCAACCGTCGGAAAAAATGTTTGGTATAATCCTTGTGTCTCTGAATACAAAGAATCTATTCGCCTTTTGTTTCCTTCTGAATAGGATTCAATTTCATGAGTTAATGATTCAAAAACGTTCTCTCTTTGCTTTCTGAATCCGTAGATGCTGTCCATCTGTATAAAGTCACTTTTTAAGTCATTTTTCAGACTTTTCAAAAATACAGTTGTTTTTAAATTACTTTTTCGTTGCTCATTCCAGTTATTGATTTGAATCGCAATAAGAATACCAATAACGACCAGAATAATTTCACCAATCGCATACTTCAAATACCTGCCTACCGGCCAGGCAGGCTTACCTGTTTTATTCTTCTCCATAAGGTCGTAGCGGATTCGTCTAAAAAACTTAATCATACCCTAATGTAAACATTTTATTTTCTGGTAAACAAGTATTAATTTAAAATCTATGTAGCCCTTCGGGGTGCTTCCATCAAACGTCTGCCAGACGTTTGGTTTTGCCCGGCAAAACTGCATTGCAGCAATATCATTGGTTAGCGGTTTCTGATAATGAAGCACAACGGTTAGCATATGAAGCGTAGCCTGCCGATAGGCGGCTATGATTTCATATACAGTGTTAGCGAGATGTCAATCTTTCTTATTTGAAGGAAGTCTGGATTTCAAGAACTTAATTTGTCCGTTATGATTAGACATGTGTTCGCAGGCGTGAAACCAACGCCAAAATTTGTTTACAGGTGCTTCTGATGTCGAGATGACTTCGTCAAGTGAAAGCAACCATGTATCATCTTTTTCTTTGAGACCAGCTAAAGAATCTTTCCTTACTTCATCCATTATCTTTAGATAATATTCAATCTCATTTCCCTTAATGGTTTTGCTGGAAGGGTCACCCAAGTTTCTTGCCGGGAACCAAAATTTTAGTTCTTCTTCATTAAATGGTCTATTTTCCAATGTTCCGATTTGATGGAATTTTTCACTGGAAGTAATGTGAAGTATTAAGGCACCTATTGTATTTGAATTATCGTCAAACTCGTAGTCAAGCTCTTCCATAGTTAAATCCTGAATTGTTCGCTTTACTTGGCTTGTCATGTTTTCTAACATGGATACTAAGGTTCCAATTAAAGGCGTGTATCCTTTCTTTGGTCCAATTATAAATAACCCTTCTTCAATCGTATAATCTTGTTCCCTTGGCTTAAAGGCCAGACTGGTTAGAGCCAAAGTTGATGTTATTACCAAAGTTTTCCCGATAAAAGACCTTCTTGACGATTTTTCTATTTCTTTCATGTTAATTATTTTTTTTATTCTCGCTAACGGTCTCGTATAACACAAGCCGCGGATTCTAAGTTACTAATTATTCGGTTAGGGAGATTACGGTTTCTTGCAGGATTATTCGGCAAGTAATTCAGCAGAGGTTTTTGTTATACGTTGTT
>JAHEMZ010000078.1 GCA_024643385.1 Flavobacteriaceae bacterium | reverse complement strand
GACGCACAGAGAGAATAATGCGGTCGTCCCCCTGAAGCAGATCGGCATAGCCGGGGATATCAGGGCGAGGGCCTACCCAACTCATATCTCCCTTCAGTACATTGAAAATTTGCGGAAGTTCGTCGAGTTTGGTGTGTCGTAACCAGCTTCCAAATCGAGTCTCTGCTTTAATAATGGCAAATGCACTTTCATGATCTGATCCAAGAAGAGTTCGAATTTTATAAAGTCGGAACCTTCGCCCGTTCAATCCGATACGTTCTTGAGAAAACAAGCCCAAAGTACCGGTAGAAATAGTAGTGGCCATTATCAATAATAAAACGATTACCGAGACAATGGGCAACATGAGTATTGACACTGTCAGATCAAAAGATCGTTTTATAATTCGCTGATTTTGTACGAGCATAAGGTGCCCTGATAAAGAATTACTTGCGTTTCTTCTTTCGAAGTTTCCGCTTCAATCGTTTCAGTAAAGATGGTTTTTTAATGTCCTCGTGATATCCTTGACCATAACCATAACCATAACCATAGCCGTAGCCATAGCCATAGCCATATTTTGCTTTACCTTCAAAGAAATTTAAAACAAAGCTAATATTACGCACTTCTCCTTTTTTGTATTTTTCATTGATCATTTGTAACATCCCGCTTTTTGTATAATTCTGTCGAATCATATACAAAGTAGCATCGGCATATCTAAATAATTCCATAGAATCTGCCACCAATCCAATAGGAGGGGAATCCAAAACAACATAATCGTAACGAGTTTTAAGTTCGTTCATCATTTCCTCCATTCGATCACTCAGCAGCAATTCGGAAGGATTAGGGGGAATAGGACCGGAGGTGATAATATCCAAAGAGGGCACCATGGTATTTTGAATAACATCATCCAAACCGACATCATTGATCAGGTAATTTACTACACCTATCTCATTATTGATATTAAAATCTTCAAAAATCTTCGGTTTTCGGAGGTCTAAGCCTATCAATACCGTTTTTTTACCGCTTAATGCAAAAACGGAGGCCATATTGATACTGCAAAAGGTTTTTCCTTCCCCACTGATGGAGGAGGTGATCAATACAGTTTTAGCACCTGTGACCCCCTTCTTTTTGTAGATATATTGCAAACTCGAGCGCAGTGCGCGAAAAGATTCAGAAATAGCGGATTTAGGCTTGTCTATAACTGCTAAATTATTCTCTAACCAACTTTTCCCTACAACTCCTAAGATGGGGATCTTTGAAATTAGTTCGATCTCTTTTGCATTGTGTATTCGAGTATCAAAAATAAACACTAATAAAAGAAAGATAAAAGGAACCATTGCACCAGCGACGGCAGCAATCACATAATTTAATTGAGTGTTCGGACCAATTTTACCACCACCCGTATCTTTTGCTGAATCGATCACCATCACATCACTAACATTGGCCGCTTTAACCAATCCGGCCTCACCCCTCTTGGCTAAAAAGAGATTGTATGTATTCTGACTCAAACTATAGCGCCGTTCTATTTTTATGAGTTCCTGCTGTTCCTTAGGTAATCTTCGTATCTCGTTTTCTAAAGCCGAAATATCACCATTCAAACGTTTTAATTCCTGACTTTTTATACCTTTTGTAGAATTAATATTCTCCAATAATACTCGTTTGATAGCATCAATCTGGCGGTCGATATCTTTAAAAATAGGAGCGTCTTCTTTATATGAATACTCCAATTTATTACGCTCTTGGGCTTTGGCTAGAATTTGGCCAACACCATTTACCACACTGTTTTCGGAAATTCCTGAGACAGAAGGGGCCGGGACATCTCGGTAATCGGACCGACTTACCAAATAACTTTCTAAGGTATTATAGTAATTAAGTTCCTGTTCTATTCCCTGCTTCCGCAGATCCAGCATATTTAATTTTGAATTTATCTCTTGACCCTCCGTTTCCAAATCAACGATGGCATTTTTATTCTTGAAGTTGTTGAGTTCGTCTTCTACGCCCTTAAGTTCCTGAGATTTGATGGCCAGACTACTATCGATAAAACGAATTGTCTTGGTAGCAAATAAATTTTTACGCTCTAACATGTCTTCACTTAATACTTCCACAGAAGTATTAAGATAATCAACTAACACCGCTTTGTTTCCTCCACGCAATCGCATATTCAGCACCGAGGAACCTTTCGCTTTCGGCTCTACGACCACATTCATATAACGCTTCACCGTATTATCAAAATTTTTAAAGTAAAAGTAGTAAGGCCTCCCTTTACGAAAATCAACTTCAGGGTTAGGAATAAAAGTTCCTGAAAAAAACGGTAAACGGATGGCTTCCCCAATTTTAAATTCTTTTGAAAAATTTTGGGGTACTACATATTTCCTTTTTAGCTCCCTATCGCCATTGTAATATTGATAAGCATAATTTCCTCCTTCCGCTATATTTAATTCCAACTGAAAAGTAACCGAATCACTAAACACCACTTTAATGGGAACTCCCAGAATTTGGGTTTGACTGGTATCCACTTCAATAAAAAACGGGGTCTTTTTATAGGCATCTATCCTTTGGAATTTCCCATTTCTTTCGTAGGCAAGGTAATATTGTAATCTGTCTACCACTTTTTCCGCGTGGGATCGTGAACGTAATGTAATAATTGCGGTATTTACTTTATCGGTTGTTCCTCCCCAGTTAAAGGTCAAGCTTGTATTAGAAGTGAAAAACGGATTTTGATCATCCTTAATCGAGATTAAATTATCAATCTGATAAATGGGTAACATTCTAAGATTGATGTAATAGGCAATTCCAAAAGCAATGAAAAGGGTAATAATAAATACCGGCCAATACCCCAGCAACTTCATCCCGAAGGATTTAAAGTCAAACATCGATTGGATCTCCCCTATATCAAAATCTTCATTCATCTAAAGTCTATTAAATAATAAGATGGTAGTGGCCAACGCAGCTATAACACTCATTAAAGTAGTAAAGGTCTGTAAACCTGTTGTTCCTGTTCCCAAAGATTTTTGAGGAAGTGGATTGATGATGATTAGATCGTTCGGTTTCAAGTAATAGTAGGGTGAATTCATGGCGTCAATATTGGTTAGATCGATATGATGCACCTTTTGCCCCAACGGGTATTGCCTAATAATAACCACGTCCGTTTTATCTCCTGTCAGTGGAATGTCCCCACTATTTCCAATGGCTTCCATGATGGTGGCCTGATCCCTATAGATGATATTCGAACCGGACCTGCCAATCTCCCCATTAATGGTGTAACGTATTCCCGCTAATTTTACTGTCACAAACACATTGGCTTCTTTTTTGAAATAGTCCTTCAACAATCTCGCTTCCAGATCCTTTCGCACTTCATCAACGGTATAACCTAATACCGGGATATCTCCCAAACTTGGAATTCGAATATTACCGTGTACGTCCACTACGAACCCGTCAAAATAAAGTCTTTCTTCATTATTTGCGTTCACATTGGAAGCATCACTGATAGGGTTAAAAATCCCCACCGTCTCCTGATCCAATGCCTTCACCCGAATGCTCAACAGATCGTTCACCTGCAGTCGGTAAGGCTCGATAGATCTTTTAATCGGGATCAAGCTGTCGGTTACTTGGGAATTTCCTTCCTGTAGATAGGTCAATCGCTTTTTGGACACACAAGAAGCCATGACCAAAGCGATCAAACCAAAGTACAACAGTCGCATTAAGTTCATAGTAGGCAGGGTTGTTATTGACAAATATAACGTATGCGCACTAATAATGAAACCTTTTTTATGGGAAGTGGGTAAAATCGACTTAATTTTGCGGCAAAGTCTTTCTATGAATTACCTCTCGGTAGAACAAATTGCAAAATCCTACGGCGAACGCCTGCTGTTTCAAAATATTTCCTTTGGGATCAACGAAGGCCAGAAGATCGGTTTTGTGGCCAAGAACGGTACCGGAAAAACGTCTTTACTGAATATTTTATCCGGAGAAGATACCGCGGATGATGGTCGGGTCGTGTTTCGAAAGGGCTTATCCGTCTCCTTTATCGCACAGGATCCGCAGTTAGCGCCCCACCTTACCGTGGAAGAAACCATCTTCTCTTCCGAAAAACCCATTTTAAAGGTCATAGAAAATTATGAAAAGGCCTTACTGAACTCCCACGACAGTGAAGTATACCAGAAAGCCTTCGACGATATGGATGCCTACCAGGCCTGGGATTTCGAAACCTTCTATAAGCAAATCCTTTTCAAACTAAAACTGGAGAACCTGGACCAAAAAGTAGCTACGCTCAGCGGGGGGCAGAAGAAACGACTTGCCTTAGCGAATGCCTTGCTCTCGCAACCGGACCTGCTCATCATGGATGAACCCACCAACCACCTGGACCTGGATATGATCGAATGGCTGGAAGGTTTTTTCGCCAAAGAGAACCTCACCCTTTTTATGGTCACCCACGATCGTTTTTTCCTGGAACGCGTGTGTAATGAGATCGTGGAATTGGAAGATGGAAACCTCTACACCTACAAAGGGAATTATAGCTATTACCTCGAAAAGCGACAGGCCAGGATCGAGAATTTTGAAACGGAAACCGGAAAGGCCAAACAGTTATTTAAAAAGGAATTAGAATGGATGCGCCGCCAACCAAAGGCACGAACCACCAAAAGTAAAAGCCGTATCGACGATTTCCACGAGATCAAAGCCCGTGCGAGTCAGCGCCGGAAAGACCATGAAGTGCAACTGGAGCTGAACATGGAACGTCTGGGCAATAAGGTGGTGGAATTGCACAACCTCACCAAAAGTTTTGGCGACAACAAGCTGTTCGAAAAGTTCAATTATAATTTCCAGCCGGGGGAACGTTTGGGGATCATAGGAAAGAATGGAACCGGGAAATCTACCTTTTTAAATATCATCACAGGAAGCATCGTACCTGATCAGGGCAAAGTGATCGTAGGGGAAACAGTCCAATTCGGCTATTACACCCAGAAGGGGATTGAAGCAAAGGAAGGCCAAAAAGTGATCGATGTGGTAAGGGAATACGGGGACTACATTCCGTTGAAAAAAGGTCGTCAGATCTCTGCCGGTCAGTTGTTGGAACGCTTTCTGTTCGACGGCAAAAAACAGTACGACTATGTCGAAAAACTAAGTGGCGGGGAAAGAAAACGCTTATATCTGTGTACGGTCCTCATCAAAAACCCCAACTTCCTGATACTGGATGAGCCCACCAACGATCTTGATATCGTTACCCTGAACGTCTTGGAAAACTTTTTACTGGACTTTCCCGGTTGCCTGGTGGTGGTGTCTCACGACCGCTATTTTATGGATAAGATCGTGGATCATTTATTTGTTTTCCGCGGAAATGGCATCATTGAAGATTTCCCGGGGAACTATTCCGATTTTAGAACCTATGAGGACAGTGCCTCTAAAGAACGATCAGAAACTGCGGAAAGTAAGCCTAAGAACCACTGGAAATCGGATAGCAACAAGACCAAATTGAGCTATAACGAGCAAAAAGAGCACCAAAAACTGGAAAAAGAAATCTTAAAGCTGGAAACGGAAAGAGAATTGTTGCAGAATCAGTTCGCCACTGAGAACTGGTCCGGACCGGAAATCGATAAACAATCGGTCCGGTTACAAGCATTAATGGATACCATCGAAGCCAAGACCGAACGCTGGTTCGAGTTGTCGACGAAGATGGAGGAATGAGTGAAGTGAGGGGTGAAACGTGAGACGAAAAATAAAACTGACTACTTTATAAAGATAACTGAGAACTGAGAACAGTGCTGTACCCAATAAGATCATACCTACAATTTCTGTGGAACTCCACCAACCAACACGGGGTACACTCCCCTTTT
>JAHEMZ010000077.1 GCA_024643385.1 Flavobacteriaceae bacterium | reverse complement strand
GAGCGACAAGGGTAATATCCAAATCGGAATCCCAGGTATGAGTAAGGTTGAGCGTAACACTTTCTATCGAATAATTAGTTCCAATAATTCCGGCAGCGGCGACGTTTGCAGGAGAAGTGGTAAGAGCAGCCGGTAAACAAGTAGATGCTCCGGTTCCCGTCGCAGGAATGGGCTGAGGGTTACCTGTACCACACACGTTGATTGGCTGTGGTCCTGCCGGAGCAGGAATACCTGTTGCGATTAATTCATAATTACCATTCGAGCTACTAAAACCATGTACTTTAACATAGTAGGTAGATGAACCGTCAGTCATAAAATTAACCGTACTTTTCAGATTGCCAGAAGCACAAGCAGCGTCGTCATTCCCGACAACACATACCGGAGCAGCACAAGAGCCGGTGTACACCCGTAGTTTAGTATCAAAATTAGTGATTGGCGAACAAGTGGTTAGGGTAACCATCGAACCGGTACCTGAGGTATCGTCGAAGTAAAACCATTCATCTCCACCAGTCCCATCGCCAGTTCCGCAAAACGGAGTAGGATTGGGGGATGCTCCAGTCGTAGAGCCAATGAAACTCCCATCAGCGGTAATCTCCGTAGCCGTCGCACAGGTGTCTCCTTGTGCTTGGACGAGATACCCCGCGAAAATAAATAAGATTAAAATAATTTTTTTCATAGTTAAATTGAATTTGATTAATCAGATATAGTTAATAAAGCGTTAAAGTACAAAAAATTGGGAAACGGCAAAAAATTAACGGCAAAATTATTGTCGAAATGTTTATACACAAATGCCTGTGAAAGTTTTATATATTTGTTTACCTATCAACACATTGGAATTATGCAGTTCAAATTATTTTATTTCTTAGGAATTTTAACCTGTTTACTATGCGCTTCTTGTACGCAAAAAGAGAGCAACATCGCAGAAAAAAACGGAATTTATACGGATAAAGCAACTACCCTTTTCAGCAAAATTAACTCGGATTCCTCCCATATATTTTTTAAAAATACGGTTCAAGAAGATTTCGAATTCAACTTTCTAAATTACCCCTATTTGTATACAGGCGCGGGGGTAGCGATTGGGGATATAGACCATGACGGCCTAACAGACATCTATCTAACCGCTAATCTGGGTCCCAACAAACTTTATAAGAACAAGGGAAACTTCCAATTCGAAGACATCACAATAGCTTCCAAAACGGAAGATTCCTTGGGATTTGCCACCGGCGTAACCATGTTGGACATCAATAGTGACGGTTGGTTGGATATCTATGTTTCCAAAGCAGGGTCCTTACAGGATGATGAGGGAAGAAGGAATGTACTTTTTGTCAATCAAAAAGACGGGACCTTCCTCGAAGAGGCTAAAAAATGGGGACTCGATGACCCGGGTTATACCACACAAGTATACCAATTGGACTATGATAAGGATGGGGATCTGGACCTTTATGTGGTGAATTATCGTTACGATTTTAAGAACAATACTAAAATTAGTGGTGAACTTCAACGGCAAATCGAAGAAACGACCAGCGATCAACTTTATCGCAACGATGGTGATCACTTCGCCAAAGTGACCGGCGAAGCAGGTTTGTATAATAAAGCGTGGGGGCTTTCAGCAGCCATTGGCGATTTTAACAACGACGGATGGGACGATATTTATGTGGCCAACGATTATTTGGAGCCCGACTTCATGTATATCAATCAACAAAATGGCACTTTCCGAAATGAAATAAATCATCGTTTGAACCATATTTCGTTCAATAGCATGGGCAGTGATTATGCCGATCTGGACAACGATCTGAAACCGGATCTTATGACGGTTGATATGTTGGCTGAAAACTACGCGCGAAGCAAAGAGAATATGGCTTCCATGAGTACCTCGAATTTTATGTCTATGGTACAGGTAGGGTATCATCACGCTTATATGGCCAATATGTTGCATCAAAATGAAGGCAATGGAAAGTTCAAGGAAACAGGGCAACTGAGTGGCGTGGTCAAGACCGATTGGAGCTGGGCCCCCCTATTGGCAGATCTTGACAATGATGGACTAAAAGATATTTTCATCTCTAACGGGGTGGCTAAAGATTATACCAATCAAGATTTCAGAGCAAAATTGAAAGCCATAAATGCCAAAGGAGAGGCAATGACTTTAGCAGGTGTTTTAGATCTAATGCCTTCTCAAAAACTAGACAATTATGTCTATAAAAACAATGGGGACATGACCTTTACCAAGGTCATTGAGGAATGGGGTCTTACCGATCCTAATTTTTCAAACGGTGCCGCCTATGCCGATTTTGATAACGATGGAGATCTGGATCTGATCGTGAGCAACGTAAATGATGAGATCGGTTTGTATCGAAATAATGCCAATGAGAATTTTATTCAGATCAAATTAAAAGGGCCCGCCAGCAATCCTATAGGTATAGGGGCCGATGTTTATGTGAAAACAGCAGACGGAACGCAATTTCAGGAATTGTATTTAACCCGCGGATTTGAATCTTCGGTCACTGATATCCTAAATTTTGGATTGGGCAGAACCACTCAAATTGAAGAAGTTATCGTGGAATGGCCCGATGGAAAGGTATCTAAATCGATGAAGCCAAAGGCGAATCAACTCACGGAAATGGATTACGCTTCTGCCGCCGCAGATAAGGTCGCCATGAAAGGGTATTTCAACAAAAAAAGATCGGTAAAACCAACCGATATTGGGATCGATTATGTACACCAAGAAAATGATTTTAACGACTACGCGATTCAATTATTGATCCCTCAAAAGCAATCGACCAAAGGCACCGGAATTATCAAAGCGGACATCAACAATGACGGCCTGGACGATTTTTTCGTAGGTAACGCGGCGGGTGCACCTGCAGCCACTTATGTGCAAGGAGAAGGGGGACAATTTTCTAAGTTAAATATTGATTTATGGCAAAAGGAAGCAGCCTATGAAGATGCCAATGCCTTGTTCTTTGACGCCGACGGAGATGGTGATCAGGACCTCTATGTCGTAAGCGCCGGGTATGAGATCCCTCAGAACAGCCCCTTATTGCAAGACCGATTATATATCAATGACGGCCGGGGAAATTTCACCAAAAATATTGCTGCTCTCCCGAAGATGCTTTCCTCCGGAAAAACCGTAGTCGCTGCTGATTACGATAAGGATGGGGACCTGGATCTGTTCGTAGGAGGGAATCTAATTCCGGGTCATTATCCGCTTACCCCAAAATCCTATTTGTTGAGCAATGAAGGCGGGACTTTTGTCGATGCGACTCCTTCCAATAATGCTCTTTCTGAAATAGGAATGGTTTCCGAAGCCATTTTTACCGATTACGACAATGATAACGACCTCGACCTGTTGGTGGTTGGCGAATGGATGTCACCCCTATTTTTCAATAACAATGAAGGCAACTTCAAGTATGCTGAAAACATTAGTGGTCTGGATGATACTGAAGGTTGGTGGTTTAGTGTTGCGGCAGCCGATTTTGACGGAGATGGAGACCAGGATTATGTGTTAGGTAATTTGGGAAATAATAATAAATTCCAACCCAAAAAGGAAAAACCCATTTATATCTATGCGAAGGATTTTGACAACAACGGCAGTTTTGACGTAGCGCTTTCCAAGATCAACGATGGTCGATTGGTGCCCGTTCGTGGAAAAGAATGCAGTAGCCAGCAAAACCCCTTCTTATTGGATAAGATCAAAACCTATAAAGAGTTTGCTCATATGGAGATGAAGGATATTTATGGGGAAGATAAACTGAAGGATGCTTTCAGATTAACGGCCCATATGTTTGAATCGGTCTATGTGCAAAATTTAGGGAATGGAAAGTTTGAAGTAAAGAAATTACCTAAGACCGCCCAAACCGGACCTACCTTATCTATTTTAACCGCCGATGTAAATCAAGACGGCCATTTGGATATAATGGGTGTTGGAGCCATTTATGATGCGGAAGTGGAAACCATCCGCTATGACAGTAATTATGGCTATGTGCTTTTAGGAGATGGAAAAGGCCACTTCGAATATACCCGAGAGTTTGATCCATTTGTGGATAAAGATGCCAAAGACATGAGTCAAATCAAAATCAACGGAAAGGATTATTATATGGTCGTGAGCAATAATGCCGGCCTGGAAATATTCTCCTTTAATCCATAAGGGTTTAGTAGGTTTTAATTTTTAAATTGCTCTACCGCTATTCATTTGAATTAAAATAGCGATTAATGAGCTGTGGAATATCAAGTGATTTTAAGTAGTTTTAGGGCTACCGTTAAATAAAAGAGTTTATTAATAAAAGAATAAATTATGAAGGTTGCCATTGTCATCATTTTTACCTCCTTATTTTTTGTGAACTGCACCAATTCCAATGAGCAGAAAACAGATACAACGTCAGGAGCCACCGCTTTATTTAAAACGGTTAGCTCCAGTGCATCCGGAGTAAACTTTAAAAACTACTTGAAACAGGAGGTAGATTTTAATTTTATGAACTATATGTATATCTATACCGGTGCCGGAGTAGCCAGTGGAGATATAGATCACGACGGTTTAATTGACCTCTATTTTGTCTCCAATATGGGACCCAACCGACTTTATAAAAATCAGGGTGATTTAAAATTCAAAGATATAACGGTTGCTTCCAGAACAGAGGATTATGCCGGATTTTCCACCGGTGTGAGTATGTGGGATGCCAATAATGACGGTTGGTTAGATATTTATGTGTGCAAGGCGGGGTCGTTAAATGATGTAAATGCCCGACGCAACCTATTATTCATTAATAATCAAAACGGAACCTTCACCGAATCTGCACAATCTTATGGATTGGATGACCCCGGCTTTTCCACCCAGGCGTATCCCATCGACTACGATAGAGATGGGGACATGGATTTATATGTGGTCAATCATCGATACGACTTTAAGAACAACAATGTGATTGATGGGACCGTGCAATCTCAAATTGAAGAGACAACCAGCGATCATTTATACCGCAACGACGGAAATACATTCACAAAAGTTACCGGGGAAGCGGGCTTGTATAGCAAAGCATGGGGGCTGAGCGCTGTGATTTCAGATTTCAACGATGATGGTTGGCAAGATATCTACGTAGCCAACGATTTTATGGAGCCCGATTTTCTATTTATCAATCAACAAAACGGAACCTTTAAAAATGACATCAATAACAGAATGTCTCATATCTCAATTTTTTCAATGGGAACGGATTGCGCTGACTTGAATAATGACCTGCACAATGATCTCGTTTCGTTGGATATGGTCTCTGAAAGTCATATAAAAAGTAAAGAGAACATGGCTTCTATGAATACGGCCAATTTTATGAAAATGGTTGAAATTGGTTACAATCATCAATATATGTCCAATACGCTCCATTGGGGTGATGCGGGTGGAAAATTCAGAGAAACAGCTCAAATGAGCGGTATTTCAAAAACCGATTGGAGCTGGGCTCCCTTGCTCGCCGACTTTGATAATGACGGATACAAGGATATTTTTATTGCCAATGGGGTAGATCGGGATTATACCAACCAAGACGTGCGAAATAAATTAAAGAAAGTAATGGAGGCAGGGGAATCTATGACTTTGGATTCACTGTTAAATTCCTTCCCCTCCGAACCGATCGAAAACTATATTTTTAAGAACAATGGGGATTTGACCTTTGAAAAAAAATCGGACGAATGGGGACTTGAAAAACCTACCTATTCCTATGGTGCCAGTTACGCCGACCTAGACAATGACGGCGATCTGGAATTAATTGTCAATAATCTGAATTCTGAAGCCAGCATTTACGAAAATACAAGTACAAACAACTACCTGAAAATAGAACTAGAAGGGCCCCGATCCAATAGATTGGCCATAGGATCAACGGTGTATATTGAAACGGAG
>JAHEMZ010000004.1 GCA_024643385.1 Flavobacteriaceae bacterium | reverse complement strand
TAACAGAGTTTGACAATATCATTGCAGGAGTGGCCTTTAGCACTTATAACTATACCTTTACTCAAGCAGGAGGATGTTATGCGCCGATAACAGGAACCTTAGTGGTAGAATGTGGAGCGATAGACCCTATGTCCGGAAACGTAGTTTTGAACATTGTGGATGAAGGAACTGCAGTTACGCAAGCGGATGTATTTGTGCTTACTTCGAATGATCCTATCATTGGTTCTTGGATCGATGGCCATGTGAATTTGAATGATGGCGTGAACAACTATGACTATGATGTAACAGAGTTTGACAATATCATTGCAGGAGTGGCCTTTAGCACTTATAACTATACCTTTACTCAAGCAGGAGGATGTTATGCGCCGATAACAGGAACCTTAGTGGTAGAATGTGGAGCGATTGACCCTATGTCCGGAAACGTAGTTTTGAACATTGTGGATGAAGGCTCTGAAATTATCCTAGATCTAACAGTTACACAAAACGGATCGATTTTAACGGCAAACGCGACAGGAGTATTCTATCAATGGATTGATTGTTCCACTAATGAACCAATTCCGGGAGCAACCAATCAACAATTTGAAGCTACAATTGACGGTAGTTATTCGGTAGAAATCACCAATGGAAATTGTGTTGGAATTTCAGAATGTTTTGAAGTGATCATTTTAGGTTCCTCAGACTTTGATTCAAATTTTGAGGTTTCAATCTATCCAAATCCTGTAAAAGATTATCTGACATTGAATCTGAACAAGGTCTATAGTAACGTAAACCTTCGTGTTGCCAATTTACTGGGCCAGATTGTAATGAATCAAAAATTCACACAGCAAGATATTTTAACTTTAGAAGTATCAAACCTTCCAACGGGAATGTATGTGGTTCTTTTAGAAGTAGACGGTGTTAACCACACTTCAAAAATTATTAAGGAATAAATAATAAAAATAGAGTACTCCGTATCATTTTTGTACGGAGTGCTTTGTTAAAACATATATCATGAAAAAAATAATCGTTTACTATTTTTTGTTGATCACTGGATTCGGTGTAAGTGCTCAAGTTTCTACACTCGAAGAAGGATTTGAGAGCTGGCCTCCTACCGATTGGAGTATCTACGAACTAGGTGCCGCACAGGATGGATGGAGACAGGATTTTGAAAATCTCGGCCACACCGGACTTCACTCTGCATACAGCTCTATTGATAATAGCCAGTGCGATAACTGGATGGTATCTCCACCAATAAGTGTGGATACCAATAATTATGATTTGAAATTCTGGGATTACCATAAATCGGTAGAGTTTTACGACAGAGCATCTGTACATATTTCTACAGGCAGTGGGAACCCGGTGGATGGTGATTTTGTTGAAATTTACGCCACTACAGAACCAATCGCTGTTGAAACGTGGATTGAACATAGTTTTGATTTAAGTGCCTATAATGGACAGGACATTTATGTTGCCTTTCGCTATGAAGGTACTTGGCATAAATGGTACGTGGATGATGTTTCAGTAACACCGGATGTGTTTACCGATGGGGCTCTTACCGCCATAGTGAATCCTGTTGGGGTTTCTGAAATCCCTAGTACGGAAGATATCATTATCACTTTAGAGAATACAGGAACCACGATTATTCAGAATATTTTGATCAATTGGACAGTCAATGGTGTTTCACAAACGCCGTTCAACGCTGCAGGACTTAATCTAGCGGCGGGTAACGCAACAAACCTTACCATCGGAAATTATAATTTCAATGCACCGGGTCTTTATACCATTAATGCTACCCTTGTACTAGCTGACGATTTTGAAAGTTCCAATAATACGATCACCGGGAATTACTCGGTCTCAACAGTGAAAGATGGTGCTTTAACTGCGATCACACCTGAAGGAATGATCCCGAACACGGGTGTGCAGGATATTTTGGCAACCATAGAAAATTTGGGTGTGAATACCATTGAAATGACTGAAATAAATTGGACGGTAAATGGGGTGGCTCAAACCACTTATACTAACCCCGCGTTAAACTTGTTACCCGGGAGTAGTACTACCATTGTTATTGGTACCTATAACTTTGCAACATCGGGGGTGTATGAAGTTGATGCGACGCTTGACGTATTGGGTGACACAAATCCCGATAATGATCATTATCTGTCTACTGTGGCAGTAAATACATTTAGGGAAAGTTTTGAAGGAAATCAATTTCCTCCGGAACATTGGAGCATCGTTTTTGGAACTAAAGAGAACAGCAATTTCGGAGACCCTGTGGAAGGTGATAAATATTATGGAAGTCAGCCTGATAGTAATATTTTTGGAATAGTTTCCGATACGATCTATTCACCGCGACTTCATATTGTTTCAGGGGACACCTATAGTTTTTATATAAAGCGTTCCAGTTTCCAATCTACAACCAATAAATTGGTGTGGAAGAATGGAACCACCGGAGAAGTGAGTGTTATTCAAACGATAAATTCTACTCCGGATGTTTGGCAGCAGGTTACTGTTAATATTACACCCGCACAAGGAAACAATTATATTGGTATTACCAGTACTGTAGCAGGCGCTCCGGGGTTTGCAGCTTTCGATTTATTTACTTCCACTGCAAAGCTTCATTTATATGATCACGATTTGGAAATAAAGAATGGAGATCTCTATTTCCTAGCCGGAGATAATGTGAGTGAAGGATATGATTGTGTGATTAAAAACGTAGGTTCCTTACCTGTAGTGGGAGTGGATTATACCGTTAAATTAATGGAAGCTCCCGGTATCGTATTGGCAACAGCCAATGGTGTCAATTTGGATTCATGGGAAGAAGCAACCATTACTGTGAATCATACTTTTAGTGGAGAAAGCACACATCGACTTTATTTTGAAATTGAATATGCTCAGGATGAGGAATTAGAGAACAATACCTTTCGAGAAGCTAATGTTCATGTGGTTGCTCCAACCGCCATATTGGATGAAATGGGAGATAAGAATGCGGTGGACCTTAATTTTCCATTCAACGCAAATGGAAGTACTCAATCGTTGGGAGAAGATGACATTAGTCAAACCTTATATTTAAATTCCAATTTCGAAAACCCCGGAGAGATTTATGGAATTGTATATTCTTACGATAATTTATTACAATCCGACCGTGTACAGGAACTGCCATTAAAGGTTTGGATCAACCAATCGCAATCCGATGATTTAAGCGGGGGGTACATTCCGAATGCCGAATTAGTATTGGTTTTTGATGGAGTGGTGGAAATATTGCCCGGATTTAACAGAGAATTATACATTCCATTCGATCAGCCTATACCTTATTCTGGAATTGATAATATTGTGATTCAAGATTACCAATATAGCCCTGAATGGTGGCCATCAATTTTAAGAATCTATCGTACAGATAATGCCGGACCTAATATAAGAACCATCAGCAACCTAGATGTATTTGGACTAGATCCTCTAGAACCACCTATTTTCTTTAACTCTACGAGTAATTATACCTATACTCGATTTGTCATCAACCCACAAATCAATACTTCTATTGTGAGTGGTAATGTCAAGGACACTTTTAATGTGCCTATTCCCGATGCGACTGTAGCCATCGAAGGAACCAGTATCACAGCACAAACAGATGTTAATGGCGATTACGAAATGGTTGCCTTACCCTACGGGACCTACGATATTACGGCCTCGAAGTTTGGGTATAATGATCAAACCATCGCCACAACGTTGGCGGCTCCAACCACAACTCAGAATTTTATATTAGAAGAGCGTGCATTGGTTGAAATAAATGGTCGTGTGGTTGGAAGTAATAATACTTCAATTCCACTTGAAAATGTGCAAGTTTCAATGGAAGGCTATGTGAATGATAATACAACAACCAATAGTCTCGGAGAATTCAACTTTCCAACTGTTTATGGGGATGCAGATTATGAATTGACGTTCTTTTTGTATGGGTATCTAGAAAAAACGATCATCGTGAGCGTAGTGGACGATCCAATCGATTTAGGGGATGTAATTCTTGAACAGGATTTTATTAGTCCTTTTGATGTAAGTGTGACCACTGATACCGAGACCACTATCGTTTGGAAGAGTCCGCTTTTGAGTGACAAGGTAAAATTTCAAAATGATTTTGATGTAAATTCATTTAGCTTCACCAATGAACCAAATGAAAATGTTTGGTTAGGTAATTTCTTTGAGATCTCGGATATAACCACTATCACTAGTGTCGAGATCAGAACTGATATTTATTCGAACGCGGTAGATTTTGTAACAATTGATGTGCTCGATAGGGCCACGGAGGAAATCTTAGCATCGAGTGAGCCATTCCTAATTTTACAGGACATGCTTCAAACAATCGATATTCCGAATATTGTGGTATACGATGATATTTTAGTAGCTGTTCATTGGCAAAACAATCCTGAAAGCACGAATTCATTGGTCGTAGATTTTTCAGATGAGAATATTCCTAATACAGCGATCATAAAATATCCTGCACAAACATATCAGTTGCTGAATGAATTCTTGGGAGGAGCTCCGAATATGTCCTTTCATGTGAGAGTAAATAGTTTGGATGACGGCAACCCGGATACAAATAATGAAATATTATCGTATAATATTCACAGAGGTCTTGCGAGCGAATTTCCCGATACTTCCAATTGGGAATTATTAAATGATGTTCCGATTACTGAAACGTCATATATAGATACCGATTGGGGCTCTACACTGCCATCAGAACAGTACCGATATGCGGTGGAAACAATTTATGCAGAAGAAATTTCTGAAGTCACTTTCTCCAATGTGATCGATGGTAATATTCTGAATGTTTCTGAAGAGGATCTTTTAAGTTCAGTGGTTATTTATCCTGTTCCTGCCAAGGACCAGTTAAATATTATATCCGGATATCCTATTGATGATCGATCTGAAATATTGATTTTAAATGTATTAGGCCAGTATGTGGATGAGATTACACCGGATGATCAGAATGCGCATCTTATCAAAGATATTTCACGACTATCGAATGGAGTCTATTTTGTTAAGATGAGTGTCAATGGTGTTATTATTAATAAGAAATTTATTGTAAGTAAATAGAGTAGTTAGTTAATTGATTAATAATGTTGCCAAATACCCTTCTTGTGAGATTCCACAAGAAGGGTATTTTTTATTAATTGTTATTAAACTGTATATTTATGCGAAACAACCTCGTTTCGTCTATGTCAGTTTTAGCTCAAAAAGCCTTACAAGTTCTACAAAATAATTGGAAAGAAGGATTTACCATTCCCTGTGAAGGATTGTATCCATTTCAATGGAATTGGGATTCCGGGTTTATCGCTATCGGTTGGGCTCATAGCGATATGGACCGTGCTAAAGAAGAGGTTCGATCCTTATTGAAAGGACAATGGAAGAATGGATTCCTACCGCATATTGTGTTTCACAATGATTCCGACACTTATTTTCCCGGACCGGAAGTGCATGCTGCGTATGTAAGCGATCAAAGCCCCGAGATGAAAACCTCTGGGATCACACAACCTCCTGTGCTGGGATTTGTTTTGGAAGAGATGTATCACATATCCGGGGGAGATGAATCGATGATTCCTTTTTTGAGTGAAGTCTATGATAGGGTTTTTAAGAATCACGAATATTTTTACTCCCTTCGGGACCCTTTCCAGGAAGGATTGGTCTATATCTGTCATAATTGGGAAGCCGGAACCGATAATACGCCGGTATGGGATTTTATTTGGGAGACCTTTGAAGTTCCGGATTACGATTTGGATCGACGAGACACCAAATTGATCGATGCCTCGCATCGACCCACCAATAAAGAATATCAGTACTACATTCATCTGATAGAACTCTTCAAAGAATGGAAGTATGATGATAAATTGATCGCACAGCATTCTCCTTTTTTAGTGCAAGACCCATTGTTCAACAGTATGCTCATCGCCTCCAACCAAAGTTTGATTAAAATTGGAGAGCGATTGGGGAGATTTGAAATGGTCGCTCGGTTAAAACAATGGAATGCAAAGGCGGTAGGAGCCATGAACAACAAATTATATGACTCAAAACAAAAAGGATATGTCTATTACGATCTAAGAAACCAACGAAAATTATCGTATCTGTCTTCCTCCAGTTTTACGCCACTTTTTGCTGGGATCCCATCTGCCGATCGCGCGTTGGAAATAGTAAGGCATTTTCAGGGAGGTTCCTTTTCCGGAGCAAATTCCGAGAATTTCCTCTGTGCTTCTTTTGACCCATCCAGTGCTTATTTTAATTCACAAAAATACTGGCGTGGCCCTATCTGGATAAATTTGAACTGGTTGATCTACAAAGGACTGGTCAAGTACAACTTTAAGAATGAAGCGGAACAAATTAAGAAGGATACGCTTTATCTCATTGAGAAATATGGATTCTACGAATATTTTGAACCTTCCAAGGAAAAAAATAAAGCCCTGGATAAGGGGTACGGTGGGAACAATTTCTCGTGGAGCGCCGCATTGACCATCGATTTACTAACCAACACCGATACATTATGAATTGGCTTGATTATAGTATTGTAGCGATCTACATCTTCTTTTTTTTAGGGATGGGCTACTTTTTTAAAAACAATAAAAATTCAAGCGACTATTTTTTAGGAGGAAGAAGCATGGGGTGGTTTCCACTAAGTCTATCTACTATGGCCACGCAACTTTCGGCCATTTCCTTTATTTCTGCACCTGCATTTGTAGGGTTGAAACTGGGGGGAGGAATGAAATGGCTCACTTTTGAACTGGCCGTTCCTATTGCTATGCTTTTTATCATGCTATTCGTGATCCCACCCTTGTTCCGCTCAGGTGTGGTGAGTATCTATGAATTCGTAGAACGACGATTCGCCACTTCTACCCGAATGATCTTAAGTATCGTTTTTCAGATAAGCCGGGCATTGGGCACCGGAGTGATGGTGTATACGATCGCGATTATTTTACAGGCAGTACTGGATATAGATTATATCTACACTATTTTGATTATCAGTGTGATCACCATCGTATATAGCTGGCAAGGGGGAATGAAAGCCGTTGTTTGGGGTGATGCTATTCAAATGATCCTGTTATTTGGAGGTCTGTTGGTCTGCCTCATTTACGGATGGCAATTGGTGCAGGATGCAGGCGGACTGTCCCAAGGATTTCCCCCGGAAAGATTGCAAGTGGTAGATTTTAACCTTGGGATAGGAGATGGCGGTGAATATGGCTTTTGGCCCATGATTATTGGAGGATTCTTTCTGTATGTTTCCTATTATGGTTGTGATCAAACTCAGGCCCAGCGTATGTTGTCCGCGAAAAATGAAAAAACCATTCGTCAGTTGTTATTGGCTAACGGACTTCTGCGATTTCCCGTGGTGTTGGTGTATTGTACAATGGGGTTGATCATCGGTTCCCTCGTTACTCTCGCCCCTGATTTTCTGGCAGATATAGCCAGTACAACTCAAAAATATTTTCCGGAGGCCGCGGTTAATGGTGGAGTGAAAACTGATTTGATGATCCCTGTTTTTATTATAAAATATCTTCCACACGGATTTATAGGCATCTTAATGGTAGCTATTCTATCTGCGGCTATGTCCTCTTTAAGTTCCACTATCAATTCCCTTTCTGCAGTAAGTGTAGAAGATTTTTTTAATCGGGGTGATAAAAAATTAGATGATAAAAAATATATGTTCATTTCAAAAATGTCGGTGGTATTTTGGGGTATTGTATGTATCGCATTTTCCTTTTTGTTTGGAGGAAGTAAAAGTGCGGTAATCGAGATCATCAATGCCATTGGTTCGGTGTTCTATGGCCCGGTATTAGTCACATTTCTTTTAGCTTTCTTTTCGAAGAAAGTAAATCATATTGGAATGAATGCCGGTATAATTTCTGCGGTACTCATCAATTTGATCTTTTCAAAGACCATTCAAGGGATCTTTCACATCGATCTGGGATTCGACATTTTCTGGATCTGGTTGAATTTCACCGGCGTGTTGATTGCATTGATCGTCGCTTATACAGTTTCAGCGCTTACCAAGACCAAGGCAAAAACTTCTGAAGGTCTAGCGTTCAAGGTTCGTAAATCTGATATTCAAACCAAGGAGGTTTATATCCTTTCTGTGTTTTTTATAGCGATCATTGTTTTTAGTTTCTTAGTTCCCAAAATTTATGGATAGATGAATATCTTAATCGCTCCGGATGCTTTTAAAGACAGTCTTAGTGCTAAGGAAGTAGCAAATGCTATCGAATTGGGTGTAAAACGATATTCTAGGGAGTTTAATTGTTTTCAACTTTTTGCTTCTGATGGAGGGGAAGGTTTTTTAAATGCCGTACAAGGATATATTCCGGAACTAAAAGAAATCTCTGTCGAAACCTTCGATCCCTTGGGAAGACCTATTTACGCTACCTATCTCTGGAATGAAGGCCTAAAGAACGCTTATATTGAACTTGCCAAGGCTTCCGGGATTGAATTGTTATCATTGGCGGAAAGGGATCCTCTGAAAACTTCCACGTATGGCACGGGCTTACAAATCAAACATGCCATTGAATCAGGAGCCAAAAAGATCTATGTGGGAATTGGAGGAAGTGCGACCAATGATGCAGGTATAGGGATGGCCAGAGCTTTGGGGTATCAATTCTTTGATGTTTTGGGTAATGAATTGCCTGGAAATGGTTCAGACCTGAACAAGATCCATAAAATGGTAAGTCCGAAGGATCACTACAATGAAATTGAATTCTTTGCGATCAACGATGTGCTCAACCCATTGTTCGGGAAAACAGGAGCAGCATATACGTATGGGAAACAGAAGGGTGCCACACTTGAGGCGATTGAGTTACTCGATAAAGGCTTACAAAATATAAGTAGTAAGGTGGAGCAATATTTAAAAAAGGAGGAAGCTACAATACCGGGAGCAGGAGCTGCAGGAGGAGCTGCATTCGGACTTGCATGTTTCTTCAATGCTTATTTTGTAAGTGGGACCTCCTTCATCTTAAATTTGGCGAACTTCCATCAATTGGTGATTACGCATAATATAAAACTTATCATCACCGGTGAAGGAAAAATTGATCATCAAACAGCCTACGGGAAGTTCGTTTTTGGGATCATTCAAGAGGCCAAAAGACATAAGATTCCGGTAATGGCCATTTGTGGAAAATTGGATCTCGATCAAATAGGTGTAAAAGGTCTGGGTTTAGTAGCCGCCACACAATTATTTGATCCAACCCAACCGGTCTCTTACAGTTTTGATAATGCCGAAAGATTGATATCCGAAAAAACCACTTTACTGCTTCAACAATTTTATTGAATGACCAAAGTTTGAGAGAATACTTGGGAAAAGGAGAAGTATCCTAAAGGGAAATTATCAGGATTTTCAACGTTATTAAATTGATTGATATTGTCTATTCCTGTCACATCAAAAATATTTCCTCTTACAGTCGCAGACGGAGTTTCAAAAGGACCAAAACTTCCTTCGCTTTGTGAAATCAATAAGTTCATATAGTTGAAAAAGTCTTGATCGACCCCTAAGATGCTCACTGTAATTTCATCCCCCGGGGAAAAGTCGGTATCATAGAAATACGAAAAGCTAAACGTTTGCCCCTCATAAAAGGTATCGCTAGACGCAATGAAATTGGCAAAGTCAAAATCAAATAAATAATAATTCTCTTTTTCCGGATCATCCGTATAGGTGATGATCAATTCGGTTTGTTCTTCATCAAATAAAATAACGGTGTCTTGTTCCAAGGAATCGATCGGTACAGAAGATTCGTAGTATGTCTTTCCTGCATACCGTCTATCTTGATGTTCTACAACGAGCCAAAAAGCAGTACCATCTCCAATATCACTAGTTCTAATTCGCTGATCGGAAGTGAAATCGGGGTCGGGGATATAGATGCCGCTTCCGGGTATTGACTCTGCCAAATTGGAATAAAGCCCATCCACGATCTCACCAAATTCATTTTCTATTCCATAGTAGATATACATGGAGGTAATATCAGATACGGGTTCTACTGCTTCGAAAAATGCATTGGTCAAACTTGCCTTGATCTTTACATCGACAAATTCTTGCGTAGTATCTGCACGTATCAGAGCATCTAATACGAGCCTTGGTTCGCTTTTTGGAACCTCTATGTCTACCACTTCTTCACAAGAGATGAAACCCACCAGTGCTGCAATAAGTAGAGTATACGTGATTAATGTTTTCATAACTTAAAATTTAAAATTATAGGTAACTGAGGGAACGATTCCAAAAATGGAAGTTCTTACTGCTTCATTTACACCGGTATCCTGATTCTGTCTGAAATTGATCGAGGCAGCATTCATTCGGTTATATACATTGTAGATGCTAAACACCCACTCGCTTTGCCATTTACGGTCTTTGTTCTTTCGTGGAGTTAATACGGCCGAAATATCTATGCGATGGTAGTTGGGAAGTCTTTCTTTATTCCGCAGACCATAATAGGGTACCACAAGGTCTTCAAATACAAATTGCCCAATCGGGTAATTAGTAGGACGCCCGGTTTGAAAGATAAAATTACTATTGAAAGACCATTTGTCATTCAATTCATAATTAGCATAGACGGAAATATCATGTGGCTTATCGTAAGGAGTATTATACCATTGCCCATTATTGATTCCGATTTCATTTTCATTTCTTCCGGGAGTGCGTTGTTCACTTTTTGACAACGTATAGGCGAGCCAGCCCGTCAATTTTCCGGTATTCTTTCGCAAGAGTACTTCCACCCCATAAGCGCGCCCTTCTCCATTCAGAATCACTTGTTCTATCGCATTATTGGCAATAAGGTCGGCACCATCGATATAATCAATTCTATTTTGGAGGTCCTTATAATAGGTCTCTACTTCAAGCGAATAATTTCTGTTATTCAAGTAAGTGAATACGCCTAGGGCGTATTGATCCACTAATTGGGGTTTTACATAG
Organism: Flavobacteriaceae bacterium; assembly: GCA_024643385.1. Classification (GTDB taxonomy): domain Bacteria; phylum Bacteroidota; class Bacteroidia; order Flavobacteriales; family Flavobacteriaceae; genus JAHEMZ01. Next base: position 70,606 of record JAHEMZ010000004.1, on the reverse strand, counting down.
GGCCCACTCGGGGTCCAGACATCCAATGGCGTAGGAGAGCTGGTATTTGAAAGTAAATGCAGATACTGGGAAAGTCGAGTATAACTAGCTTTAATCGAAACGTCATCATTTAGAATATAGGCGGCGGAAATGCGGGGTTCTAAATTGGTATAGGATTTCAATTGATCACTTCGACTCGAAGGGACAGTTTCAATGGGCTCTGCCTTTTTGTAGATCAGCAAAAAAGGATCAAAGATTACCGGATTATTATCGGCGTAAACATTGATCTCCTCTTGTCCGAAACGAATAAAATGGCTCAATCGCAAGCCATATTCTACACTTAATTTAGGACTCAATTCATGCTGAACATCAATATATACTGCCGTTTCATTGGCATATTTCTTAATAAGCTGTTCCTCGACGATCCCGGAATCCGGGCTGTTCGGTTTTATTTTTCCCGGGTTGAAGCTGTAGTAAATATTATTCAACCCATAATTGATCTGAAGTTTATCTGTAAAATAATGTTTCAGATCGTATTTCAAGTTGAAATTCTGGATCCCCGAATTCCATTCAAATCCAACGAAATCCAATTCCAACCCGTAATAATAATCAGTATAAATCACAGATAGGTTGGAGAAAAGTTTATCTGAATAAATATGGTTCCAGCGAAAATTGCCCAAGGCGTTTCCGTAAATGTTTACAAAATTGTCTCCTACACTAAAAAGGTCCCTACCAAAATAGCCCGAAAGAAAAATGTTGTTTCGCTCATTAATTCGGTAATTGATCTTGGTGTTCAGATCATAGAAGTAAGCACGGTTATCATTATTGAAAAGCGGTAAGAACAAATGTGCATAGGACGCTCTGCCACCGATCAAAAAAGCCGATTTATCCTCTACGATCGGTCCTTCGGCCAACAAGCGACTTGCCACGACACCAACTCCGCCGCTGAGTTTGAACGATTTGCTATTACCCTCTTTTTGAAAAATATCGAGCACCGATGATACCCTTCCCCCATAGCGGGAAGGAATGCTCCCTTTGTATAATTTAACGTCTTTGATCGCATCCGGATTGAATACCGAGAAAAAACCAAATAGGTGGGACGAATTAAAAATGGTCGCTTCATCCAACAATATCAAGTTTTGATCGGCGGCTCCACCCCGAACATTAAAACCGGAACTCCCTTCACCCGCATTGGATACGCCCGGGAGCAACAAAAGGGATTTGATTACATCTGCCTCACCTAAAACGACCGGGATACTTTTAATGGTACTGGCGGTAAGCGTATTCACGCTCATCTGAGGGTTTTTTATATCTAAACGTTCGGCGTCTGCTTTAATAATAACTTCGTCTAATTCTTCCGCATTATTTTCAAGCGCTATATTTTGAGTAATGCTTTGGGTAAGTTCGATGACCAAACTTTTTGAAGTAAATCCTAGACTGCTGTAAGTTACCTCATAGGTGTTTTCCGGCAGCGTAATGGAATAGAACCCGTATTCATTTGTAATGGCCCCTGTTCTTAGTGAAGGGATGATGATGCTTACCCCGATAAGTGTTTCTCCGGTGGTTGCTTCCGTTACCGTTCCACTCAGTGTATATTTCTCCTGAGCGATAGAGATAAGATTACTCAACAGAAAGAGTGCAAATAGTATCTTTTTCAAACTTTTTTTTGCAAAGGTAATGGATAGAGTACGAATAAAAAAGCCCCTCAAATGAAGGGCTTTTTTATTTCTTTTAATTCAATTGATCCAGGATTTGATTGAAAGTTGTACTGGGTCGCATTGCTGTATAAAGAAGACCTTCGTCAGGTAAATAATACCCTTTGATATCAACAGGCGATCCTTGAGCGGCATTTAATTCAGCCACAATTTTCGACTCTTTTTCACGGAGAAGTTGCGCAATGGGAGTAAATTCAGCTTTTAAACGCGCACTTTTGTTTTGATGAGCCAAAGCCTCTGCCCAATATAGGGCAAGATAGAAATGACTTCCTCGATTATCCAGTTCATTTACTTTACGGGAAGGAGATTTTTGGTTGTCCAATACTCTTTCTGTGGCACTGTCAAGTGTTTCAGCCAATAACAAAGCATCCGGATTGTGATTGGTTTCCCCCAAATGCTCCAAGGATACGGCTAAGGCCAAAAACTCGCCTAAGGAGTCCCAACGTAAATGTCCTTCCTGAATAAATTGTTCCACGTGTTTCGGTGCAGAACCACCGGCACCCGTTTCGAACAATCCGCCACCGTTCATCAAAGGCACAATAGAGAGCATTTTTGCACTGGTACCCAGCTCTAAGATTGGAAAGAGATCTGTAAGGTAATCCCGCAATACATTTCCTGTTACTGAAATAGTATTTTCTCCTCTTCGAACACGATCAAGGGTGTAAAGAGTAGCTTCTTTTGGGGCAAGGATTTTAAGGGTCAAACCGGAAGTATCGTACGCGGCCAAATAATGGTGAACTTTTTTAATCAATTCTGCATCATGGGCTCTGTCGGCATCCAGCCAAAATATAGTAGGCCATCCGGTCGCTTTTGCACGGGATACAGCTAGTTTGATCCAATCCTGTATCGGAGCATCCTTTACTTGACACATACGCCAGATATCTCCTTTGGCTACCTTATGTTGCAGAATGGTCTCACCTTGTTTATTAATTACCTTAACGATACCGTCGGCAGCTATTTCAAAAGTCTTGTCATGAGAGCCGTATTCTTCCGCTTTCTGAGCCATCAGACCCACATTGGGAACGGTTCCCATTGTGGAGGGGTCGAAAGCGCCGTGCTCTTTACAAAATTCAATGGTAGCTTGATATATGGAGGCGTAACTACTATCCGGAATTACCGCTTTCGTATCCTGAAGTTTACCTTGCTTATCCCACATTTTTCCGGAACTTCGGATCATGGCGGGCATAGAAGCATCGATAATTACATCACTGGGAACATGTAAATTAGTGATCCCTTTATCGCTATTCACCATCGCTAGATCAGGACTTTTGTCAAAAATCTTCTGGATATGGGCCTCGATAGCAGCTTGCTCACTTTTTGGAAGTTCACTTAGTTTGTTCACTAAGTCTCCGAAGCCATTATTAACATCTACCCCCAGCGAATTAAATGTATTTTGATAAGTATCAAATAATTCGGCAAAGAATACGCGAACGGCATGACCAAAAATAATAGGGTCACTTACTTTCATCATGGTCGCTTTCATGTGCAACGAGAGCAGTATTCCTTCTCGTTTAGCGTCATTCACTTGCTTTTCAAGAAAGGATAGCAAAGCTGCTTTTTCCATCAGGGTCGCATCTACAATTTCTCCTTTCAACACAGAAAGATTGTCCTTCAGCCTATGATCGGCACCATTGGAATCTGTTAAGATGATGGATAATGTATCGTCTTGGCTTAGGGTCACTGATTTTTCATTGTGGAAGAAATCTCCGGAATCCATGGTTGCCACATGAGTTTTAGAATCTTTACTCCAGGCTCCCATACTATGCGGGTGTTTCTTTGCGTAATTTTTAACTGCCTGAGGAGCTCTTCGATCGCTATTCCCTTCGCGTAGTACCGGATTCACTGCGCTTCCTTTAATTTTATCGTAAAGGGATTTAATTTTTTTCTCTTCCTCTGATTTTGGTTCTTCGGGATAATTAGGTAATGCGTAACCTTTGGATTGCAGTTCAGCAATTGCATCGGTTAGTTGCGGGAGGGAAGCACTGATATTGGGTAATTTTATAATGTTGGCTTCCGGTGTTTTGGCCAACGCTCCCAGTTCGGACAGGTCGTCTGCTAAGCGCTGATCCGGAGTTAGATATGTTGAAAAGTTGGCGATGATCCGACCCGCCAGCGAGATGTCTCTTGTTTCTACTTCAATATGTGAAGAATGGGTAAATGATTGAATAATTGGGAGTAGAGAATGAGTCGCTAAAAAAGGAGCTTCATCTGTTTTGGTATAAATTATTTTGGCGGTTTTTGTCATTTGCTTTCATTTAATAAAATAATAATTGCCTTCAAAAACTCAAAGGCAGGCAAATATACGGATTACGATTCAAGCTTTCAAGAAATACAGCCGTAAGAAAAAGGAAATACAAAAGTCCCAAAACCAAGAAAAGCCATATCATCGTATTGCTACTTTGACATGGCTTCTTGTGAACCAAACCGTTACCAACCAACCTTTACGATTCTGGGCAGGTTTATTATACCCCTGCGGCTGTGATCTGCTTCAAAGAGTGGAGAACCGTGCGGAGTTTATTGATTATAAACCAATCTGCTCTTACTTGTTTCCAACTCTACTTTTCTCATCTGGGTTCTTAGCACCTAGTGATAAAAAGAACCATTTTGGTGATGTAGAAAAGCTATATAAAGAACGTTACTTTATGTTATCTCCGTGATGTTTCCATCATTTTGATATTGCTAATGTAATACAGTAAATTTAAAAAGCAAGTTTTTTTGTATCCTTAATAATAACAGGTTTTTAACTGGTGTTATTAACAATTGTCAATAAAAAAAGCGGCCCAGAAATGGTGCCGCTTTTGAGAGTTTTTACTTGCTTACTAGTATTTCTTTTCTTTAATTCTTGCTTTCTTACCGGTAAGTCCTCTGAAGTAATAAATACGTTTTCTACGCACATTACCTCTTTTGTTCACTTCAATTTTCTGAAGTGCAGGCAAGTTGACCGGAAAAATTCGCTCTACTCCAACAGTTCCTGACATTTTTCGGATCGTAAAGGTCTTGGTAATCCCTGTTCCCTTTACTTGAATCACAACTCCTTTAAAGAACTGGGTTCTTGTTTTTTCACCTTCACGGATTTCATAATACACAGTAATGGTATCTCCTGCTGAAAATTCCGGGAATTCTTTTTTGGTTACAAATTCGTCTTGAACAAATTTAATTAACGCTTCCATGGTTTTAATTTCAAAAAGTTTAGTTTAAAACAACATTCACGTCTATCGCCAGAGGTTGTGGTAAATCGAGTGCAAAAATAAACATTTTTCAAGTTCTTGCAACTCTTAGGGTAAATTTATTTGTCAAGGTAAGCGGAATACATCCAGACCATCTTCTCCTGTTCTCTAATATAATCGCTCATAAGTGAACTAGTTCCTTCATCACTGATCTCATCGGCTAAGTCTAACAGATGCCGCTGCTTATTCAATAATTCTTGAAAGGAAAACAAAATGTTTTCCATGGCAAATAGACCATCGGCCACCTCATGGGTTTCATGTATGGCGGAAATCTTTAAATAATCGGAAGCTTTATGGTTGGGGACATGTCCTAACGTTAAGATTCGTTCCGCAATTTCATCGATCTTCAGAAAAAGGTTATTATAGAGTTCTTCAAATTTCAGATGTAGTTCAAAAAACCTATCACCTTTTATATTCCAGTGATAACCCCTAACGTTCTGATAAAGTACAGAATAATTAGCCAGAAGGTCGTTCAGTAATTCAGACAACACGGTGCTTTTTTTAGCGTCAAGTCCTATTTTTGTTAATGTTTTCATGGCTTCTTCAGATATAAATTAATCAATAATTTTCTTACCTAAAGATACGAAGAAAACGCGGGTTAATTGCAGTGAATAATGGCAAATAACAACCGGATCATTAAGGATTTATTGGACTTCAATTGCTAAATCAGAGCAGGAATTATTTCATGCTGGCGATCCAATCATTAATTTTTTGCTCTAAAATAGCCAAGGGTATACATCCTGTTTCTAATACCTGGTTATGATAGGCACGAATGTCGAATTTATCACCCAGCTCATTTTCCGCTTTGGTTCTTAATTCGCGAATTTTTAATTGTCCGATCTTATAAGACAAGGCTTGCCCCGGATTAGCCATATAGCGCTCAATTTCTGAAATGATACCTGCTTCCGATTCGGATTCATTATCCAATGAATATTGAATGGCCTGCTCTCTTGTCCAACCTTTGGAATGTAATCCTGTATCCACCACTAATCGGATCGCGCGGTGCATTTCTGCTCCCAGGGTTCCGAAATATTGATATGGATCTGTATAGAGTCCTAGTTCCTTTCCCAAGGACTCACTATAGAGGGCCCATCCTTCACCATAACCGCTGTACCATAGCGTTTTTCTAAAACTGGGAAGATCCATATTCTCCTGCGTCAACGAGATCTGATAATGGTGCCCTGGAATCGCTTCGTGTAGGAATAACGATTCATCTTGATGCACATTGTATTCGGTTGCATCCGGAATGGGGACATAAAATATCCCTGGGCGGGTTCCGTCCAAAGATCCTTCATTGTATTCCGCACTGGCCGAATTCTCACGAAAAGCTTCGGTTCTGCGTACTTCAAAGGCTGTTTTTGGTTTGTTAATGAAAAGCTGCTCCAGTTGTGGTTTCATGCGTTCGTGAATGGCATTGAAATTATCAATGATCTCTTGTGGTTCCTTGTAAGGCATAAGTTGTTTGTTGTCTCTTACGTAACTGAAAAAGGATTTCAGTGTTCCCTTATAGCCAACAGTGTTCTTCACCTTCTCCATCTCGGAAGAAATGCGAGCCACTTCACTTAATCCCAATTGATGAATTTCATCGGCCGTCATATTTGTGGTTGTATAGTACTTTATTTGGTGCTCATAATAGGCTTTCCCTTCAGGAATGGCATCGATTCCGCTCGATGATCTTCCTGCTTCCAGATACTCTGTACTCATAAAGTCGTAAAGCTTTTGGTAGGTAGGAATTATCTTTGAGGTAATCATATCCGCGTAAGCCTCACCCAGCGTATTTTTGTCCTCTTCTGAAAAGGATTCAGGAAAATTTTTAACCGGGGAATAGAACAAGTGTTTGTCCAGATCAGGCTCGGTCATTTCTTTTAATTGTGGCATTACTTTAACAATAAGTGATTTTGGAAGGACATAACCTGCTGTCATCCCTTTTTTCATCATCACTTCCGAACTTGTAAGCCATGCTAGATACTGATTCACGCGTGTCATCCAATTTTCATAATCCTTTACAGATTCAAATGGTTGTGCAGATGCACCACTGGCCAGTTGGCCCATCTTAAGATTCACGGACCACATTTGATCAATAGGAAAATAGGCGAAGTTTTTAAATTGAAAAGTTTCAAGATTCAGATCGCATTCCCATTCCAAAATGGCTTTGCTCATTCGCTCACTGTCGGTAAGGGTACTGTCATTATACTTCTTCAGGGCTTCTTTATAGCTTGAGTAATAAGCCTTGCTTTTTTCAATTTCAGTACTGTCCAAGAAATTGACAAACTTATCGTTGTATCGAGTGTCTCCTGCCATGGTAGCATTTAGTGGGATACGTTCCAATCCTTCCTGATAGTAGTTCTCCACTAATTCATTAAAGGGAAGAAGGGCTTGAGAATTGGAATCCGCAGCTTCCTTTGTTTCATTTTTACATCCTACAAGTAGCACAGCAACATAAAGTAGTAGACTGATACGTGTTTTCATATATTTTTGGTTTTAGTTGAATTTATTTTTTATTGATCTGAAAGTAGATCAGGTCTTCGTTCCTGAGTTCTTTTATAGGCTGCATCTTCTCGCCATTCTTCTATTTTTGCCGTATTCCCACTCAAGAGGATATCCGGAACCGACCATCCTTTATACTCGGCCGGACGAGTATAGATGGGAGGAGCAAGTAAATTATCCTGAAAAGAATCGGTCAAGGCACTGGTTTCATCGCTTAGAACCCCGGGAATAAGTCTGATAATAGCATCGCATAAAACGGATGCGGCTAATTCACCACCGCTTAATACAAAATCTCCTATCGAAATTTCACGAGTGATAAATTGATCTCTTACCCGTTGATCCACTCCTTTGTAATGGCCACATAATATGATCAAATTCTCTTTCAATGAAAGCTCATTGGCCATACCTTGTTTGAGGGTTTCTCCGTCGGGAGTCATATAAATAATTTCGTCATAATCTCGTTCAGATTTAAGACCGCTAATGCATTTATCAATCGGTTCGATCATCATCACCATACCGGCGCCTCCCCCAAACTGATAATCGTCAATCTGCTTATAGTTATTGGTGGCAAAATCCCTTAAATTATGAAAGTGAATTTCAACAAGACCCTTTTCAATGGCACGTTTCAGAATGGAAGCATCAAACGGACTTTGCAATAACTCAGGTAAAACGGTGATAATATCAATTCGCATGTTCAGAACAGTTCCTTAATTTTTATTTGGCAATCCAAAAGGATTTAACGAAATGCAAAAGTACTGAAAATATATCGCTATGGAATTTAAGCGGGATAATCTTATAACTCCAAAGGAAGTCCGATAGAAAGTCTTAAAACACAACGCTTACAGTAACATATCTTTTTATATATTTAGGAGGTTAAACTAAACCATTCCTGAATGAAACGCCGATCCTTTATTAAAAAATCTGCCGCCGCCGGAGCGGCCTTTACTATCGTCCCCAGTTTTGTATTGGGAAAAACACATATTCCACCCAGTGATACTATATATATTGGAGCCGTAGGAGTAGGTGGCCGGGGTGGAGGCGTAGTGAATGAACTATTTGCCACCGGGAAAGTTAAATTTGTCGCGATGTGCGACGTGGATGAGGTACGGGCAAGTGCCAGCTATTTGGCGCATCCCGACGCAAAGAAATACAAAGATTTTCGAAAATTATATGATCATCATGTAAAAGATATAGATGCCGTGATGGTGGCAACCCCGGATCATACACATGCGACGATTGCTTTGCCTTTTATGAATGCAAAGAAGCATGCGTACGTTGAAAAACCACTGACGCATAACATTTACGAAGCACGTATGATGGCAAGAGTAGCAGCGGAGCAGGGAATTGTAACCCAGATGGGAAATCAAGGGGCTTCGGGTGAAGGAATTAGGCAAGCTCAGGAATGGATCAATGCAGGTGTGATCGGTAAAGTACATCGCGTAGACTGCTGGACCAATCGCCCGGTTTGGCCACAAGGGTTTAAACACATCACTCAAGGTGAACCTGTGCCGGAGACCTTGGATTGGGACCTTTGGTTGGGTCCTGCTGCTATGCGTCCCTATAATTCTAATTATTTACCTTTTAAATGGCGCGGTTTCTGGGACTTCGGTACCGGAGCGATGGGCGATATGGGGTGTCATATCATGGAAACCCCATTTAAAACGCTAGGTCTGGGCTTTCCTTATGAAGCCGAAGCCAGTTGTACGACCATTTGGTCTAACGATTTTGTCGAAGCTGATTATAGAGAAGCTTGTCCTCCTTCGTCCGTCGTTCGTTTGAAATTTGATACAGAAACCCATGGCGATGTTTCCTTAAATTGGTATGACGGTGGTATTATGCCGGATCTTCCCCCAGAATTAGGCGATGGCGAAATTCCGGGAGGAGATGGAGGTGGAAGTATTTTTCATGGGTCGGAAGGCATTATGGTCACCGATACCTATTCTCGCAATCCGCGGTTACTTCCTGCAGAGCGAATGGCTGAATTTCAACCTCCTGCACCTACGTTAAGTAGGGTAGAGACTACCCATCAAGGTAATTGGGTGAATGCTATTTTGAATGGAGGGACTACGTCTTCTCCATTTTCTTATGGAGGCCCTCTAACCGAAGCTGTTTTGATGGGGAATTTAGCCATCAAATCTTATCAGTACAAGGCTTTAAAAGAGGGCAAGGAGGCTGGTCAGTGGGATCCTTACGATTATCCCGGAAGAAAAACGATCCTTTGGGATGGCCCGAATATGAAAGTGACAAATTGGGAGGAGGCCAATCAATGGGTGAAACGTAATTATAGAGAGGGCTGGGAATTATAATAAAAAGCCCCGCAATTTGCGGGGCTTTTTTATTAATAGTAGGTATACCTTCTTACTTCCGCGATGTACTTGGCCAGACGAATTACTTGATGACTGTAGCCGTATTCGTTATCATACCAAACATAGAGCACTACATTTTTACCGTCTTCCGTAACGATAGTTGCATGGCTGTCATAAATGGAGGGAGCGGATGAACCAATGATGTCACTGGAGACCAATTCGTTGTTCATGGAGTATTTAATTTGCTCGACCAACTCTCCTTCTAAGGCATATTTTTTTAGAATAGCGTTGATACCATCTTTAGTGGTGGCATTTTCTAATGTTAAATTTAGAATAGCCAATGAACCGTTAGGAACAGGAACCCGAATGGCATTTGAAGTTAATTTTCCTTCAAAAGAGGGGAGTGCCTTACTCACCGCGCGACCGGCTCCGGTTTCCGTAATGACCATATTCAAGGCAGCCGCGCGACCTCTTCGGTATTTACTGTGCATATTGTCTACCAGGTTCTGATCGTTGGTATAGGCATGAATGGTTTCTAAATGCCCGTGCACAACACCTAATGAATCTTCAATCGCCTTAAGTACAGGAGTGATCGCGTTGGTCGTGCAGGAAGCGGCTGAGAAAATATCAATTTTCTTGGGATTGTAGTTTAAATGATTTACGCCGTATACAATATTGGGTATTCCCCTGCCCGGGGCAGTAAATAATACCTTGGATACTCCTTTCGATTTTAAATGTCGACTTAAAGCTACCTCATCTCGAAAAGCACCTGTATTGTCGATTACTAAGGCATCCTCAATACCATATTGGCAGTAATCTATATCTTCAGGAGCATTTGCCGAAATAATATGTACCGTGGTTCCATTGATAATTAAAGCATTGTTTTCCACGTCAACGCGAACGGTTCCGGGAAAATCGCCATGTACCGAATCGTATTGCAAAAGGGACGCACGCTTTTCCAAGATATTTTGATTTACATTATCTCGGGTAACTACAGCGCGTAAACGCATTTGATTTCCTTGTCCGGTGCGGGTCATCAGCTCTCTCGCTAACAGCCGCCCGATTCGTCCAAAACCATACAGAACAACATCTTTGGGAACGATACTTTTTTGTGCTTTGGCACCTTTTAATTTATCACCTACAAATGCCATAGCATCCTGGTAGCGATTGTCTTCGAGGTGGTATTCATAAGTTAATTTACCAATGTCCAATTTGGCAGGAGGTAAATTCAAGTTTTTGATGGCCTGAGCAATTTCAACACTATCAAAAATAGAAATATGTTTTTGTACGAACTCACCGGCGTATTCATGTAAGTTCAGGATCTCACTTACATTGCGATCAATCAATTGATTTCGGAACAAAACCAATTCGATGGAATTGTCGTACCATAGGTCACTCACAATTTTGATAAATTCTACAGTCGCTTTTCTACGATCTGTTTGGAAAGAAAGTTCTTTTTCATAAACTTCATCAAAACTCATAAAGATATATTTTAGGGAGTTGAAATTTTTGGCAAAAGTAAAGAACTAAAACGTTTTCGTAAAGGATATTCCAAAAAAATAAAAAAGCCTGCTGAAATCTATTTTCAACAGGCTTTTACCCTAAATAGGAGGGATAATCTTATCTAAAAATAAAGGAATTCAATTCACCTTTATCATTCACAAAAGTAAGCTTGATCGGTTCTTTATAATCACGCTTATTCATGATCTCTTTTACATCGTCGATATCATCCACCTCCTGGTCATTAATCTTGATGATCACGATGCCATTTAAATTGTAACGCTCCATTTCCGGAGTAAGCGCGCGGCTAACTTGAACACCGTTGCTTACACCGTATGATTTTAACGTTGATTTATTGATATTCTTCACTTCCAGTCCTAAATCGTCAATTTCATATACTTCCAATTTCACGAGAGTGACCGGAATGATCTTCTTTTCACCTTTTCGAAGAATGGTAACATCCACTACATCATTGGGACGTTTGGAGCCTAAGTACCCGGCAAGGTCTGCAAATTTGGCGATTTTAAATCCGTCTATTTTTTTGATGATGTCACCTTCTCGAATACCCCCTTTATCTGCTCCGCTTCCTTGTTCAATTCCGGACACATAAACTCCTTCCGTTTCATCTACTCCCAGGTATTTAGCTCGGTTGGAATCTAAGCTTCCCCCCTGGATTCCAAGGATTCCGCGTTGTACGTTCCCATATTCCATAATATCTTCCACTACTTTGCGAGCCGTGTTCGATGGAACGGCAAACGAATAGCCTACATAGGATCCTGTTTCACTGGTAATGGCCGTGTTGATCCCGATAAGTTCTCCGTTGATATTTACCAAGGCACCACCACTGTTGCCTCGATTTACGGCAGCATCCGTTTGAATGAATGATTGAGGATTACTGTCAAATTCATTCAGATCTCTGGCTTTTGCACTTACAATTCCGGCCGTAACCGTTGAGGTGAGATTAAAAGGATTTCCTACCGCCAATACCCATTCTCCAATTTTTACATTGTTGGAATCGGCAAAGGGTACAAACGGAAGGTCATCATCTGCATTAATTTTTACCAAGGCGATGTCCGTTTTAGGATCTGTTCCTATCAATTGTGCTTCGTAGATTTTGTTGTTGTTTAGGGTAACCTCCAGCTGACTCGCATTTTCAATGACGTGGTTGTTCGTGATGATATAGCCATCCGGACTTATAATAACACCACTGCCTGTGCCCACCATGGCTCTGGGAGCACCTCCTCCGAAAAAGAGATCCATCATGTTCGTCGGTTGCTTGGAAACAGTGGTATTCTTAACGTGAACAACAGCATGGACCGTTTTTTCCGCAGCTTCCGTGAAATTAAAACCGATAGGCGCTGCCGTCGATCCTGAAAAATTGGTAGGGAGAAAAGAAGGATTCTCAGATTTAGTAACGATGGCGATCTCTGATTTTTTTTCAATCAACCATTTGTAACCTCCGAGCGAAGTAGCTCCTGCTATTAGAGCTACTAAGAATAAGCGCATTGTCTGTTTCATAATAGATTGTTTTAAGTTTAAAATTAACGGGTTCTAACCAAATCTAATGTTAACGAAAATCTTAATTAACGAGTATTTAACATCGTTTTTAGAGTTCTTTTAGCTTTCTGTTTTTATACCTTTGCTTTTGGATGGCATTTGAATTTTATAAATATCAAGGAACAGGGAACGATTTTATCTTAATAGATAATCGCACCTTACATTTCGTCAAAAATAATACCAAATTGGTCGCACAACTTTGTGACAGAAAATTTGGCATTGGAGCTGATGGACTGATCTTATTGGAGTCTCATGCTACTTTGGATTTTAAAATGGTTTACTATAATAGTGACGGGAATTTGAGTAGTATGTGCGGCAATGGGGGGCGGTGCCTTGTTCATTTTGCTAACTATTTAGGCATTATTGAAAATAGTGCAAGGTTTGAAGCTGCAGACGGAATACATCAAGCCCGGATAGATCGCGACAGGATCTCCTTAGGAATGAACTCGGTTCAGCGGATATCTGTGAAACCTTCATATATATTCCTTGACACCGGATCACCACACCATGTGCAATTGGTGGAGGAGGTGCAAACTTTTAAGGTGTTTGAAGAGGGAAGAAAAATCAGAAATGAGCTCTATGGTGCGGAAGGCGCCAATGTGAACTTTGTCACCCCTATCAATGATCAAACTTTTCAAGTAAGAACGTATGAAAGAGGTGTAGAGGATGAGACCCTATCCTGTGGTACGGGAGTTACAGCGGTCGCAATAGCGATGTATGAAACAGGAAGAACTAATTCAAAGGAGGTTCGGTTAGAAACGCAGGGGGGAAGTTTAAAGGTTCGATTTGAAAAAACTCCTACCCACTATGAAAGTGTTGAATTGATCGGACCGGCCGTTCAAGTGTTTAAAGGATATTGGTCATGAACTTAAAAGGAGAAAAAATATATTTGAGGGCGCTGGAACCGACAGACCTTGATTTTCTTTATCAATTGGAGAATGATGAATCGGTTTGGGAGGTGAGTAATACCTGTTCTCCTTATTCAAAATTCGTGCTTAAACAATACTTGGAGAATGCACATCGTGATATTTTTGAAGTAAAACAACTGCGTTTAGTGATCTGTAAAAGGGAAGATGAAAAAGCCGTTGGATTTTTGGATCTGTTCGACTTTGACCCTCGTCATCGACGAGCAGGATTAGGGATCATCATCTTTTCAGAAACAGACAAAGGTCAAGGTTATGCCACCGAGACCATTCAATTGGTGATTTCATATGGTTTTTCCCATCTAAATCTGCATCAGTTATATGCCAACATAACTTTAGATAATAAAAAAAGTATGACACTGTTTGAGAAGTTAGGGTTCATCAAGGCAGGTGAAAAGAAAGATTGGGTGTGGTCACAGGGTATTTTTAAAAATGAATTTTTTTACCAGTTAATTAATGAGTCATCTTAAAAAAGTAGTTTTAGCCGCGGTAATGCTCGGGCTCATTATTATGGCCGGTTTTGCTTATTTTGTATATACCAGTGTTTTTTCAGGCAACACCGCTTTTAACAATGAAGAGGCTCATGTTTATATCGCAACGGGCTCACGTTTTAAAGATGTCTTAGAAGAATTGCGGCCTTTGTTGAAAAACGATATTTCCTTTGAAGCAGTTGCCAATCGAAAGGGATACCCTGCCAATATAAAACCCGGTCATTATATTCTAAGAAAGGGAATGAACAATAACGATATTGTGAATACCATTCGAAGTACCAATATTCCCATTCAAATAAAGTTTAATAATCAAGAACGATTGGAAAACTTGGTGGGACATCTGTCTCGCCAAATGGAGCCTGACAGTATTACTTTTTTGAACGCTTTAAAAGATCCTGAATTTTTAGAAAGTGCCGGTTTTACTGAAAGTAATGCGCTAGGGATGTATATTCCTAATACCTATGAGGTCTATTGGAATACCTCTGCCTCCAATTTTAGAAATAGAATGCTGAAAGAGTACAATAGTTTTTGGACCTCTGAACGCAATACCAAGGCTGAAAAATTGAAACTCTCGCGAGATCAAGTAATCGCATTAGCCGCTATCGTGCAAAAAGAAACCGCTAAAATAGATGAACGTCCACGCGTGGCCGGAGTTTATGTGAATAGAATTAAGGCAGGAATGCCTCTTCAAGCTGATCCCACCGTAATTTATTCAAAAAAGCTGGTTGAAAATAACTTCGACCAAGTCATTAAAAGAGTATTGTATAAGGACCTGGAGTTGGATTCTCCTTACAATACCTACAAAAATATTGGAATACCACCGGGTCCCATTACCATGCCGGATATTTCTTCCATTGATGCCGTTTTAAATGCTGAGTCACATGATTTTTATTATTTTGTGGCGGATGTCCAGAATTTTGGGTATCATAAATTCGCAAAAAATCTGAATCAACATAACCGCAATAAGGCGGAGTATGTACGTTGGATTTCCCAAAAAGGCATCAATCGATAACCCTGTAATTTTCTTCGAAATTCCCGATTTCACCATTTTTTGAGAAGATTTGGTTAAAAACGCTACTTCTGAACTCCCCCAATTCAAACGTTTTCGTTTGTCGTTTAACATTTTTTAACACGCTGAAAATCAATTTTGTAAAAAAATTCGTACTTTTGCGGGCTGAAATTTGATTTAGCGCTGCTGATCAAAAATCGAAATAAATGAAACGTAAATTTTCACATACTGTAATTGTTATGCTGGTGGTTGCGATAGCTGCTGCCGGGTTTTCTTTTAGTGGGAAGGTAGATTTGTCTGCTTATAAACTGGAAGACCAGATCTTTTGCTACGATGTTCCATCTGCGGAACAAGTTCGAATGGAAAAATGGAATGACCAATATCAAGTTTTTTTAGGGAAGTCTTACATCGCCTTTAAAGAAGCTTTGGCTTATAACGAATCAAGAGGGAACTATGCTATTGTAAATGATTTGGGTTATTTGGGCAAATACCAATTCAATAGAAACACTTTGAAAGCAATAGGGATCTTTAATCCACAAGAATTCTTGAATGACACACGCCTGCAGGAAGATGCTTTTCATGCTTTCACCGCACGAAATAAGTGGATTCTTAGAAAGGATATCAAAAGATTTGTAGGAACTTATATTAATGGCGTGAAAATCACCGAATCCGGTATCTTGGCAGCGGCCCATTTAGCGGGTGCCGGCAATGTGAAGAAATACCTTAGAAGTGGTGGGACATTTGCTTTTGAAGACGCGTTTGGCACCTCATTGCGTTACTACCTCAGGAAGTTTTCAGGATATGACACCTCATTTGTGGAGGCAGAGCGTAAAGCTACTGTAATGTAAGAAACATAGATCATCTTTGAATGATAAATAAGGTGGGTCTTTTATGAAGGTCCACCTTTGTTTTTTTCCAGTCTTTTGCCGCTTGTGTTCGAATAAATTCAGAGGATAAGGTGAGGTCACAAGCCACACAAATTTGAGTATGGGCATCTAGGTTCTCAATCAAACTTTCCAGTAATTGATTATTACGGTACGGGGTCTCTATAAAAAGTTGAGATTGAAGATGGATTTCTGATAATTTTTCCAATCTTTTGATCTCTTGTTTGCGTTCAGTTTTGTCGATGGGCAAGTATCCGTTAAAAGCAAAATTTTGCCCGTTAAAACCACTTGCCATCATAGCGAGCAGGAGGGAGGAAGGTCCTACTAATGGAACTACCTTTATTCCTTTTAGATGGGCTTGTTCGACGATAGCAGCACCGGGATCGGCAATCCCCGGGCATCCTGCATCACTGATGATTCCCATATCCTTTCCTTCCAAACACGGATCTAACATTGCCGGAATTTCAGCTTCATCCGTGAATTTATTGATGGTTTGAAGATGTAGGTCGGGTTGTGACTTCTTGGGAACTATGCTTTTAATGAAATGCCGGGCATTCTTCTCATGTTCTACGATATAATAGTCAATTTCTTCCACTGCTTTTTTAACCGATAAGGGAAGCACCTCTAAAGGAGGAGAATCACCTAACGGACATGGTATTAAGTATAGTTTACCGAATTGGGGTGCCATAAGTTCTTAATTTACCACTAATTTCTTTGTGGTAATATTTCCTTCTGAAGTATAAATGTTGATCAGGTAAACCCCTGTTGAAAGTCCTTGCGTAGATAGTTTAACGTCTGTATTCCTTTCAAAAGAACCTTTTAACATGAGGGCACCTTGCAGGTTATACAACTCAATTTTTTCAATCACACTGCCATTGGTTTCAATGTAAATTTCATTTTTGGCGGGGTTGGGATATAGGCTAATAGGAGAAAGTGAAAAGTCATTATTAGATAAGGTTTCTCCAACTATTTTATAGATCACTCCATTAAATCCGGACAGGTATAATTCTCCGTTCACATCTTCTCCGAAAGAGGCCCAATTCTGGCCAAAATTCCCCAAATTGGTCAAATCTCCATTGCTGTCTACGGTTCCTAAGATACCGGATGAGAAATCCGCAAAGAAGTAATAACCTACCATATTACTGTAGGTGGATCCACGATATACATAACCTCCGGTAATGGAGAAACCAATCGGGTGAAGATATTCGGCAATAGGGAAAGTTAATTCACTGGGGTCCGGGCAATCGGTATTATTATATACTTCTGAGCCTTCATAACATCTCCAGCCATAATTCAGTCCGGCTTCAGTGCTGCCTACTTTATTGATCTCTTCTATGGCGTTCTGACCCACATCTGCGATCCAAAGATCACCGGTAGAAGCATCAAAACTAAATTTCCATGGATTTCTAAGTCCGTAGGCCCAAATTTCTTCAGCATCGGTAGAACTACCTGCAAAAGGATTGTCGGCGGGGATGCCATAATTTGCTCCGGCACCCGGATTATCCACATCAATTCGAAGCATTTTTCCCAAAAGCAGTGCCGTGTTTTGTGCTCTGTTTCCCGGATCTCCGGCACTTCCTCCATCTCCGGTGCCAATATATAAGTATCCTTCCGGACCGAATGCTATACAACCGCCATTATGATTAGAGAAAGGCTGTTCAATATCGAATAATAATAATTCACTTGTGGGATCGGCCAGGTCGGGATTTCCGGCATCTACGCTGAAGCGCGAAATTTGTGAATCCCCGTTCGGTTTAGAGTAGTAGACATAAAAGTAACCGTTGTTGCTATAATCCGGGTGAAAGGCCAGTCCGAGCAATCCACGTTCACTGTCGGATGAGATCTGTCCGGAAAGATCTAAGAAATTATCCGGATTGACAGTGCCATCGGAATTGATAATTTTTATTCTTCCGCCTTTTTCAACGATAAATAAGCGGTCATCTCCGGCGTTTTGAATATTCAGCGGTTGATTAAAACCGGATGCCACACTTTCCAGCGAAATGTTTTGTGAAAAAGTTGATAAACCAAGCAGGGCACAAAGTAGGGTAAAGAATTTTTTCATGTTCATTTTTTTTAAAAATACAAAATAGTAGTCACTTAAGGGCTATGATAATCTTGAAGCTATTTTTTCACATGCCTCTTCGATCATTTGAAATACTTTTTCAAACCCATGATTTCCGCCATAATAGGGATCCGGCACATCTACATTCTCTCCCGGAAATATCTCGTCTAACAAAAGCTGTACCTTTTGTTTTTCACTGTCGGAATTGGCGAGTTCGATCACGTCCCGGTAATTTGCATTATCCATCACAAAAATATGATCGTAGGATTCAAAATCGTAAGCAGAGAATTTTCTGCCACGTTGATCGGTGATATCAATACCAAACTTGCGGGCTACCTCAATACTTCGAATGTCAGGTAATTGTCCCACATGCCATCCTCCGGTTCCGGCTGATTCAACTAAAACCTTGGCAGTATCTACTTTGGATTTTAAAATTCCTTCGGCTAAAGGCGATCTACAGATATTTCCTAAGCAGACCATTAATACTTTTGTCTTCATGATACTAACATAAAAAATCCCGCGATAGCGGGATTGATTACAAGGTTAATTTTTTATTGAGATCATCCACATATTTTCGGAACTGCTTGTCTGTACTTGACAGATTATCCACAGTTTTACACGCATGAAGTACGGTGGCATGGTCTCTCTGACCAATTTGTGAACCGATAGATGCCAAGGAAGCCTTGGTGAATTTTTTAGCAAAGAACATCGCTAATTGTCTTGCTTGTACGATATGTCGTTTCCTTGTTTTTGATTGCAGAGTATCCACATCCATTTGGAAATATTCACTCACTACTTTTTGAATGTAGTCAATGGATACTTCTCTTTTCGTATGTTTCACGTAGTTGTCTACGATCTTTTTAGCGAGATCTATGGTGATCTCCCGTTTATTAAAAGAGGAATGTGCAATTAATGAAATGATGGCACCTTCCAATTCTCGGATATTGGTTTTAATGTTGTTAGCGAGAAATTCAACAATCTCATCCGGCATTTCAACACCATCTCGGTACAATTTGTTTTTGATGATGGCAACCCGGGTATCGTAATCAGGATGGTTTAGTTCTGCGGAAAGACCCCATTTGAAACGAGACAGCAAACGTTGTTCAATGTCGATCATATCGACCGGTGCCTTGTCACTGGTCAATATAACCTGCTTCCCATTTTGATGCAGATGGTTAAAGATGTGGAAGAAGACATCCTGAGTCCCGGCTTTACCGGATAGTAACTGAATATCATCAACAATGAGCACATCTATGATCTGATAAAAGTGAATGAAGTCGTTCCGGTTATTCTTTTTTACAGATTCAATATACTGTTGGGTGAATTTTTCGGCGGAAATATACAATACCGTCTTTTCCGGGTATTTTTCCTTGATCTCAACCCCAATGGCATGACCCAAGTGTGTTTTTCCTAAACCTACGCCACCAAAGATCAACAGCGGGTTGAAGGAAGTTCCTCCCGGTTTATTAGCCACTGCATAGCCTGCTGAACGCGCCAAACGGTTGGATTCACCTTCTAAGAAATTGTCGAAACTATAATTAGGATTGAGCTGCGATTCGATCTTAACATTCCTGATTCCGGGAATCACAAATGGGTTTTTTAGTTCCGGGCTTTTATTTTTGATAGGTACATCTACTTCTTGATCCTTCATCTGACTTCTATTAGCACTCGGGATCCTTTCCGTAAAGGGTTGTTTATTGCCATAGGTGTTCTCCATTTTTATGATGTAGACCAATTTGGCTTTCGTTCCTAACTCACGCGTAAGGGCAACTTTGAGCAGTTTCACATAGTGTTCTTCCAACCATTCGTAAAAAAACTTACTGGGAACTTGAATACTAAGCGCATTGTCATTGAGCTTCGCTGCTTTAATGGGTTCAAACCAGGTCTTGTAAGCTTGCGTCGATATGTTATCTTCAATAAACGACAAACAATTGCTCCAAACCGATTCGGCAGTTTTACTCATAGTTACTCTTTAGAGGTTTAGTTAGTTATTTTTGCGGTTAAGAGGGGAGGGAAAAAGATGCTTCCCTAACAATTTCTTAACACTGCAAATATGTGAACAAAAAAATGAAAAAAAAAACCTAAAGGGTATTGAATTTGTTATTTTTTTTTCACATACTTCAACTTCGATAAAGCTACAAAAAAAGATCCTTTTTCAACCAAACTAAATATGAAAAAAACGAGTACGAAAATTCGAGTCCGATATGGAGAGACCGATCAGATGGGAGTTGTGTACTATGGTAACTACGCACAGTACCTTGAGCAAGGAAGAACCGAATGGTTGAGGGAATTGGGCTTTTCTTATCGATGGATGGAAGAAAATAACATTCAACTTCCGGTGACGGAATTACATATAAAATATAGATTACCTGCACGTTACGACGATGTAATAACCGTAATCACTAAATTACAGAAAATTCCTACAGCTAAAATTGAGTTTGTTTACGAGATCTATAACGAAAAAAACGAGCTGCTTGTCACGGCCGAGACGACCCTTGTTTTTGTCGATATGCTCACGCAAAAGATTAGAAGAGCCCCCGATTATTTAGTTGAAAAATTAACAGACTAATCTTCAAATTTTTTAATTTTCACCTTGTAAGTGTTGCTGAAAAGTTCAAAAATGCGTTCCGATTCGTTTTTTCGAACGTTGATCTTAAACTCACAATTCATTTCCAAGGTTTGGTCCTCTATCTCGATCTTCTCCTCTTTAATGATCCGCATCACCGTATTCATCTCACTATACTCAAAGTGAACTACGAAAGTGTCGTTTATAGTTTTTTGAATCATTTCAGCAGCCGCTAAAGCCATTTGGGCCGCAGTTTTATAAGCCTGCATCAAACCGCCTACACCCAACTTGGTTCCGCCAAAGTAGCGAACTACGACCACCAAGCATTGTGTCACCTCAAAAGATTGTAATTGGCCATAGATTGGCATTCCGGCACTATTCGAAGGCTCACCGTCGTCATTGGCCCTGTAATGTTCATAGTAGACACCTAACTGCCATGCATAGCACCAATGCCTGGCATTAAAATGTACTTTCTTAAGATTTTCCAGATGGAATTTAACCTCCTCTTCAGAAACGATTGGATAGGCATAGCCAAAGAACTTACTACCCCGATCTTTATAAAGCACCTCGGGAGAAGGACCGGCTATAGTTTTATAAGTATCATTTTCCATCATTGGGTTGAAAGGGCCACAAGAAGTATGCTCACGAGGGCAAAAATAATTCCCAACCAATTCTTCGGAATTAATTTTTCTTCAAAAAGAAGAATCCCTGCCAGAGTGGAACAAGTTACGACTCCGATATTATTTACCACAAATATGCCTGAGCTTTCCAGAATTTCGCTTCGCAACGCCAAGACTAAAAAATAAACAGTGAAGAAGTTGGGAATCCCTAAGGCAAGTCCGCCCACTAAACTTTTCGCTTCAAATTGAAATCGTCCTCTAAACTTTTGGATAACAAAGATCAATAACCCCATACTTCCCGCGGATAGAAAAAGAGTAGAAGAAAAAATAGCTACATCGGTTTCAGCAACGAACCCTTCTTCCAAAAATTTAATTCCTGTGTCAATGATACCGCTGCCCAAGAATACTAGGGCCGGAAAAATAAGATTGCGTTTTTTTATTCGAAGACCTTGTCTATTTTTGATCGAAGAAAGATAAACAGCTACCAAGGCCAAGATAATTCCAATGCCTTTTAAAACCCCTAAATGCTCCTTATAATACAATAACCCAAATAAGATAGGAATGACCACGCTCATCTTTGTGGCCACAGAAACCACAGAGAGGCCACTTTTCTGCGTGGTCATCGCCATTAGAAAGAAAATGGAGATGAATATACTACCCAAGGCGATGGAATAATAGAACCAAGGAAATTGAGTCCATAATGCCAATTTTTGAAAATCTCCTTGAATAAGTATCCCACAAATGCCTGCTGCAAAATAATTGACGACAATTGCTTGAAAGTTATTGATTTTGAATCGTTCAAATAACTTAAACACAATAAGGATAAGGGTGGATGCAAAAATGCTGAGAGCTAAGGCTAACAAAGAGGTGAATTTTTAAAGTGAAACAACTTGTCTTCGAAGCAGAAATGTGGGGTCATCCATTTATCTTCAAGTAGGGGAGCTTTTAGTCCTTGGTGGAATGAAACGGAACCTTCAAATACAAAGGCCTCATCCCACAAATCAAGACTTATAAAGTTTTTTAGCGTCTGTGCCCCTCCTTCAACAATAAGGCTTTGAATATTTAATTCATACATTTTTTGTGTAATTGGTTTCGCTATATCGGGTCCAAAATCAATTTTTATATAGGATACGTTATTTTTTGTGATCTCCTCCTTCTCTGTAAAGACAATAGTGGAAACAGCGTCGTCAAAAAGCGCCAAGTCGGAAGGTAAATTTAAACTTCGATCTAAGACCATTCGTACCGGATGATTGCCATGCCAGGATCTGGCAGTTAATTGAGGGTTATCATTTAATGCCGTCCTGGTACCCACCAAAATGGCCTGTTCCTCTGTGCGCATCTTATGAACGTATTGTCGGGTATACGAATTTGTGATCCATACCGGGCCTGTTTTTTCCATCCCTGAGGGAGCTATAAATCCATCTAATGATTGTGCCCATTTTAATATAATATAAGGACGCTTGTGAACATGAAATGTAAAAAATCGTTTGTTCAGATCGTCACAATTTTCTTTTAATACGTCAATAATTACCTCACATCCCCCGGCTCTTAACTTTGCTATTCCTTGGCCCGCAACTTTAGGATTAGGGTCGGTACTACCTATGACCACTTTCGGGATTTCCATTGCCAGAATTAGATCGGAACAGGGTGGCGTTTTTCCAAAATGACTACAAGGTTCCAGATTTACATAAAGTACGGAGTCCTTCAGCAATTCCTTGTTTTTTACACGTTCAATCGCATTTACCTCGGCATGTGGTTCACCGGCGGCACGATGCCAACCTTCTCCAATAATTTTATCTTCACAGACAATTACGCTTCCCACCAAAGGGTTAGGATAGGTACTTCCTAAGCCATTTTTAGCTAATTGAATACAGCGCAACATATATTTTTCGTGTATATTCACAGCTCAAAAGTACGAGGAAAAAATCATTTATGAGCGCTCCCATCATTCGCCCGATAACTGTTCGAGATAACCCAAAGGTCGCTGCCATTATTCGAAGTGTATTAGAAGACTTTAAGGTGCCGAAAGTGGGCACGGCTTATGCAGATGCATCGCTGGATTGTATGTTCGAGACCTATCAAAAAGAAGGGGCTGTTTATTTTGTTTTAGAAGAAGGTGAAAAATTAATTGGAGGAGGAGGGATTGCTCATTTGGACAATTATGAAGGCAATGTCTGTGAACTTCAGAAAATGTACTTTCTACCGGAAGCCAGAGGGCGTGGATTAGGGACTGAAATGATCGACATCTGCCTAAAAAGTGCTCGTTCCTTTGGATATGAAAAATGTTATCTCGAGACCATGTCGTATATGGAGGCTGCTCAAAAACTCTATAAAAAATATGGTTTTACCTACATCGATGGTCCTATGGGGGACACGGGGCATTATTCATGTGGAGTGCATATGCTATTAGACTTGTAGACCGTGACACTCAAACATCATAGAGCTCTTTTTCATGCCTATCTTTCGTACGGATACCCTGCGGAAGAAATAGATTCCTTTTTTTTTCTTACTACCGATAAGTATCTTTCATTGAGTAAGGCAGATACGGTATTGTTAGCGGAAAAGGAAATCTCGGAAAGCGTGTCAGAACAATTTATCGCTGTACTGGATCGACTTAAGCAGTCTGAACCTATTCAATATATCTTGGGAGAAACAGTATTTTATGGGCTTCAGTTTGCCGTGAATAGGTCTACTTTGATACCAAGACCCGAGACAGAAGAGCTGGTGGCATGGATGCTGGAGGACGGAGTCGTAAACGCCTATTCTCAAATTTCGGTACTTGACATTGGCACCGGTTCAGGTTGTATCGCGATCGCCCTTGCCAAACATTGGGAGAATGCTTTAGTTCGAGCATGGGATATTTCTCGAGAGGCATTGGAGGTCGCTCAAAAAAACACCCTTATAAATAAGGTTAGGGTCAATTTTGAACACGTTGATATTCTTACGATCGAGCATATTGACCATCGGTTCGATATCATTGTATCCAATCCACCGTATGTTCGCGCATTGGAAAAGAGCAAAATGCGGAAGAATGTACTCGAATATGAACCACCTACAGCCCTCTTTGTAAGTGATCTTGACCCCCTGTTGTTTTACCGAAAAATAGCTACACTTGCTAAAAAGTCATTAACACCTAATGGGCTCCTTTACTTCGAAATTAATGAGTATCTTAGTATGGCATTAATTCAACTTCTTGAAAAAGAAGGATATACTGATATTGTTCTCAAAAAGGACCTTTTCGGAAAGGACCGAATGATTCGATGTTCCCTGCATGAAAAAACTTGAAAAAATATGTGTCTTTTGTGGTAGTAGTGAATCAAATGATCATGCTATTCATCAGTCGGCCATGCGATTGGGTAAAACTTTTGCTGAAAGGGAAATAACGCTGGTCTATGGTGCTGCCAAAATTGGGATCATGGGACTCTTGGCCAAATCTGTGTTGGATCATCACGGAAAGGTCATCGGTATTATCCCCGAATTTCTAAAGAAGAAAGAGGTCGTTCATTTGGGTTTAACAGAACTGATCACGACCGATAATATGCACGATCGAAAATTGCGCATGCAGCAAGAAAGCGATGGCTTTATTGCATTGCCCGGCGGAATGGGAACTTTAGAAGAATTATTTGAAATGCTTACATGGTTACAATTAGGACTTCATGACAAACCTATAGGTGTTTTAAATGTGAATCATTTTTATGATGATTTGTTGCAATTACTAGAAAACATGGTAAGGAAAGGTCTCCTCAAAATGGAGAATTTTAACTTGCTTTTAGTCGATCATGACATCGATGCACTCCTTATAAAAATGCAGGAATTTAAATCTCCCGAAATTCCGAAATGGTTAAATCCTGATCGCAGTTGATAATCAACTTATTAACTTTTACACTTTATTTTTGAACAAAAGATATTTCTAAAGAGGTAATTCTTTTAAATTTAATCAATTAACTAAAACCATTTTCATTTATGAGTGCATCAAAAAAATATTTAGCGGAAGGGCTTGGCACTTTCGCATTGGTATTATTCGGTTGTGGAGCTGCCTCCATTGCCGGGGTTTCGGCGACCGGACCTTCGGGAATAGGTCTATTAGGAATATCTTTTGCTTTTGGACTGGCAGTAGTGGCGATGGCCTATGCCATTGGTCCTGTTTCAGGGTGCCATATTAACCCGGCGATTTCTATTGCAATGCGCATCGCCGGTAAATTATCAACCAAAGATACCGTTGGGTATGTGATTTCACAATGCATAGGAGCAACTGTCGCGGCAGGGGTTTTGTATCTTCTCCTAAGTGGAGGTGCCGGTTTCTCCATGCCTGAGTGGGGATTGGGTAGTAACGGATGGGGCGAAGGCTATTTAGGAAACTATTCTATGCAGTCAGCTTTTATCGCAGAATTTGTATTTACCTTTTTGTTTTTAATGGTCATTTTTGGAACTACAGCGAAGAATGCATCTCCGCAAATGGCGGGGTTAGCCATTGGGATAACCTTGGTGCTTATTCATTTGGTGGTCATTCCTATTACAGGAACTTCTGTCAATCCTGCTCGTAGCTTAGGACCGGCTCTTTTTGCCGGCGGATTGGCGTTGCAACAACTTTGGCTCTTTATCGTTGCGCCGGTTGCGGGTGGAATTGCCGCAGCATTGGTGCGAAAAGTGTTCATTGACGATTGAATAAATTAGGTTTAAGGAATGGCTTCAGAAATGAAGCCATCTTACTTTTCATCGAAAAAATGAAAAAGAATAGTATACAGTTCGGTACAAAATGTAAATTGTAGGAATTTTATCACTTAACATCAACTTTATGAAAATTAAAAACGTACTTATTGCTTTGTTTTTTGTATCGTTTTCGAGTGTCCTTTGGGCACAGGAGAATGCTGAAAATAAAGCTGTTTATCAAGGAACAATTTCCTCTGTGGAATATGTTACCTCCATGGCATCAAGACCCCAAGATATGGTGCCTGCGGAAAATTTAAACAGAGAGGCTAAAGACAAACGTTCTATCGCCAATCAAATTGTTGCGGGACAAGATCCGCAAACCGAAGATGATTATTTTGTTCGAAACAGACATGAAATGGAACAAAGCGTTCGTGTGGCTCCACCAAGTGTGGTATTCGATGCCTATACTTCCAGTTCACAACCCACCGATCCTTCTTTGGCGATCGGTCCAAATCATGTATTTGTTGTATTTAATACCGGATTTGCTATTTACGACAAATCGGGAAATGTATTACGACCCCCCACGGCTCCGAATCCTGCCATTTTTCCGAATGGTGGGTGCTGTGATCTCACCGTATCCTATGACAATGCAGCCGACCGCTGGGTAGTAACCTTTTTAAGCATAAATAATGGCGCACAAATAGCGGTTTCTACAGGTTCGAACCCAATCACATCAGATTGGTACGTTTATACTATTTCAGCCATTCAGGATTATCAAAAACTTTCGGTTTGGAGTGACGGATATTACATCACCGAAAATACCGGCGGGAATAATAAAGTCTGGGCTTTGGAACGCTCGGCAATGCTAAATGGCAGTCCTTCGGCACAGATCATTGGCTTCAACTTACCCGGATTAGTGACCAGCGGATTTTTTAGTCCGCAGGCCTTGAATGTTACCAATGGTAATTTACCGGCCGCAGGAGGTGCTACCATAGTATATTTACAGGATGATGCTTGGTCGGGAGTATCTCAAGACCATATTAAATTATGGACTATTGATGTCAATTGGAATACCCCTGCCAACTCAACTATCTCGAATCCACAACAGATCAATACGACACCCTTTATCAGTGTATTTGACAATGGTAGTTTTGTTAACCTTCAACAACCTGGTGGTGGAAGAAAGATCAGTGTGGATGCATTGCAAGCAACCATCATGAATCAAGCTCAATTCCGAAAGTATGCAAATCATAATTCTGCTGTATTTAATTTTGTGGTGGATACCGACGGAGGGGGTGGAGAACTAGCCGGAGTTCGTTGGTATGAATTCCGTCAAAACGGAGATAATCAGCCTTGGTCTTTGTATCAAGAAGGAACCTATACCGCTCCCGACGGCAGACATGCATGGCATGCAAGTTTAGCGATGGATGGTCAAGGGAATATAGGTATGGGATATACCTCCATGTCCGGACCTAATACGCCGGGTACGGTATATATCAGTTCTTACTTTACCGGTAGACTTAGTACCGATCCACTTGGAACAATGACTGTTAGCGAAGGTCTAATTCGCAATGGGAACGGTAAGATTCCTGGAACTCGTTACGGCGATTACAGTAAAATAGATGTCGATCCCTCTGATGATCAAACTTTCTGGTTCATTAACGAATACTATAACAGCGGACGAAAAGGAGTGGTGGGTGCTTTTCAGATCCAAGCAGGCCCGCCGGATACGGAAGCTCCTTCTAATCCAACAAATCTAGTAGCCAGTAATATAACGGCCAGCGGTGCTACCCTGAACTGGAATGCCTCTACCGACAATGTAGGTGTGGATCATTATAATATTTCCATCGATGGAAATGTGGTCGGTACGTCTTCGAATACCTCCTTTGATGTATCCGGGCTGTCCCCATTAACGCTGTATGCAGCGTCAGTGAATGCAGAAGATGCCGCCGGTAATGTTTCAGGAAACGCAAATACTACTTTTACAACCTTAGAGGGTGGTGGATCCAATCCGGGAGAAATAGCAGCCTATTATTTTGAAACCGGATTTGACGGATGGTCTAATGGTGGAAATGATTGTAGTTGGCAAACTTCCATAAATTCTTATGAAGGAAGCTCATCCATAAAACTTAGAGACGGATCTTCAACTTCCAATACAGTATCTCCAGCCCTTGATTTAACAGGGAATACGGAAATTAATATAGAATTTCACTTCTATGCAACGAGTATGGAAAATGGGGAAGGACTGATCATCGAATTCTTTAACGGGTCTTCTTACCAACTTTTAGGGGAATATCTTAACGGAGGCGAATTGCAGAATGGTACCTTCTATAATGGAAATATTGTGGTGACCAATGGTGGGAATTTTACGTTCAATGGGAACAACCGTCTTCGTTTTAGAACGAACGGTAATTCGAACAATGATCAACTTTGGTTTGACCAAGTAATTATTACCGGCGATAACGCACTAGCTCCTATTTCAACTACTAATAAAGAAGTTCTGGAGAACTTTGCTCAACAGGCTAGTATGAATATTAAGTTATATCCCAATCCAACCAATTCAGTGGTTAATATTGATATTTTGAAAGGGCAATACGACGAAATTTCTATATTTACCTCCCTCGGGGTCTTGGTCCAAGACCTGGATGTTTCCAAGAGCAGCATGACCTTCGATGTGTCTATTTTGGCGTCAGGTGTTTATTATGTGCAATTTGTTTCTAATGGAATGGCCTATACCAAACGTTTTGTGAAAAATTAAAAGTTTTAATTTTTTTAAAAAGGCTCCTTAATCGGGAGCCTTTTTTTTATTTTCCAATTTGCATTTCATTCAGAAAGCAGAATCAATTTCTATATTTGTTTCCATGAACATCGAACAACAAATAAATGATCTTCGTACCGAGCTTCGGGAGCACAACTATAAGTATTATGTTCTCGATCAACCGACCATTTCCGATTTTGAATTTGATCAGAAGTTGAAGCTCTTACATGATCTGGAACGAAATCATCCTGAATATTACGACCCTAATTCACCCACCTTGCGGGTGGGAGGAGAAGTGACCAAAAATTTTGAGACGGTAGCACATCGTTATCGAATGTTCTCTTTGGATAATAGCTATTCCATCGAAGAACTGCAGGATTGGGAAACTAGGGTAAAGAAAATGATCGATGGTCCGTTGGAATATACTTGTGAGCTCAAATATGACGGTGCTTCTATTAGTCTGTCGTATGAACAAGGAAAATTAGTTCGTGCGATAACCCGGGGAGATGGGGTACAAGGTGATGACGTTACTACCAATGTAAGGACCATCAAATCGGTTCCACTGCAATTGAAGGGAGATTATCCGGAGTCCTTCGATATCCGCGGAGAAATTATTTTACCATTAAAGGGCTTTCTTAAGATGAATGAAGAGCGTATAGAAATGGGGGAAGATCCTTATCGCAATCCTCGAAATACCGCCTCCGGAAGTTTGAAGCTGCAGGATAGTGCTGAAGTAGCTAAACGTCCGTTAGAATGTTTGCTTTACAGCTTAAAAGCAGACAGGCTCCCTGTGGAAACCCAGTATGAAGGCTTGCAGAAAGCAAGGGAATGGGGATTTAAAGTGCCTCGTGAAGCTTGTTTAGCGAAAAATAAGGAAGAAGTGATGGATTTTCTGAATTATTGGGATACCCATCGCCATGAACTTCCCTATGAAATTGACGGGGTGGTCATCAAGGTAAATAACCTTCAACAACAGGAAGAATTAGGGTATACCGCAAAATCTCCTCGTTGGGCGTTGGCCTATAAATTCAAGGCAGAACGGGCGATTACTATTTTGGAGAAGATCACGTATCAGGTTGGAAGAACCGGCGCCATTACCCCGGTGGCTAATCTGGAACCTGTAGAATTAGCCGGTACCATTGTGAAAAGGGCGTCCTTGCATAACGCCGATCAAATTGCCAAACTCGACATAAGAGAAGGTGATACCGTCTATGTAGAAAAGGGAGGGGAGATTATTCCCAAGATCGTAGGGGTAGCCGTTGAGAAAAGGACGGCTGATTCAGTGCCTACCGAATATATTACGCACTGTCCCGAATGTCAAACACTTTTGGTACGCAAAGAAGGCGAAGCGCAACATTACTGTCCGAATGCCAAAGGTTGTCCTCCACAGATTATAGGTAGAATTCAACATTATATCTGTAGAAAGGCACTCGATATCGAAGGCTTGGGCGGAGAAACGGTTGCTTTATTGGTCAACAACGGACTTATTGCCAATTATGCAGATCTATACGACTTGCAATTGGAAGAAGTAATTCCTTTGGAGCGAATGGCTGAAAAAAGTGGTGAAAACTTGATTAACGGTATTGAAGCTTCCAAAAAAGTACCTTTTGAAAGAGTATTGTTCGGATTGGGAATAAGATATGTTGGGGAAACGGTTGCGAAGAAGTTGGCCAAGCATTATAAAAGTATTGAAAATATCGCCCAGGCCGATCTATCAGATTTGGTCATGGTGGATGAAATAGGTGAAAAAATTGCAGAAAGTGTGGTGTCGTTTTTTACTTCAGAAGAAAACAGGGAAGTGATTGCGCGATTAAAAGAGAAAGGGGTTCAATTAGAACTTTCTGCTGAAAAGTTAGCCAATCAAACCAATAAATTGGCAGGAAATATCTTTGTGGTTTCCGGTGTTTTTGAAAAAGTATCCAGAGATGAACTTAAGAAGTTAATTGAAGATAACGGAGGAAAGGTTTCAGGAAGTATATCCGGGAAAACGAATTTTGTGGTGGCCGGAGAAAATATGGGTCCGAGTAAAAAGGAGAAGGCGGAAAGTCTTGGCGTGCCAATTATATCTGAAGATGATTTTTTACAAATGATTGACTGAAACAATCCTTTTTTTAGCATGAAAAACGTACTTTTGTGATAACGATCCGGGTTTCGAACATGTTTGAAAAATTAAAAAGAAAGTCGCTTAAAAGGCATACAGAGAGGAACTTAAAGCAACGTGATTTGTCTCAGATGAACTCCAAATTAAGAACATTGGGGTTTTTAGTAGATGAAGCGGTGGTGCCTGACTTTGAACGCTTGTACGATTGGTATAAGCCCTTTGGTCTGATGCCTAAAAATGTACAGGTTTTCACTTATATTGAAGTGAAAAAGAAATTACCTTCTCTTCGGCAAAATCAAATCGATAACAAGGATTTCAATTGGAAAGGGGAGATAAACAACCTAAATGCGGTGGAATTCTTGGAAACATCTTTCGACATGTTGGTAACTCTTTATAAAGGTAAGCATGAATTATTGGATCTTTTGGTCTCCAGAAGTAAAGCGAAATTTAAAGTGGGAAGTGAAAATTCTGATCAGCGTTTATTTGATCTGTTGATTCATGTTCCGGCACATGACCTTCGCTTCTTTGAAGAAGAACTTAAAAAATATGTAACCATTTTGAACAAGATATAGATGAAATCACTTTTCGGTACAGGTGTCGCTTTAATAACTCCGTTCACTCCTGAATTAAGGGTGGATGTTGAGGGATTGAAGCGGGTAGTACAATACCAGATGGAGAACGGAATTGACTATTTGGTAGTATTGGGTACCACTGCGGAAAGTGTGACCCTGTCAAAGCTTGAAAAGCAATTGGTGATCGATACGGTAATTGAAACCAATAAGGGAAAATTGCCGTTGGTGTTGGGTGTTGGGGGAAATTATACGGATGCTGTTATTGCAGAGCTTCGGCAAAATGATTTATCCGCATTTAGTGCGATTCTTTCTGTGTCTCCCATGTATAATAAACCTACTCAGGAAGGAATTTACCAGCACTTTGCAGCCATCGCTAAAGCCTCCCCAAAACCCATTATTTTATACAATGTTCCGGGTCGTACAGCCAGTAATATGTTGCCCGAAACGGTCATTCGGTTGGCAAATGATTTCGATACTATCATCGCCATCAAAGAGGCTGCGGGTGACTTAGTACAGGCCATGCGTTTGATCTCGATGGCTCCAAAAGAATTCATGGTGATTTCCGGAGACGATATGATAGCACTTCCTATGGTGCTTGCCGGTGGTGCAGGAGTGATCTCCGTGATAGGCGAAGGATTTCCGAAGGATTTTTCTGAAATGATTCGTTTAGGATTACAAAGGAAGGTGGATCAAGCCTATGCCCTTCATTATAAATTGGCTCCGGCCATTGATTATATTTTTGCGGAAGGAAATCCTGCAGGAATTAAGGCAGTATTCAAGGAGTTAGGAGTGTGTGGTGATGAGTTAAGATTACCACTTGTGGGAATTAGTGATGCTCTTCGATCAAAAATAAAGTCATTTGTGGCTGAATATTGAACTTCGGATAGCTAATTCCGTTAAACTTTTCAGAAATAAGGATTCCAATTAAGATTAGGCAATATTTTAGCCAAAGAATTAGTTTTTGTAATCACGTTTTATTCACTACTTTTGCACGATGTTTTTTAAAACCATGATAAAGAGCCTTTTAATAGTAATTACCGCATGCACGCTACTTTCTTGCAGCAACTACCAAAAGCTGATGCGATCGGATGATGCCGCTAAAAAATATGCAGCAGCAGATTCGCTCTACAAAATGGGTAAATATAAAAAGGCGTTGGGTTTAATGGAACAGATCGTTCCGGTCTACAGAGGTAAGCCGCAGGCAGAGCCCTTGATGTTCCGTTATGCAAATACGTTTTACAATTTGGAAGATTTTTATTTAGCCGGTTATCAGTTTGAACGCTTCGTTATTTCGTATCCAAAAAGTGACAGTGTAGAGATCGCCGCCTATCGCTCGGCTCAGAGTTATTATGAATTATCACCCAGGTATTCTTTGGATCAGAAGGAAACCAATACTGCCCTTGAGAAACTTCAGGAATTTATTAATAAGTATCCAAACTCAACCTATCGGGTGAGTTCAAATGCCATGGTATTGGAACTGAAGGAAAAATTGGAAAAGAAAGATTTTGAAACAGCCAGTCAGTATTTGAAGATTTCCGACTTTAAGTCGGCTATCAAGGCATTTGAAAATTTCATCTTAGACCATCCCGGGTCCAAGCATAGAAAAGAGGCTTATTTTGGAAGATTTGAAGCGTCCTATTTACTGGCCATTAATAGTTTACCACGATTGATAGAGGAGCGATTAATAGCGTCCAAAAAATATTACGACAGTTTTATTAAATATTACGGAGAAAGTGATCGAAGGGCTGATGCGGATGAGATCCTTTTGGAAATAGACAAACGACTTACAACAATAAATACCGAAATTAATTAAAAGAATATGAGCGATATTAAAAATTCAGACGCACCGATCAACACAACGACCATCGATAAGAACTTGATTGATGCTCCAACCGGTAATATTTATGAGGCCATTTCGATCATTTCGAAAAGAGCAATTCAAATTAATGGTGACATTAAAAAGGAGTTGATCGATAAATTAGACGAATTTGCTACCTACAATGACAGTTTGGAGGAGATATTCGAAAATAAAGAGCAAATTGAAGTGTCAAAATTCTATGAAAGACTTCCAAAGCCACATGCTTTAGCTGTTCAGGAATGGTTGGAGAATAAAATTTATCATAGAAATACCCGGGACGAAGCCATCGATAACTAGAGGATCATGTCGGTAATAAGCGGTAAAAAAGTACTACTGGGCGTTACTGCCGGAATCGCCGCTTATAAAAGTGCCTATTTGGTGCGACTGCTGGTTAAAAAAGGAGCTGAGGTAAGAGTGGTAATGACCCCTTCCGCCAAGGATTTTGTGACCCCATTAACACTATCCACACTTTCAAAGAATGAAGTTTTTTCTTCCTTTGTGGACGAGGAGAATGAAAATGCCCAATGGAACAACCATGTAGCGTTGGGCCTTTGGGCCGATTTATTTTTAATAGCCCCTGCTACTGCGAACACACTCTCTAAAATGGCTCAGGGCAACAGCGATAATCTTTTAATCGCCACCTATCTCTCTGCTAAGTGTCCTGTTTATTTTGCTCCGGCGATGGATCTGGATATGTATCAACATCCTTCCACACTTAAAACTTTTGAAATTTTACAAAGCTTTGGAAATACGATCATTCCGGCCACACACGGAGAATTGGCCAGTGGGTTGGTGGGTCAGGGAAGAATGGCTGAGCCTGAAGACATTATAGCCTTCCTGGAGGAAGATATAGCGCGTAAATTGCCATTAAAAGGGAAGAAATTCCTTATCACTGCCGGGCCTACTTATGAAGCTATAGATCCGGTTCGTTTTATTGGAAATCATTCCAGTGGAAAAATGGGATATGCCATTGCCGAAGAATCAGCCCGTTTAGGAGCTGAGGTAGTTTTGATTTCAGGCCCCACTTCACTTTCTCTCCATAATGAATCCATTCGAAAAATAAGTGTCACTTCTGCGCAAGAGATGTATGAGCAAGCCAAACACTATTTTGTCTCCTGTGATGTTGCTATCTTAAGTGCCGCCGTTGCCGATTATCGGCCCAAACAGGTGGCTGTGCAGAAAATTAAAAAAATGACAACGGGTCTTACACTGGAGTTGGAAAAAACCCCGGATATTCTCGCTTCTTTGGGTGTGGAAAAACAAGATCAGTTTTTAGTGGGATTCGCTTTGGAGACAGAAAACGAGTTGGAAAATGCAAAAACAAAGCTCAAAAAAAAGAATTTAGATTTAATTGTTTTAAATTCGCTGAACGATGAAGGGGTGGGTTTCGGAGCAGATACCAACAAGGTTACCTTAATCGATGCAAGCAATAAAACTTATCCTTTCGGAGTTAAGGAAAAAGGAGATGTCGCCAAGGATATCATTCAAATCATAATAGAAAAGATTCATGCGTAAAATTTACCTGCTACTCATTTTTTGTGTTTCAGCCCTACAACTTCAGGCGCAGGAACTGAATGCTACCGTCACCATTGATGCGGAACAAACAGGACAGCCTAATTATCAAGTTTTCCGAACCCTTAAGGACCAGTTAACAGAGTTTCTTAACAACACCCAATGGACTACTCAGGAAGTAAAAAATCAAGAACGAATTGACTGTAACTTTACGCTAATTATTCAGAGTTTTGAGTCTACTTCTTTTACCGGCACATTGCAGGTTCAATCTTCAAGAACTGTTTTCGGATCGGTGTATGACTCGCCTGTCTATAATTACAACGACAAGCAATTTACCTTTGAATATACAGAATTTCAGCCGTTGGTATTCAATATCAACACCTTCGATTCTAATTTAGTCTCTGTGCTTGCCTATCACGTGTATACCGTTATAGGCTTGGATGCCGATTCCTTTGCCCTAAACGGGGGAGATACTTATTTCAATATCGCTAAACAAATAGTAAATACGGCGGCATCAAGTAACTTCCAGGGTTGGAAAGCTACCGATGGAACACAGTCCAGATTTCGATATAATGACGCCGTGATTTCTAATGTATACCAGGAGTTTAGACAAGCTATGTATACGTATCACAGATTAGGGCTGGATCTAATGGACAGTAATCCCAAAGAGGCTAAGTTGGGAATTATCAATGCGGTGAATTCACTTAAGAAAGTGAACGATCGCAGACCAAACTCTTACTTATTGCGAACTTTCTTCGATGCCAAGTCGGATGAGATTGAAAAGATCTTTAGCGGGGGACCTCAGGTGGATATCAATACATTGGTTGAAAACCTTAAGAGAATTGCACCCACCAGAAGCACTAACTGGAATAATATCAAACTATAGTTATTTTATTTGTTGAAATAACATTTCTCGCCTATTTTAGGGGTTAGCTTATATCATTGGTTACTTATCTCATTTTTAGTATTGATCACAACGCTAACAATAAAAAATTACGCGCTTATTGAGGACATCAAAGTATCCTTTAATAAAGGATTGACGGTGATTACAGGGGAAACCGGTGCGGGTAAAACCATTCTGCTGAATGCATTGGGATTAGTACTCGGGAAAAGGGCGGATCTAACTGCTGCCAGAGATTCCTCTTTAAAATGTGTGGTGGAAGGGGAGTTCATCTTAAAGCCCTATGGTCTTCGCGAACTATTCGAAAAGAACGACATGGATTATGAGGACGAAACCATTATTCGGCGGGAATTATTGCCAAATGGCAAGTCCAGAGCCTTTGTTAATGACACCCCGGTAACCCTTCAGCAACTTCAAGTAGTCGGAGATTTTCTCATTGATGTCCACAATCAAAATGATACCATCCGACTTACTTCTGAATCTTACCAAATGTCCATTGTGGATGCCGTTGCCGGATCGAATGATCTCTTGAGTGATTATCAATTGGCTTATCAGCAATTTAAAGGTCAATCCTCATTATGCGAGCGATTGAAAACGGAACGTGCTGAGGCCTTACGAGAATACGATTATAACCAATTCATTTTTCAGGAATTAAAAGAGGCCAAACTGGCTGACATTGATCAGCTAGCTTTGGAAGAGAGGTATGAAAAGTTAAATAATGTTGAGGAGATCCAGGAAACCTTGACACATTCTCTTCAGTTGTTATTGCAGGAAGAAACGGGGGGAATAGACCAAATTCAATACGTTCGAAATTTATTGCATAAGATCCAACCTTACGGAACCGAGTATGAACAATTATGGGCGCGATTAAATAGCATTTCTATCGAATTACAAGATATCACAGAGGAGATAGAATCGTCGGTTTCCGAATTGGAAGTCGATCCTCAATCGCTTCATGAGGTCCATCAAAAGCTTCAGAATATTTATCGATTACAGCAAAAGCATTTGGTTTCTTCGGTCAAAGAACTGCAGGAACTTGAGGATAAGTTGGCATCGATAATTGAGAATTTTTCCACCTTGGATGATAAAATTATTTCGTTGGAAAAAGAAGTGGTTGCCTTGGAAGAACAAATGAGGGTCAAGGCGAAATTAGTATCGGAGCGACGTTTAAAATATATCCCGGAGTTAGAAGAAAAATTGAAAACTTTGTTGGCAGAGTTGGGATTGCCGTTCGCTAATTTTGAATTTCAGCTAAGGCCATCCAACACCTTTCGCAATATAGGAAGTGATACCTTGACGGTTTTATTTTCCGCAAATAAGGGGGTTAAAATGGGCCCCATTGAAAAAGTGGCTTCCGGAGGGGAAATGAGTCGTGTGATGCTGGTAGTTAAAGCGATACTGGCTGAACACAAAGAGTTGCCAACGATTATATTTGATGAGATCGATACAGGAGTGTCGGGAGAGGTAGCGTATAAAATGGCCACTATTCTTTCGCGGATGAGCAAAACAGTGCAATTATTCACTATTACACACTTACCACAAACAGCGGCCAAAGGTGATTTTCATAAGAAAGTATATAAGGCCGATGACCAGGGGATGACCCGCACGTTGATAAAAGATTTGACGCAGGAAGAACGAATTCATGAAATTGCGCAGATGATCGGTGGAAGTGCTGTTAGTGATTCGGCACTTATTCATGCAAAACAATTATTGAATTAATGTATATTTACAAGTACTAATTAAACCGAAAAATCAATGGCTTATAATTTATTAAAAGGAAAAAGAGGAATCATTTTTGGAGCTTTAGATGAAAATTCTATCGCATGGAAAACAGCGGAAAGAGTGCATGAAGAAGGTGGATCTTTTGTATTAACCAATGCACCTATCGCCATGCGTATGGGCCAAATTAATGCCTTAGCAGAGAAGACCAATTCGATGATCGTTCCGGCGGATGCAACAAATATGGAAGATCTGGAGAACTTGGTAAATCAGGCTGTGGAACATTTAGGTGGAAAATTGGATTTCGTATTGCATTCCATAGGAATGTCGGTAAATGTGCGAAAAGGAAAACACTATACCGATCAAAATTATGATTGGACAGAAAAAGGATGGGACGTGTCAGCGCTGTCGTTTCACAAGACCATGCAGGTGTTGTATAAAAAAGACGCCATGAATGAATGGGGCAGTATTGTCGCCCTAACCTATATGGCGGCACAAAGAGTTTTTCCGGACTATAATGATATGGCTGATAATAAAGCCTATTTGGAATCGATCGCTCGAAGTTTCGGTTATTTCTTCGGAAAGGATAAAAAAGTAAGAGTAAATACTATTTCGCAATCACCTACGCCGACCACGGCCGGGCAAGGGGTGAAGGGATTTGATGGATTTATTGCCTACGCGGAAAAAATGTCACCATTGGGAAATGCCACTGCCTTGGATTGCGCCAATTATACCGTTTCCCTCTTTAGCGATCTAACCAAAAGAGTAACGCTGCAAAACTTGTATAATGATGGAGGATTTTCTAATATGGGGGTGAGCAATGAAGTGATGGAAGCCTTTATGAAATAAGATAAAAGTCACTATTTTATCGACAAAAAGTCTACAGTACTGTAGACTTTTTTTCTTTTATTTATTTTTCTTAAAAATTTCCTAAAATGTTATATGAAAAACTTTTTAGTTTCCCTTTTTTTTGAATATTTTTATATATTATTAACTAATCTATTAATATAAATTATGAAAAAATTTACCTTATTAATTGCTTTACTCCTGTGCTTTGTTGCTTTTGGCCAGGAAAGAGTGGGTACGCCTAGTATCGAATACCCGACAAAAGCTAAAAAGAGCCCGGTTAAAAAACAAGCGACAAACCAAGTTTCTTTGCCTTACCAGAGTTTGACTTCGGTTCCTGCTGAAGTTTATGCCGGAATGGCCGCAAGATCAGCCGGAGCAAACGCAAAGAAAACTGTTTCTGTTTCATCTAAAGTCGCCGTCAATAAATTAGAGGATCAATCCCCTAAGATGCAGGCTGTAGTGAACAAATACAATAATCTTGGTTCTCAGACCGGTAACGTCTCTGATTATTTTTCGATGGAAGAAGCTCAAATGTTAAGAGCTTATTTCGGTTCTAGAAAAATTATCACAGATGTGTCTAATGTAGAGCCAAATTTAGCGTTCACTAATTTGGATGGTCGATCTGGATCTCCAATTTTCAATGGACCTGCCGGTACTTCAACGGCGAAAACCAACAGTGGTAACAATAGAATGCCTGTTACCATTACACATAGTGTGTCTCAAACCATTACACCTGGAGACGGGATTACTTGTAATAATGGTACTGCTCTAAACAATAGCTTTTTTAGAGATTTTGATTTAGATGATGACTTTGGAGTAACGACTGATTTTGAGGTAACGAGTGCTGAATTTGGAGTTGAAACCATTAGTGGTAATTTTGATGTAACCGTTAATATTTGGTCTTTAGTAGGAGCATTTCCCGGAGGTGTATTAACACTTCAGAATTCTGTGACTCAGACCCTTACTCCGGCTGCTGCAGGTACTATAGTTTCAATACCTATTGCTGCAACAATACCTTTTGGGGATAATTTAGTTTACGAAATTAGTATAGAAGGAGATGGTGTAACCAGCTTCTTTTTAGGGTGTAATACACTTGGTCAAACAGGTCCTTCATGGATTTTAGCCCCTGATTGTGGCGCAGTTGTACCAACAGATTTACTAGCTGCATTTGGATTACCAAATTCATTTGTTATGAATATTGTAGGAGACGAAGCCGGCGGTGGCGGCGGTGGCGGTATTCCAACTGCCTATGGCTATGAAAGCCAAACAATAACTTTTGGTTCCTTTGAAAGTGCAGCTCCAGCTGTTTATACACAAATAGCAAATTCTCCTAATGATCCAAATGGTGATTTTGAAGGTGCTGGCGCCATCGATCCTAATGGGGATGGTACTACCGGATACGCAATAACTTCGAGCACAAATACATTATATAGTATTGATCTTGCTACGGGTGTATATACTTCCTTAGGGAATGTTACTGCTCCGGGTGGAGGTAGTTGGGTAGGTATGGAATTTGACCCATCCACGGGAACTTTATATGGTCTTTCAGGTGTTTTTGGAACCAACGTTTCATTAAGTGTCATTGACCTTGGAACAGTAACCGGAACATTGGTAGGTACTGACAATGGAAGTACCGCAGCTGTTACTTTTGCTATTGATGCATCGGGTGTAGGTTATTTAACCGATGTTGTTGACGATAGCCTTTGGGCTGTTGATTTAGCTACCGGTGCCCATACATTGGTGGGTTCTACCGGTATTGATTTAAATTTTGGTCAAGGAATGACCTATGATGTAAATTCAGACCAATTATTTACTGCTGCTTTTAATGCTGTAGCATTCACTGCTGAATGGAGATCAGTTGATACTGCAACTGGTGCGACTACTTTAGTTGGAGCAATCAATGTTCCAGACTTAACCCAAATGGCTTGGGTTGGTATGCCAGACGCCGGCGGCGGCGGTGGCGGTGGCGGATGTGCGACCGGTGTTTATACCGATCGAGCATCTTTTGACGCTGAAGCTGGCGCTTTACCGGTGGAAGATTTAGCGGGTGGACCCGGATTTCTTTCACAATGTGGTTTAGTGATTAGTGAAGCAGGGGATTCTTGTTTCCCGGCGGGAGAAATTTTACCCGGAATCGAGATTACCTCCAATAATTCGGCAGGGGATCAAACAGTCTATGTAGATCCTGCAGATGGATTTGGAAATACCATTCCTGTAGTTGGTTCTAATGCTTTTCTTGATTATACCATCATTAACTTCCCTAACAATGATGTAAACTCCTTTGGTTTCGACCTTGTTACTTTACTAGGAACAGGTCCGGTTGAAGTGCGAATTTTTGGAGTGGGTGGATTAATTGATACCCAATCTGTAAACGGTACCAATCCGGAATCGTTTTGGGGTTATATCGCCTCTGAAACAATTGTCAGTGTAGAACTGGAAGATTTATCTGGTGCAAACGTTGAATTAATTGGAAATATCGCATTTGGTGAATGTGCCGGAGGCGGCGGCGGCGGCGGAGGCTGTGGCGATTTTACTTACGAGAATGTTTCTCCAACAGGTAATGGCGTTCCTTCACAAATCTTCCCTGATTTCCCAGATTTCGATTCAGAAGCTGTAGATGATGTAGTATTACCTGGCCCAGATGCAGGAGAGCTTTGTTCTTTAGATATTACAGGTTCAGGAGCAGGTCTTCCTATTGATCCAAATAACACAGTTGTTCTTACTGTGTATACTGATAACGGAGGTGTACCTGGTTCAGTGGCATTTACAGAAACTTTCCCAGGAAGTGTTGATGCTGATGGTGATGGTTCATTTACTTTAGAGCCAACAGGAGCTCCTGTTTTAAACCCTAATACAACCTATTGGGTAAGTGTTGTTGCTGTTATGGAGTTTGGAGTTTCCGGACAGTGGTTCTGGTCTAGTGCTGATGATGGAAATGATGCGGCGGCTCTTTGGCAAAACCCGGGTGGAGGATTCGGATTGTGTCCTACATGGGGAACTTTTGCTGATTGTACCGTAGGTGGTGGATTAGGTCCAGACCTATTAATGTCAGCTGAATTCGTAGCTGTTGAATTAGTTACTTTCGACGACTGTGAGGGAGCTTTACCGATTAGTTGTGGGGATTCACTTCTAGGATCTAGTATTGGAGCTACTCCTGACAATGCTCCTGATTGTGATACTTCGACTCAACCGGGTGTATGGTATAAGTTTGTGGATGATTCCGGTCTAGCTTCAAACTACGTTCTTACTACATGTAGTCCAAATACCGACTATGATACAAAAGTATCTGTTTATTCAGGCGATTGTAATAATCTAGTTTGTGTGGCTGGTAATGATGACGATCCAAATTGTCCTAATTTCCAGACTACAGTTGAGTTCTCTGGTGATGGAGCGACTACTTACTATATCTTAGTTCATGGATTTGCCGGTGCCACCGGAAACTTTGAGTTATCTCTCACATGTGAATGTGTTGCCCCACCGAACGATGATATTGCAGATGCGATCAATTTGATTGATGTAGGATGTCCATTTACCGATGAGGCTGTAGCTATGCCTTGTGCCACCTTAGAAGATGGTACTCCATCTGGTTGTGATATCAGCGGTGCAAACGGTGTATGGTATGTATTCACTCCTGAATTGGATGGATTCATTACCGGAACTATTGGTACTCCAGGAGATGCTCCAGGAACGAACTTGAGTGTAAATAATGGACCTTTAGCAGGTAATTATTCTCCTGTAGCGGCTAGTTTTGGTGGAGCAATACCATTTACTCCATTAACGCAAGATGCAGTTGTTGTTATTGATGATGATACTACAGGTGATCCTAACGATGCTTGTGATCCAATTATCAATGGTGGAGATTTGAACGGCAAGTTTGCCATTTTAAAACGAGGTTCTTGTGAATTTGGACTTAAGGCCTTGGCTGCACAGAATGAAGGAGCAGTAGCTGTTGTTGTTGTGAACAACCAACCTGGCGATCCTATCGTTATGGGAGGTGGAGAATTTGGAGACCAGGTTACAATACCTGTAGTGATGATCTCTGATGTTGAAGGTAACCCGATTATTGCTGAAATATTGGGAGGGAATACAGTTAATATGACTTTGTCTTCTGATTTTCCTGGTGTTAGTTCAGTTACCTTCTATACCGCTCCTGATGAGTCTTCTACCGAGGACGAATTAGTGTGGGTAGACTGGTGGCAAAACCAGTGTTTGCCTAGCGAAACTGCTACGATTCCTGTAGTGGCTGGTCAAACATACTACTGTTTCGTAGTGAACTCTGGTGCAGTAACCGATATCATCTTTGATAACTGTCAGTTAGGTGTAGACAGTAATGAGATCGAAGGCTTTGCTTTCTATCCAAACCCAACGAACGATATAGTTAATTTATCATCAGTTGAGAATATTGAGAAAGTTGCGCTTTACAACATCCTTGGTCAAAAACTTATGGATCTTAATGTAAATGCAACTACCACTGAGTTGAACGTTTCTAACCTAGCTGCTGGTGCTTACCTTATGGAAGTAACTGTAGATGGACAAAAAGGAACCTACAAGGTGATTAAGAGATAATTTTTTCAAATTAATAGATAAGAAGCCATCCCGATTCATCGGGGTGGCTTTTTTAATTGTTTACATTTTCATTATTCTTTTGTAGTTTCCTTTTTTTTGAATATTTTTAAGTTCTATTAACTAATCTATTATAATAAATCATGAAAAAATTTACCTTATTAATTGCTTTACTCCTGTGCTTTGTGGCTTTTGGCCAGGAAAGAGTGGGTACACCTAGTATCGAATACCCGACGAAAGCTAAAAAGAGCCCAATAAAAAAGCAAGTTTCAAACAAGAGCGATCTTCCATTTGACAGCTTTTCAGCGGTTCCTGCTGAAGTTTACGCAGGAATGGCCGCAAGATCAGCCGGAGCGAACGCGAAGAAAACGGTTACTTTAACTAGTGATCCTGCTGCAGCCATGATTAGTGCTCTAAGACGGAGTCCTGTCATGTTAACAACAGTATTAACACCTACAGCAGATGCTGTGGATGCGGTAGAAGGTAGTACGTTATTGTCTGGACCGGTTTCCTATATGCAATCTACTTACAATGGGGCTAATCATTCGAGAAGCCTTGTAGATTTAGCTTATACCAGTGGACCTTATTTCAACGTTGCCGGTAATCCTGACTTAAGTGTTCTTGAGAACGTAACTTTAGGGATGAATACGCTTGGAGCTGGAATGCAAGTTCTTAATAATAATCGTATCGCAGAGGATATTGTTCTTACAGATGATTATGATGTTACCGAACTAGTTTTTTATGGCTATCAGACCGGAGCACCAACATCCCCTCCAACCATCAATGAAATCAATGTTCAAATTTGGGATGGTGATCCTTCAGTAGGAGGAAGCTCGGTTATATGGGGTGATGACGTTACCAATGTTTTAGGATCAGCTGTATGGAGCAATGCGTATCGTCAAGCAGAAGATAATCCTGGTACCACTAGAGCAATTTATAGAGTGACGGTGGACGCAACGGGATTATCCCTTCCTGCAGGAACTTATTGGGTGGATTGGCAAATGGGAGGT
Organism: Flavobacteriaceae bacterium; assembly: GCA_024643385.1. GTDB lineage: Bacteria > Bacteroidota > Bacteroidia > Flavobacteriales > Flavobacteriaceae > JAHEMZ01. Next base: position 26,787 of record JAHEMZ010000004.1, on the reverse strand, counting down.
ACCTTAGCTTCCGGACCATGGCAGCCACCGGTAGTGATTCTAGGTCAATCAACTACAGGTAATGCATTGCAATCCCTTGCTGGCACATGGGGTCCTTTATTGGATACAGGAACAGCTACCGCTCTTGGAGCTCCTATAGAAGTTTATGGTGATTGTACGAGCTGTGGTGGCGGTGGCGGAGGCGCTTGTAACCAAGAGCATCCACTTTCAGGTTTAGGTGCTGGCGGTACAGGATCGTCAGTAGATTCTGCTTTTAAATCAGCGGCTGATATTTTAGTAGCCACAGGTGAAGATTTCACAATTGATAATATCAGTACCTATTTCCTTACTTTGGCACCAAGCGATCCTCCAACAACTGCTAATGTTGTGTATTATGAAGATGCAAGTGGTTTTCCAGGAGCAGTGATAGGAAGTGAGACCGTTGTTCCTACCGTTTTAAGTTCACAACCTTGGGCTCCCAACCCGATTGCCGACCAATATGAAATGACCATGGCAGTGACTCCTTTTACTTTCCCTGGAGATGCCGGTTCTGACACGACCTACTGGATCGAAGTTAGTATGGGAACTGCAACGAATCAACCTACTGTTTTCTGGATGTATACAGATGATACACCGGTTGAAGGATCACCTTATGTTCAGTTTGATGCAGGTACAGGTACTTGGTCTGTTCCAGACCCAATTAGAGAGGTCGTATACGATTTTGCGGGTGAATGCGCACCTATTGGTGGCGGCGGTGGTGGATGTACTGCCGGTACATTTACAGACAGAGCTTCTTTCGAGGCTGCCTTTGGTGGTACTTTGATCAATGAAGATTTTACAGGAGGCCCGGGAGCAATTACTTCTTGCGACGGTCCTATTAACTCAGGTGGTAACAGCTGTTACCCAGCCGGAGAAATTGAAGAAGGAATTGATGTTCGTTCTTTAATTCCGACAGATCCAAATAATGATACGGTGGTAATTCCTGTAGGAGCCCTCGGAAATACGGATGTTTTAGTTGGACCTAATACTTTCGTTGATATTCTTGAAATTCAATTTCCAAATGATGACGTAAGTGCTTTTGGAGTTGATATCGCTTTGCCGTTAATTGGTTCACCAACAGATGTTAACCTTGATATCTATGGCGCAAGCGGATTGATAGAAACAATCACAGTTACGATACCTAATGGTTCTACTATTGTGTTTGCCGGATATATCGCTGAAGAGAATATTGCTTCTGTAGAAATTGCCTCTGCAGGTGGTGGAGCAGAAGGTGAATTAATCGCTAACGCAGCTTTCGGTCTTTGCGAAGGCGGCGGCGGCGGTGGAGGCTGTGGCGATTTTACTTACGAGAATGTTTCTCCAACAGGTAATGGCGTTCCTTCACAAATCTTCCCTGATTTCCCAGATTTCGATTCAGAAGCTGTAGATGATGTAGTATTACCTGGCCCAGATGCAGGAGAGCTTTGTTCTTTAGATATTACAGGTTCAGGAGCAGGTCTTCCTATTGATCCAAATAACACAGTTGTTCTTACTGTGTATACTGATAACGGAGGTGTACCTGGTTCAGTGGCATTTACAGAAACTTTCCCAGGAAGTGTTGATGCTGATGGTGATGGTTCATTTACTTTAGAGCCAACAGGAGCTCCTGTTTTAAACCCTAATACAACCTATTGGGTAAGTGTTGTTGCTGTTATGGAGTTTGGAGTTTCCGGACAGTGGTTCTGGTCTAGTGCTGATGATGGAAATGATGCGGCGGCTCTTTGGCAAAACCCGGGTGGAGGATTCGGATTGTGTCCTACATGGGGAACTTTTGCTGATTGTACCGTAGGTGGTGGATTAGGTCCAGACCTATTAATGTCAGCTGAATTCGTAGCTGTTGAATTAGTTACTTTCGACGACTGTGAGGGAGCTTTACCGATTAGTTGTGGGGATTCACTTCTAGGATCTAGTATTGGAGCTACTCCTGACAATGCTCCTGATTGTGATACTTCGACTCAACCGGGTGTATGGTATAAGTTTGTGGATGATTCCGGTCTAGCTTCAAACTACGTTCTTACTACATGTAGTCCAAATACCGACTATGATACAAAAGTATCTGTTTATTCAGGCGATTGTAATAATCTAGTTTGTGTGGCTGGTAATGATGACGATCCAAATTGTCCTAATTTCCAGACTACAGTTGAGTTCTCTGGTGATGGAGCGACTACTTACTATATCTTAGTTCATGGATTTGCCGGTGCCACCGGAAACTTTGAGTTATCTCTCACATGTGAATGTGTTGCCCCACCGAACGATGATATTGCAGATGCGATCAATTTGATTGATGTAGGATGTCCATTTACCGATGAGGCTGTAGCTATGCCTTGTGCCACCTTAGAAGATGGTACTCCATCTGGTTGTGATATCAGCGGTGCAAACGGTGTATGGTATGTATTCACTCCTGAATTGGATGGATTCATTACCGGAACTATTGGTACTCCAGGAGATGCTCCAGGAACGAACTTGAGTGTAAATAATGGACCTTTAGCAGGTAATTATTCTCCTGTAGCGGCTAGTTTTGGTGGAGCAATACCATTTACTCCATTAACGCAAGATGCAGTTGTTGTTATTGATGATGATACTACAGGTGATCCTAACGATGCTTGTGATCCAATTATCAATGGTGGAGATTTGAACGGCAAGTTTGCCATTTTAAAACGAGGTTCTTGTGAATTTGGACTTAAGGCCTTGGCTGCACAGAATGAAGGAGCAGTAGCTGTTGTTGTTGTGAACAACCAACCTGGCGATCCTATCGTTATGGGAGGTGGAGAATTTGGAGACCAGGTTACAATACCTGTAGTGATGATCTCTGATGTTGAAGGTAACCCGATTATTGCTGAAATATTGGGAGGGAATACAGTTAATATGACTTTGTCTTCTGATTTTCCTGGTGTTAGTTCAGTTACCTTCTATACCGCTCCTGATGAGTCTTCTACCGAGGACGAATTAGTGTGGGTAGACTGGTGGCAAAACCAGTGTTTGCCTAGCGAAACTGCTACGATTCCTGTAGTGGCTGGTCAAACATACTACTGTTTCGTAGTGAACTCTGGTGCAGTAACCGATATCATCTTTGATAACTGTCAGTTAGGTGTAGACAGTAATGAGATCGAAGGCTTTGCTTTCTATCCAAACCCAACGAACGATATAGTTAATTTATCATCAGTTGAGAATATTGAGAAAGTTGCGCTTTACAACATCCTTGGTCAAAAACTTATGGATCTTAATGTAAATGCAACTACCACTGAGTTGAACGTTTCTAACCTAGCTGCTGGTGCTTACCTTATGGAAGTAACTGTAGATGGACAAAAAGGAACCTACAAGGTGATTAAGAGATAATTTTTTCAAATTAATAGATAAGAAGCCATCCCGATTCATCGGGGTGGCTTTTTTAATTGTTTACATTTGTATTTATGCAGCGGTTTTATTCCTTTATCATTCCTGTTTACAATAGACCTGATGAAATTAGGGAGCTATTGAACAGTTTTGTGCAAATGAAAACGAATGTCTCCTATGAAATATTGATCATTGAAGATGGCTCTACGCAATCCAGTGAACCTGTTGTCAACGATTTTAAAGATCGGCTTTCGATTGCGTACTACTATAAAATGAATTCTGGACCGGGAGATTCTCGTAACTTTGGCATGCGAAACGCAAAAGGGGATTATTTTATCATTCTAGATTCCGACTGTTTGCTGCCCGTTCATTATCTCAATACAGTAGATGAATTCTTACAACAGAATTATTCCGATTGTTACGGTGGCGCAGATGCTGCCCATATAACTTTCACCCCCTTACAAAAGGCTATTAATTATGTAATGACCTCCTTTTACACCACAGGAGGAATAAGAGGCAGCAAAACGAGTGTTCAAAAGTTTGAACCACGAAGTTTTAATATGGGGATTTCAAAAGTTGCTTTTGAAACTACCGGAGGTTTTTCAGATATTCATCCGGGAGAAGATCCGGACCTTTCACAAAGGCTCGTCAAGGCAGGATTCACAACTCAATTTATTCCCAATGCTTTCGTATTTCACAAACGAAGAATTTCATGGAAAAAATTTTATGTGCAAGTACGAAAATTTGGTTTGGTACGGCCCATTTTAAATTCCTGGCATCCCACCTCTGCAAAGATCACATTTTGGTTTCCCAGTTTCTTTCTTATCTATTCCCTGCTAAGCCTCTTTTTTGCAGTGGTAGGTTCTTACATCCTAATCTGGCCATTGCTTGCCTATGTAACTTTAATTGGCTTGGATGCTTCTTTTAAAAATCGCAGTGCAATTATCGGTGGATTAACTATTATAGCTTTATTTGTGCAGTTCTTCGGATATGGATGGGCATTTCTAAATAGTAGCTTTCAAATTGGATTACTAAAGAAAAACCCCAGGCTAGCTTATCCTGCGCTATTTTTTAAGTAAATTTATTGGGTGGTTCGAAATAATTATCGAAATAAAAATAGTAAGGTAAAAACATTCCTTTTCTTCTTAGGAATGGCCCTTCTTTTTTGGCTGCTTACCAAATTTTCAAAGGAAACTGTCGCTGAAGTGAATGTAGATGTAAAGTATAGCAACGTTCCCTCAAATGCAATAATCTCAGAGCGAAGTCCTCAGCACATGCAAATTGAGATGATGGCAAACGGATTTAACTTATTGACCTACGCCCTGAAAGATGCAAACCTTACTGTGGACCTCAGTCAGTTTGTGGTGAACGATCAAAATGCGGTCATCATTAGTGAGTCACAATTGATTGGATTAATCAAAGAACAATGGGATGTGACCAATATAGAACGCATTTCTGCACAAGAATTTACAGTTTTTTTGGATAAATCGATCTCCAAGAAAATCCCGGTTATATTGAATAGTAACATTACCTATAAGGAAGGATTCAAAAGTACCAAAGGAATGAGGCTACTCCCTGATTCTATTACGGTGGCCGGACCATCCGAGGTCATTAAAAGTATTGATAGTGTGGTCACACAGCGTGTAAGCATCAAAAATATGGAGGCGACTTATTCTAAAGAAGTTACTTTGTTAAAACCAAAGGTTCCCTTCGTATCCTTCCATCCGGAAAAGGTGCTTTTGGAAATTGTAGTGGATGAATTCACTCAGAAAAGTTTGACGTTACCCATCGAATTGACGAATGTTCCTCTAGATCTGAAGGTGAAAATTATCCCTGAATCCCTAATTATTAACTTTGAAGTCCCCGTTAAAGATTTTAATCAATTTAATGCCTCTAATTTTCGCGTGATCTGTGATTTCTCAGAAAAAATCACAGAAGGAAATTTTATGATCCCAAAAATAGTGTATCACCCGGAAGGGGTTTTTAAAATTGCTATGTCGACAAAGAAAGTCGAATATTTAATCTTTAAATAAAGTGAAGGTCGTTGGTTTAACAGGCGGTATGGGCAGTGGTAAAACCACGGTGGCAAAAATGTTCGAAGCACTCGGGATCCCTGTCTATATTGCAGACACAGAGGCAAAGAAACTAACCGTAACCTCAAGATCCATTAGAAAGGCACTTATTGAATTGTTGGGTGAAGCCGCCTATAGTAATAATGAATTAAATAGATCCTTCATTGCGCAGCAGGTTTTCAATGATAACGAATTGCTGCAAAAGTTGAATAAAATCATACATCCTAAAGTACGATCCCACTTTAAGAAGTGGTTAAAGCTACAGCTGGCACCTTATTGCGTGAAAGAGGCTGCAATATTATTTGAAAATGGTGGTTATAAGGAATGTGATTATATGATATTAGTTACAGCACCTGAGGAAATTAGAGTAGAGAGAATCATGCAACGCGATCGCAGTAGCAAAGAAGAAATTATACTTCGTATGCAGCATCAGTGGAGCGACGAAAAGAAAGCACCTTTGGCTGATTTTATCATTGATAATAGTGGTAAGGATGATACGGCAAGGCAAGTTCTTGAAATTCATAATTCAATCTTAAATTCTTTAGAAAATTAAGAATCCTTCCCTTTTGTTAACATTTGGTTAAATGACCCGAACCCTAAATGTTAAAATCTTAATTTTGATTATATGAACAAAAGGATTTTTGTGCTCCTCATTGGCTCGATGTCACTCTCATTATTGGGGATTATTTTTGTTCAAGGTTATTGGATCAACAATGCATACCAAACGAAGGAAGATCAATTTACATTAAGTGTAAGGCAAATATTGATCGAGGTGGCCAGAAAGGTTCAGTTAAGAGAAACAGAAGAATACTATCAGTTATACAGTGGGTTGGTTGACAGTTTAAAGGTTCCGGACAATATAAATGTAACGGAGCTTATTTATCGAATTGTTAATGAGGATAAAAACGAGACCGTTATTTTTTCAGATGGTATCATTGAAGAAGATTATAAACTGTCTTCTTATTTGTTTGATCATGAGATAGACAGTATTCAATTCAAAAAAATCACGAATCAGAAAAAGACCACTCGAATTGTTGGATCCTTAGATGGTCAAGGTGAGGTGACGCAAACACAGGTGGATTTTGACCGATTAAGAGATTTTGAAAGAAAGCAGTTTGAAGAGGCGGTAAGTAACATAACCTCACGAACACCCATTCACAATAGAGTTTCTAATGAAGAGATCGCTCATCTGATTGAGGATCAAGCTAGGGAAAGAGGGATTAAATCTAAATTTGAATACGCAGTGTACAGTAATGAATTAGCGACCAAAATACGTTCCAGAGGATTCCAGTTAGATCCTGCCAGTACGTATGGAGTACCTTTATTTGTGAATGACACCTTTAATACAAACTATCAACTATATGTGAATTTCTCGGGTAAATCGACGGAAATTCTCAATTCCATTCTAGGGATGGCTCTGTTGTCATTAGCGTTTACAGGTGTGATTATTTTAGCGTACGCTAATGCGTTAACGCAATTGTTCAAACAGCGTCAAATTTCGCAGATCAAAACTGATTTCATTAATAATATGACCCATGAGTTCAAAACGCCTATTGCCACGATTAATCTAGCATTAGATGCCATGAAGAATCCTAAGGTCGCGGAGAATAAAGAATTTATTGACCGCTATTTGAAAATGATAGGCGATGAAAATAGAAGAATGCATGCACAAGTGGAAAATGTATTGCGAATTTCGAAGTTGGAAAAGAATGAATTGGACTTGCCCAAAACGCGCATAATGTTGCATGAAATAATTGAAGATGCCATTTCACATGTGAGTCTAATTGTGGAAGATCGAGGCGGTTATATCAAAACGCACTTGGATGCCATAAAAACATCGGTGTTGGGAAATGAATTGCATCTAACTAACTTGGTCGTGAACATTTTAGATAATGCGATAAAGTATTCAGAGGAAGAACCCAAAATTGATATCTATACTGAAAACGTAAAAAATAGTATCCTCCTAAAAATTCAAGACCAGGGGATGGGGATGACTAAAAACGTTCAGAAAAGAATATTTGAAAAGTTCTACCGTGAACACACGGGAGACATTCATAACGTGAAAGGGCACGGTTTAGGCCTTTCTTATGTAAAGCGCATATTGGATGACCATAATGCTGAAATTTACGTTGATAGTGAAAAAGGTAAAGGAAGCACCTTTACTATTAAAATGCACTTAATATCTTAATAATATGGAAACACAGAACAAAAGAATTTTGCTAGTAGAAGATGATCCTAACTTTGGGACAGTTCTCAAAGACTACCTTACCATGAACGACTATAGTGTGACCCATGCTAAAAATGGAATGGAAGGATTTGAAAAATTTAAAAAAGATGATTTTGATCTTTGTATACTCGATGTGATGATGCCCTACAAGGACGGATTTACATTAGCGAGAGAAATTCGAGAAAAAAACCAGGATATCCCCATTATCTTTTTAACAGCGAAGGCGATGAAAGAAGATGTCCTTAAAGGCTACAAAGTAGGAGCAGATGATTACCTGAACAAGCCCTTTGACAGCGAAGTATTATTAATGAAAATCAAGGCGATCATTCAAAGAAAAGGAACCGATTCGGTCACGGATAGCAAACAATTTGAATTTAGAGTTGGAAGTTTTCACCTAAATTCGAAACTTCGCTTTTTAACGTTTAAAACGGAATCACCTATTAAGCTTTCTCCAAAAGAGAATGATTTATTGCGGTTGTTGTGTTTGCACAAAAACGACTTGATGCCTCGCGAATTGGCCCTTACAAAGATCTGGAGAGATGACAATTATTTCACTTCCAGAAGTATGGATGTATATATCGCCAAACTTAGAAAGTATTTAGGTAAGGATGATGATGTTGAAATCATTAACATTCATGGAGAAGGTTTCCGGTTGGTCGTAAAAAGTGAAGTAGACCAATAATTCAACGAATATATTAAGTGTATCATGCCCTCTCCTATTTATTAGGGAAGGGCTTTTTTAATAGCTTCGATTATTTTAGAATAAGGGGTGTCGTAAGAGAACCATTGGATTTGATCATTTTTTCGAAACCAAGTGCCCTGTCGTTTAGCAAAACGTCGCGTATTTTTTTTGATCTCATCGATGGCGGTATCCAGACTTGTTTTTCCTTCCAGATGATCAAATAATTCTCGATAGCCTACGGTTTGAAGGGCATTGAGTTTTTTATAGGGCAACAGTTTGGCCGCTTCTTCCAATAAACCGGCTTCCATCATCAAATCCACCCGAAGGTTGATGCGATCGTAGATAATTTCCTTGTCTGCCGTAAGTCCGATATATAGGGTGTCAAATTCACGCTTTGCCTTGACATTTCTTCTGAAGGAGGAAAAAGGTTGTCCGGAACTTCTAATAACTTCCAGCGCCCTTATCACACGTTGTGTGTTTTCAATATCTACTTCTTCAAAATAATTAGGGTCAGTAGTTTTAAGTTCTTGCTGTAGCGATTCCATTCCTTTATTTTGAAGATCCGCATTTAATTGCGTTCGGATCTCGGGGGCTACTTCGGGAAAATCATCCAGCCCTTTAACGACAGCATCCACATAAAGTCCGGATCCACCCACCATTACCACAATCCGATTTTTCTGAAATAATTCAGAAAGTAAGGCAATAGCCTCTCTTTCAAAATCACCTACACTATAGGTTTCAAAAATACTCTTGCTTTGAATAAAATGATGTTTAGCGGAACAGAGCTCTACTTCTGAAGGTACTGCTGTTCCTATGCACATTTCTTTAAAAAATTGCCGCGAGTCTGCGGACACTATTTCAGTGGTAAAAGCGTTGGCGATAGCTAAAGAAAGAGCAGTTTTGCCGATGGCGGTGGGACCTACAATACAAATTAAGAAAGGCTTTTTTATAGCCATTAGGCAGGATTTAGATCTTCACCACATTGATGGCAATATTTTGCATTATCCTTATGAACATTGGCTCCGCAATTAGAACATGATTGGGTGTTGGTTGGAATATGATCTTTATGTCGGGTGTATTCGGCACTTACGATTCCCGTTGGAACTGCAATGATACCATACCCCATGATCATAATAAAAGTAGCCAGTAATTGCCCTAACGGAGTAGCGGGAGCAATATCTCCAAAACCTACCGTTGTTAGCGTTACAATGCACCAATACACACTTCGGGGGATACTGGTAAACCCGTTTTCTTCACCTTCTATTAGATACATTAAGGTTCCGGCAATGATGGCAACAATAAAAACAGCAAACAAAAAGACCAATATTTTAGCCTTACTATCATTGAGTGCATTTTTCAATCGATTTGCTTCTCCTATGTAGCGAGTGATTTTGAGAATTCTAAAAACACGTAAAAGCCTTAAGGCCCTTACAGTGAGTAAATAATTACTTCCTGCAAGGATAAATGACAAATAAAGCGGGATGGTCGATAGCAGATCAATCACTCCATAAAAACTGAAGATATAGCGAAAAGGTTGTCTAACGCTTATAATCCTGAATATATACTCAATGCTAAAGAAAATGGTGATGACCCATTCACCGAGATAGAGCAAATCATAGATCCTTTGCGGCAGTCCACGGATACTCTCGATCATGACAAAAATGACACTCAGAAGGATCAAAATTAATAATACTACGTCAAAGAACTTACCCGAGGGGGTGTCCGCCTCATAAATAATATCATGTAATTTTTTGCGCCACAACGCTTGTGAATCTCCCACGGTATATAATTTATGTCTTAAAAATAAGTAAGTTTCTTCAATCTACCTTATTCGGCGATAAATTTACGATCTTAAGTACCTTGTTTTTGCGCAGGTAGGATTGAATAATATGCTGCGAATCCCTGTTGTTTTGCATAGGACTAATGATAGATTTAAGCACATCCGGATTATTGATTTGATAGTTCAGATTATAGAACCCGAAACCAATGTATTTGCCATTTTCGATAAGAATGGCCGATCGCTCATCTACTTCTCGGCCTCTGTCAATGATGAGCATATTCTTGTTGGTGTAACTATTTGCTTCTAGAAAAGTAGCTACCCGTGTGTTATATTCAGCAACAGACTCTTCTTCAATACAGGCGCCATGACATTCCTTAATGCCATATAGAAAACAACTCGACTTCGTTTCATAGATGCCGGTAAGTTTTTGACACAATTGATGCGTTTCCGTAATACGGTACATAGAGGACTTGGCTTGCTGGTAATTAGTAAAGGTGGTGATCGCTTTTTTTCTGCTATCAGCCTTCTCGATCCTTAAGTTGATATATCCCTTTTCGTCCTCAAAAGAAATTAGCTGGTATAAGAAAAGGCTTCTTCGTAAAGCTCTGTTATAAATGGGTTTGTTCAGTTTAATTTCTTCACTTTCCTTTAGCAAGGCAATGAGTTCGCTGCCGGTTTTTTCATAGGTCACTGCAGCAACATCCAGTTGTAACTTTTTCGATTTACGGTTATCGTTGGTAAAATGCTGCACCAAACGTTTTTTAATGTTCTTGCTTTTTCCAATGTAAATAATGGAACCATCTGAACGATGCATATAATAAACTCCCGTATCGGCGGGGGCATTTTCTATAAGTTCAAGAAGTTTAGGTTCAAGCTGTCGCTTGGGGTCTTTGCGAACCGTAGTTTGGATAATTTCTTTTGACGTGTCTCGGATCATTAACATCTTAAACAAACTAACGGTGGCAATGGCGTCACCTTGTGCGCGATGTCTATCGCTTATAGGTATTCCTAAAGATCGAGCAAGTTTTCCTAAACTATAGGAATCCATACCGGGGATAAGTTTTTTAGAGAGTTCTACCGTACATAGGGTATCTTTTTCGAAGGTATAACCCAGCCGGTCGAATTCGGTAGTTAGTATTCGGTTATCAAACTGTGCATTATGAGCTACAACGACACAACCTTCGGTAATTTCAATAATTCGCTTGGCGACCTCATAGAATTTAGGGGCATTTCGCAGCATTTCATTGTTAATACCGGTCAGGTTCACTACAAAAGGTTGTATGGTTCGTTCCGGATTTACCAGACTGGAAAATTGATCCACAATTTGATGTCCGTCAAATCGATAAATAGCAATTTCAGTAATTCCTTCTTCATTGTATTTCCCTCCGGTAGTTTCGATATCTAAAATTGCGTACACGTATGCTCTAATATTTTAAAAATGTCTGTAAAAAGAATAAGCCAATTTAAATAGTATTTGGTAGAAATTCTTGGTTACAGTTGTTAAAACCTAATGATTTATTAACTTATTGTGAATAGTTTCGCTCCCCAAAAATAGCGCTTCCCACACGAATCATATTGCTGCCTTGTTGAATGGCTATCTTATAATCTCCACTCATCCCCATCGATAAGATATGGAAGGAATAGGTGTCTTTATGAAGGTCGTAAAACCTTTTTAAATGGGAGAACTCCCTTATCAATTGTGCTTTATCTTCCGTAAAAGTAGCCATCCCCATTAATCCCACAATTTTTACATGGGTTAAGGCTCCTGCGGTCGGGTCATTCAGTAAAGATATCGCTTCACTTTCCGTGAGTCCGAATTTACTTTCCTCGTCTGCGATCTTTATCTGAACCAGACAATGTATCACACGTTTGAATTTTTGGGCCTGTTTATTTATCTCTAGTAAAAGCTTCAGGCTATCTACGGCATGAATCAGGGTGACGAATTCGGCCATGTATTTTACCTTATTGGTTTGCACATGTCCGATCATATGCCATTCGACATCTTTGGGCATTGCCTCCCACTTGGCAGCCATTTCCTGAATTTTATTTTCACCAAACACACGCTGACCGGCATGATAGGCTAACATCAGATCTTCTAATGGTTTGGTTTTGGAAACCGCAACCAAGGTGACATCTTCCGGTAATGTGGGGGTTAGTTTTTTTAAATTTTCTGAAATGTTCATTTAGAATTCATAAATAATTTCACCAATGCCTTTGATCGACTCATTCGATCATCACTCAGGCATTATTATGAAAACATGTGGGCCACTTTTTCCGCTTTTTTACTTTCCGAATAATCGTAAAAACCTTCCCCGCTTTTGATGCCAAGTTTTCCGGCCATTACCATATTTACCAACAGTGGACAAGGTGCGTATTTCGGGTTTTTGAATCCGTCATACATTACTTTTAAGATGGAAAGGCAGACATCTAAACCAATAAAATCTGCCAATTGCAAAGGTCCCATCGGGTGGGCCATCCCTAATTTCATCACGGTGTCGATCTCTGCTACGCCCGCCACATTATTGTATAGCGTTTCTATCGCCTCATTGATCATGGGCATTAAAATACGATTCGCTACAAATCCCGGATAATCATTTACTTCTACCGGAACCTTGTTTAGTTTTAACGAGATAGCTCGCACGGTTTGATAGGTTACATCACTGGTGTTGTAGCCTTTGATAATCTCTACCAGTTTCATGATTGGCACAGGGTTCATAAAGTGCATGCCAATAACCATCTCCGGGCGAGAGGTAACAGCGCCTATTTGAGTAATGGAAATGGACGAGGTGTTCGAAGCGAGAATTGTGTCATCCGGACAGAACTTATCCAAATCTTTAAAGATCTTCAATTTCAGGTCCAGATTCTCCGTGGCAGCTTCTACCACTAAGCTTGCATATTCTACCCCCTCTTCCAAATTGGTATAAGTGGTAATATTGCTTAACGTTGCCTTCTTTTCTACTTCGGAAATAGTTCCTTTGGCCACCATGCGATCCAGATTTTTGGTGATCGTGGCAATTCCGCGGTCTAATGCGGTTTGAGAAACGTCAATAAGCTGTACACGGTAATCAAATTGAGCAAAGGTATGGGCAATTCCATTTCCCATAGTTCCGGCTCCTATAACGGCTACATTTTTCATGCTATATTATAAACTTTTAAAATTTTCGATTATAAGTAGGGCAACTCGCAAGGCCTCAGAGCCTTGTTCTAAGCTTACCACAGGCGTAGTATTATTTTCAATGGCATCGGCGAAAGATTCCAATTCGTCCAGGATGGCATTGTTTTGAGCTATTTTAGGGTTGTCAAAATAGATCTGTTTCTTTTTCCCTTCGGCATTGGTAAGGATCATGGCAAAATCATCGGCCTTTCTTGGGGCATCTTTCATCTTAACCACCTCAGATTTCTTTTCTAAGAAATCAACCGAGATATAAGCATCTTTTTGAAAGAATCGAGCTTTGCGCATTTTTTTCATCGAGATCCTACTGGCCGTAAGATTGGCCACACAACCATTTTCAAATTCGATACGGGCATTGGCAATATCCGGCGTTTCAGAAATGACGGAAACGCCGCTTGCGCTTACATTCTTCACCTTGCTTTTTACCACACTCAGAATGGCATCAATATCATGGATCATCAGGTCCAACACAACGGGAACATCGGTTCCGCGAGGATTAAATTCAGCAAGACGATGTGCCTCAATGAACATAGGATTTTCAAACATTCCTTTTACCGCCGTAAACGCAGGGTTGAAACGCTCCACATGACCTACTTGTCCTCTTACTCCATGTTTTTTAACCAGCGCTCTTAACAATTCTGATTCTTCCACTGTTTGTGTAATGGGCTTTTCAATGAACAAATGCTTCCCGGCTTCTACCACTTTTTTGGCGCATTTGAAATGATGGATTGTGGGAGTTACCACATCGACCATATCACAGGCCTCGATGAGTGCTTCCATGGATGGGTAGCTTTTATAACCCAATTCCTGTTCAATTTGTTTAGCTGCCTTCGTATCTGCATCGTAAAAACCGACCAAGTTATACCTTGAAGATTGTTGCAGCAATTTCAAGTGAATTTTACCCAGGTGACCGGCACCTAAGACTCCTGCTTTAAGCATGTGAATGGATTTTTGACAAAGATACTTTTTTTGAGGTAAAATTGAGCAGGATGCCGGTCAAATTCCGAAGGGGTTTTAGTAGCTTTGTTTCATAGAAAATCGATGAGACAACCAATTTTAGAAACTTCCCGATTATGGATACGGGAATTGCGGCTTACAGATGATGACGGAATGTTTGCATTGGATTCCAACCCCAGAGTTCATGAACATCTTGGGAATAATCCCATTCACACGATCGACCAAGCTAGATCCCTAATCCAAGGAGTAAGGCAACAATATATAGATCATGGTATTGGCAGATGGGCCATGATCGAAAAGCAGACTGGGGAATTCGTAGGATGGACCGGTTTCAAATTGAATTTGGAGGCTATTAATGGACATCAAAATTTTCTTGATATTGGCTATCGTTTGCGTGAAGAATTTTGGGGGATGGGGTATGCTGCGGAATCGGCCGTGGTGTGTTTGGACTATGTGTTCTCACATTCCAAATATGAAGTGATCTACGGGATGGCCATGCAATCCAATAAAGCATCAATCAAGATTTTAAACGAAAAACTGGGAATGCGACAAATAGGAACATTTGAAGGACACGGGGCACTATGTACTTTTTATGAGCTCATGAAAGAGGACTGGATGAATAAAGAATAAGATATGAAAGATACATTTACACATAAGGGTATGCGGATGAAATTAGTGGAGCTATTGCGTAAAAAAGGCATCACCAATGAAGACGTATTGGAAGCTATCGGACGAGTGCCACGTCACTGGTTCATGGATAGCGGATTTATCGATCATGCCTACGTCGACAAAGCTTTTCCCATTGCAGCCGATCAAACCATTTCACAGCCCTATACCGTGGCTCGTCAAACAGAATTACTGGCGGTAAAAGAAGGGGATAAGGTATTAGAGATCGGAACAGGGAGTGGTTATCAGAGTGCGGTCTTACTGGAAATGGGGGTTTTAGTTTATACAATCGAGCGACAAAATGAACTGTTTAAAAAAACCAGTCTGTTCCTGCCTAAAATTGGCTATCGACCCAAGAAGATGGTTTTTGGTGACGGGTACAAAGGACTTCCTGAGTTTGCTCCCTTTGACGGGATCGTGGTCACAGCCGGAGCACCCTATGTGCCTAAACCATTGTTAGCACAATTAAAAGTGGGAGGGAAGTTAGTAATTCCTGTGGGAGAGGATGTACAAATTATGACCGTCTTCGAGCGCACAAGTGCACGTAAGTTCGAAAAAACAGAACATGGTGAATTTCGATTTGTGCCGTTGCTGGAAGATAAAAATTAAACCATAAAAAAAGCAGGGATATTCCCTGCCTTTTGACAACTACTTTCAATTACTGCGTCGCAGGATACCAATCAAGTTGTGTTACTTTTATGGCAGCATTCTTCTCTGTTACCATTTGTTGAAATTTCACAACATCACTCAAGCCTTCTGTTCCACGGTAATGGTAAGGGAATACTTCTTTTGGAGCAAAAGTTAACACTGCATCCGCAGCACTTTCTACCGTCATGGTGTAAGGGAGGTTCATGCAGACAAAAGCTTTGTCAATATTTTGCAGGGTTCGCATCTCCGGAATGTCTTCGGTGTCTCCGGAAATATAAACGCGCTCGCCACTTAATTCGATCACGTAACCGTTTCCACGTCCTTTCGTATGAAATTGCAGAGCTTCCTCCCGTAAATTGTACATAGGAATGGCTTCAATGCTAAAACCTAAAACCTCATTGATCTCCCCGTTATCCATGATCATGGCCATAGGCGCTAGTTTTTCTGAAAGCTTTTCGGCAACTGCATTCGGAACAATTAATTTGGTTTTGGGTTGAATCAACGCTTCCAAGGTCTCTATATTTAAATGATCACCATGAATGTCTGTCACCAGAATAAGATCCGGTTTACTAGATCCTTCAAAAGCAGTAGCACCTCCTACAGGATCAATGTATAGGGTGGTGTCGCCCCAACGGATGACCATGGTAGCATGTGAAATAGGAGTAACTTTAAAAGAAGATGCGGTTGGCAGTTCAGTGATATCATTGAGCGTTGAATCGGTTTCTGCTGCAATGTTTTCGGATGTATTATTTTTACAACTTGTAAGTAGGGTGAATACGAAAAGGAAATAAATAAAATTTTTCATAGCGTTATTTTTTTTGTTAAAGATATCCAATTTTAATATCGAAATAAATACCTAGATCGTTAAGGTCATCTTAATATTACTTCGATCGTAAGGGCTATTCGCCTCGACCGGAATTTCTACAAAACCAAATTTTTTATAGATATGAATCGCATTTTCTAGCTTGGTGTTAGAGTAAAGGACCAGATTTTTTCCTTCCTTCTTGGCAAATTCGATACAGTGCACCATCAGTTGTTGTCCAATCTTTTTTCCTCGTAGTTCCGGCGATACGGCCATCTTGGTAAGTTCAAAAGTAGTTGCGTCATAAGGCATCAAAGCGACGGTTCCATAGACCTCCTTGCCGTCCACGACAAAAAATAAATTTCCGCCTCGATCCAAAATATATTGTTGTGGTTTACTTAAAACTTCCCGATCATAATCCTCTACATAGAAATAGGTTTTCAGCCATTCGATATTTAAGTCGAAGAACGATTGGGCGAATTCCGGTCGGAATGATTCTATCCGAAGTCCCATCACTACATTTTACTGTCTATCAGAGCGATAGTTTCCTTTTCTATGGCCAACGTGGCGTTATAGATCTTTGCGGCCTTTGAAAGGATATCCTCGGCAAAAGCTCGATCCTTTATATCCTTAGCGTTGATACGGACATTAAAATATGCACCCATGACGGCGGCTCTTGCACAGAGTATTCCCACTCCTGCATCAGACAGAGAACTTTGCAATCCTTCTTTTAACATGGCCTGTGGAACTTCCATCGACTGAAAGGCGGTTTCCATTACTTGAAACGGAATTTCTGTGGCGTATTTCGTGGCTTCTTCAATCGCTTTTTTTCGGGCTTCGATCTCATTTTCAGAACCTTTTGGCATTCGGAATCCGTCAATGATCTTGTTGAAAGCATTCGTGTCTTCATCGACCAGATACATTAATTTTTTCTTATAAGCCTGTCCTTTTTCCGCCCATTCTGAAAAGAACTCCCATCTTTCATCCCATCCGGCCTTGTGCGCAGAAAGGTTGGCAACCATGGTTCCCAAGGATACTCCCAGCGCACCTACATAAGCACTAATGGATCCTCCGCCAGGCGCCATTGACTCTCCTGCCGTTTCGTCGGCAAAATCGTTCAATTTTAGATCGATCAACTTTTTCTCGTCTGAAGCCAACATATATTCTATGATCCGTTCCTCGGGATGAAAGGGCTTAAGATCGTCCAGTCCTAATGACTTTATGGCGATCTTAATTTTTTCACTTTCTGAAATTCCTAAGGAGCGCTCCTGCTTTTTCAGAAAGTAATCGGCTGCATCGAGCATGGCCTGCAAGGGTACTAATCCAACCAGTTCCGATCCGGTGACGCGCATTCCTCTTTCGTTGGCTACTTTACAGCTTTCATCAAAAACTTCATGCATAGAGGTGATCGAAATATTGGTCAGATTATAAGATATCTGTGCGATACCATATTCTTCGATATACCAACCAATTCCCTTTACGGCTTTTAGTTTTCCCGGAATACGAACAGGTTCCCCGTTTGCATCCAATACCGGTTTTCCTGTAATGGGATTTCCTTCCCGTTTTGTAC
Organism: Flavobacteriaceae bacterium; assembly: GCA_024643385.1. Lineage (GTDB taxonomy): Bacteria > Bacteroidota > Bacteroidia > Flavobacteriales > Flavobacteriaceae > JAHEMZ01. Next base: position 8,860 of record JAHEMZ010000004.1, on the reverse strand, counting down.
GTCCTGCTTCTCTAATATCGAAGGCGATGGCATTGGCCCTGCGAGTAGAAGTACTGTTGAGGTTAACGTTATAGGCTATCAAAAAATCACGGGCAGAAATCGCTATAGCTCCTGTTTTGACTACACTTGCACTGAATTCAGCCGGTCCGAAGTCGGGAACCCAATTGGGATCGGTGAGTTTTTTAGCCAAACCTTCGTATTCACCGGAGCGACAATTGGCTAAGTTTTTCCTTTTTTCCTCTTTAGCAGCCTTTTCATAAAAATACCCGGGAATCCCTAATTCTTTCCCCACGCGTTCTCCCAATTGATGCGCATAATGTGCGGTTTCCTCCAAACTTATATTAGCAATGGGAACGAGCGGACAAACATCGGTAGCTCCAAAGCGCGGATGTGCCCCGCTGTGCTTGCTCATATCGATCAATTCCGCCGCCTTTTTAATAAGAAGAAAAGCAGCTTCGATCACTCGATCAGGTTCTCCTACAAAGGTAATAACCGTTCGGTTCGTTGCTTTACCGGGGTCTACATCAAGCAGTTTGACCCCTTCCACAGTTTCAACTACTTGGGAAATGGTTTGGATCTTTAAGGTATCACGTCCTTCGCTAATATTAGGAACGCACTCGATTAGTTGTTTTTGCATGAGGATATTTTTTGAAATAAATTGACTCTAACTTTATAAAACCCTGCCATTTAGAATTACCTGATCGATACAATTACTTCCAAAGGCATAAGGCAGGTAACCATAAGAAGGAATTTCTTCCGTAATAATTACACTGGCAGCTTTTCCTTTAGTGATGCTGCCGTGTGAATCACTTAATCCCATGGCATATGCCCCATTAATGGTAGCTGCGTTGATCGCCTCTTCGGGGGTAAGTTTCATCTTAATGCAGGCGGTGGCTACCACAAAGTTCATATTTCCGGAAGGGGAGGAACCGGGGTTGAAATCGGTCGCTAGAGCCAAGGGCAGTCCGGCGTCTATGATTCGTCTTCCGGGGGTATAGGGAATACTCAAAAAATAGGAACAACCCGGAAGGGCCACCGGCATGGTCTCAGAATTTTTTAAGGCGTTAAGGTCTTCATCGGTAAGTAATTCCAGATGGTCCACGCTTAAAGCTTGGTGCCGAACCCCTGCTTCAACGCCCCCAATTGCGTTAAATTGATTCACGTGTATTTTAGGAATAAGACCAAACTTTTTTCCTTCGGAAAGAATCCGTTCCGTATCCTCCACAGAGAAGTAGCCTTCTTCGCAGAAAACATCAATAAAATGGGCCAGATCTTCTTGAACCACCTTAGGAATCATTTCGTTGCAAACCAGATCCAGGTATCCCTTTTTGTTGTTTTTAAATTCCGTGGGCAGAGCATGAGCTCCCAGGAAAGTAGTTTTAATGGCTACCGGATATTTTTTGGCCAATTTTTTAGCAACGCGTAACATTTTCATTTCCGCTTCCGGGGTAAGTCCGTAACCGCTCTTAATTTCGATCGCACCGGTGCCCAGATACAGTACTTCTTCTAGCCTCGCAGCGGATTGATCGTAGAGTTCTTTTTCGGAAGTTTCTTGCAGTTTTTTTGCGCTATTCAGAATACCTCCTCCCTTTTCGGCAATTTCTAGGTAAGTGAGTCCATTGATGCGATCTACAAATTCCTGTTCCCTGTTTCCGGCATACACAATATGGGTATGGCTGTCACACCAGGCAGGAAGTACAAAGCGTCCTGTACAATCAATAATTTGCGCAAAGTTTCCATCAGGAGGAAGGTTCATCGTTCCATAATCCTCTATCTGTGTGCCGTTAAATAATAACCAAGCATTAGAGAGGGTGGGCAGGATGTTCATTTCTTTTCCACTTATATAACGAGGAGAGATTTCCCGAACCTGAAGCAATTCTTTTATATTTATTAACAAAAGTTTCATGCGCTAAAGATAGCAAACCTGAATAGGATTTTATACTTTTAAAACATTAAAAATAGAGGCGATGAAATCGAATAAATTAGGGGTAAATACGGTGTGTACGCACGTCGGAGAGATAAAGGATGAACAATTCAAAGGAGCAATTTCTCCTTTGTATATGTCTACGTCTTATGCTTATGAAAATGTGGACGTCAAAAGGTACCCCCGTTATTTTAATACCCCCAATCAGGAAGCATTGGGTAAAAAGATTGCGGCATTGGAACATTGTGAAGCGGCTATGCTTTTTGGCAGTGGTATGGCGGCTGTAAGCACTACTATGCTGGCATTCTTGCAATCCGGTGATCATGTGGTGGTTCAAAAAACGATCTATGGTGGCACCTATAACTTCATTGTGGAAGAGTTTCCCAAATATGGCATTGAATTCGATTTTACCGACGGATTTACAGAAGCGGATTTCAAAGCGAAGATAAAGTCGAATACAAAAGTAATTTATGTAGAAACTCCTTCTAATCCTTTAATGCTTATCACTGATCTGGAAATGATCGGTCGCATAGCGAAGGCAAATGATTTAGTTTCAATGATAGACAATACTTTTGCTTCTCCGATCAATCAAAACCCTTCCCTTTTCGGTATTGATATTGTCATTCACAGTGCTACCAAATATATGGGTGGACACAGTGATATTTGTGCAGGTGCGGTGGCAAGCTCACGAGAACATATGGATAGGATCTGGAATTTGGGAAAAAATTTAGGAGGAAGTCTAAGTGATTATACGGTTTGGTTGTTGGAAAGAAGTATAAAGACCATGGGGGTAAGGGTGAAGGCTCAAAACCGAAACGCAAAAAAAATTGCGGGATGGTTGAATAAGCACCCCTTGGTGGAACGGGTCTATTATCCCGGTTTAAAGGATCATCTTGATCATGAGATCGCCAAGCGTCAAATGAATGGTTATACAGGAATGTTATCGTTCGAACTCATACCTACATTGAATGCGCAGGCTTTTATGCAGGCCTTGGTTTTGATCAAACAGTCGATGAGTTTGGCAGGGGTGGAGTCTACGATCCTTTCGCCCACCAAAACTTCACACGCTCTATTGTCTCCGGAAGAACGTGAACGGCAAGGTATTGCAGATGGTTTATTGCGATTTTCGGTGGGGATAGAAGATAAAAAAGATTTAATCGCCGATTTAGAGCAGGCCTTTGAAGCGGTGACCAAAAAGCAAATGTTTCCATTATGAAATTAGATATTTTTGCCATAGGTGCCCATCCCGATGATGTTGAAATGAGTTGCGGTGCGACCATCGCCAAGGAGATCTCATTGGGTAAGAAAGTGGGTATCTTGGACCTTACTCGTGGAGAATTGGGAACCCGAGGCAGTGCTGAGATCAGAAAGAAGGAAGCGGCAGCCGCTGCTAAAATCTTGGGAGTATCTGTAAGGGAAAATTTAAATTTAGCCGATGGATTTTTTGAAAACAATCTATCCAGCCAAATGGAAGTAATCCGAATGATACGTAAATATCGTCCCGATATAATTCTATGTAATGCGCTTGACGACCGTCATATAGATCATGGTAAAGGGAGTAAACTGGTAAGTGATGCTTGCTTTTTAAGTGGATTACCCAAAATCGAAACCCAAGTGGAGGGTAAGGACCAGCAAGCCTGGAGGCCTAAACATGTATATCATTATATTCAGTGGAAAGAATTAGTACCTGATTTTGTGGTAGATGTTACGGGTTTTATGGAAACAAAATTAGCAGCTGTGTTCGCTTACAAGAGTCAGTTTTATGAAGAAGGGAGTAAAGAACCTGATACACCTATCTCTTCTAAAAATACAATGGAAAGTTTAAGTTATCGCAATCGAAATTTTGGGAGATTAATTGGAACGGAATATGGGGAGGGTTATAATGTGGAAAGATACGTCGCTGTGAAATCGCTGGGAGATTTGATTTAATTTTTTTAAAACTATTGCGGGAAGTTGCAAATTGAATTATATTTGCACCCGCTTCTAAAGCGAAAGAATAAATGGTGGTTGTAGCTCAGTTGGTTAGAGCGCTGGATTGTGGTTCCAGAGGTCGCCGGTTCGAACCCGGTCTTCCACCCAAAAATACAAAGCTTCTCTACCCGGGAAGCTTTTTTTGTGACTATAAGCGTTCCTAAAAAGGAGACCGTTGTTGGTCGATTGAAACTTTAACGACGAGTAAATTAAATAAAAAAAGCTCCCTATTAAAGGAGCTTTCCTAATAAATAAATGGGTTTCTTTATAGCTTATCGGCGGTAATTCTGCCTTCACGATTGGCGATTTCCCAAGCGGTTTGAAAGACCAGCTGTGCCCTTTTGGCCATTAATTCATATTCAATTTTGTCTGGAGTATCTGTAGGTTTGTGGTAGTCTTCATGTACACCATTAAAATAAAAGATGATAGGGATATTCTTTTCCGCAAAATTGTAATGATCACTGCGGTAATAGAAACGATTAGGATCATTGTCATCATTGAATTTGTAATCCAGTTCTAATTGAGTGTACGTGGTGTTGACAAGCTCAGAGACGTCATGCAATTCCTGACTTAACTTATCACTTCCAATTAAATAAATATAATTGTGATTATCGCCTTTATCGGGGTCTATTCTACCCACCATATCAATATTTAGATCACAAACGGTATTTGCCAAGGGGAAAAGGGGATTTTCAGTATAATATTTTGAACCATATAAACCAATTTCTTCTCCGGTGACATGAAGGAATAAGATCGACCTTTTCGGTCCCTGTCCTTTTTTAACAGCCATCTGAAAGGCTTGAGCTATTTCAAGTATACTCACTGTACCGCTTCCATCATCATCGGCACCATTATAGATGTCGCCATTTTTCATTCCCACATGGTCGTAATGGGCAGATATCACGATCACTTCCTCCGGTTTTTCAGATCCTTTTATAAAGGCCACCACGTTTTCAGAATCAATGGAACCACTCTTGCTGTTAAAATATTCAGCCGGAATTTTTTGGTAGTAATCAGTGCCTTTGGGGGCAGCAATTCCTTCAGAAATATAAAAATTCTTTAAATAGGCTGCAGCCATTTTCTGACCATCACTACCGGTCATTCGCCCTTGCATCTTATCATCGGCGAATTGGTATAAATGAGTTTTTAATTCGGAATCGGTGATCGTATTGGCATAATCAATACGAGTCATAGTTTTTCCCGCCCGCATGCCACTCTGAGCAGAGTTACAAGAAACAAGGCCAATGGCCAATAATACAACTAACACATATTTCATAAAAGGAATTTTGATGGGCTAAATATAATATTAGTTTCATGGTTGTGTCAAAAAAATATGTGAAATATTAAAAATGACAGGATATTATAATAGGTAACGATTTGGTAACCAAATTACTCTGAAAGTTAAAAATTTACTAAAAATGAATTCCTCAGGCAGCAATTCTCATTTTATTTTGTTTAATTTACATCGTTAAACCTTAAACAAAAAATGATATGAAAAATTTAATTTTACTTTTAGTGACAATTTTTACCCTTCAATTGGGGTACTCTCAAGCAAGAGTTCAGGTTATTCACAATTCAGCCGATGCAGCGGCGGAAGTGGTTGACGTTTATTTAAATGATGATTTGGCGTTGGACGATTTCACTTTTAGAACGGCTACAGAATTCATCGACTTCCCTGCGGATGTTGAAGTGGTTATTGGAATAGCACCACCTAATAGTACAGGTTCAGGTGATGCCATTGCTACCTTTCCTGTTACGTTAGCAGACGGTGAGACCTATGTGGTAGTAGCCGATGGAATTGTTAGTCCTACCGGTTACGATCCGGCTCCGTCATTCGGACTTGAGGTTTACGCCATGGGAAGAGAAGCAGCTACCGTAGGAACCAACACAGATGTTTTAGTGCACCACGGATCTACCGACGCACCAACCGTTGATGTAGTTGAAACAGGTGCGGGTGCTGGTACGATTGTAGATGATTTAGCGTACACCGATTTTCAAGGGTACCTTGAATTACCAACCGCTGACTATGTGTTGGAAATTAGAGATGAAACAGGAACGGTAGGGGTGGCAGCTTTTGGTGCTCCTCTAGGGACTTTGAATCTAGAAGGTGTAGCTTTAGTAGTTGTGGCGTCCGGATTTTTAAATCCGGCTAATAATAGTGACGGACCTGCCTTTGGTCTTTGGGTGGCTTTGCCAAGCGGAGGTGATTTAATAGAATTACCTGCTGCCGCTTTGGGAGTAAATGATTTCAATGCAAACCAATTTGCTCTATATCCAAATCCGGTAAGTGAAATATTAACCCTTCAAAATGCTAACGCCGGAATGTTCAATGTTGCGGTGATTGATATGCAAGGACGTGTGATCATGACTCAAGAAAATATTAATGCCGAAGCAAATATCAATGTTTCGACGTTGGCGAATGGTATCTATAATGTGAGAATAACTGAAGGAAACCAATCCACAACAAAACGTTTTATTAAGCAATAAGTAAGTTAGATTAGTTGATTATTTAATGGCCTGCCTCCTGGCAGGCCATTATTATTTTATAATATTATAAGGAAAATTAACAGAAGATTAATTTTTATATAAGATAAAGCATGATATATTTACGTTTTCAAACCAAATGGCTCAAGCATCTGTCAAATTAATTTTTTCATTTCTCATGGTATTTTCCATGCTGGCGCCTACTATAGCAACATTTTGTGTGGAAGATTGGTATAAACAGGTAGCAATGTCGTTAAACGAAGAAGAACAACACGATCAGTCGCATGAGCACCTGAAGAAAATCAATGAAAAGGATTTATTTGTATATGAATTACCCTCTCCTTCGTTTTCTTTTTATAAATCACTGGTTCATTATTACGTGTATCACATTTCAGAAGGAATTCTAAATTTTGAGATAACCTTACCTCCTCCGGAACATACCGCATAGTTTTCAGAAATTATCATTGATTTTCTAATTACTCTCATTCAGGGGAGTTTAAACTATTTTACTATGTTCAAATATTTAAAAAATGATTTACCGGCTAGTATTGTCGTATTTTTTGTGGCATTACCGCTTTGTTTGGGGATTGCCTTAGCGAGTGGTGCCCCCCTCTTTTCTGGAGTAATCGCCGGAATAATAGGCGGTATTATTGTGGGAGCACTCAGTGGCTCACAAATTGGAGTGAGCGGACCGGCAGCAGGATTAGCGGCTATAGTACTAACAGCAATTGCAGAGCTTGGTAGCTTTGAGAACTTTTTGGTCGCCGTAGTCTTGGGAGGCTTCATACAGATTTTGTTTGGTCTATTGAAAGCGGGAGTTATTGGCTATTATTTTCCTTCTTCCGTGATCAAAGGAATGCTAACCGGAATTGGAATTATCATTATACTAAAGCAGATCCCGCACTTTTTTGGTTATGATGCAGAACCGGAAGGATCTGATAGTTTTTTTGAAGTATCGGGTGAAAATACTTTTTCTGCACTGTTTAATGTGGTTGACCATATTATTCTTGGATCAATGATAGTTGGAATTCTTGGATTGGTAGTTATTTTGCTTTGGGACAAAGTATTGGCCAAAAAGGCGAAGTTCTTTACCGTAGTTCAAGGACCTTTGGTCGCTGTAGTACTGGGAATTGTATTCTATGCGCTAACGCAGTCCCATGAACTTTTTACCATCGCCTCATCACATTTGGTGAGTGTGCCTGTGCCGGACGATGCTGCTTCCTTTTTCAATCAATTTAGCTTTCCAAATTTCTCAGCGATCACCAACCCGCAAATTTGGGTCATTGCATTTACCATCGCTTTAGTGGCTAGTTTAGAAACCTTATTATGTGTCGAGGCTACCGATAAATTAGATCCACATAAGAATGTGACTCCAACCAATAAAGAATTATTGGCGCAAGGGACCGGAAATATTTTGTCAGGACTTATTGGGGGATTGCCAATCACACAAGTGATAGTGCGCAGTTCCGCAAATATCCAATCGGGAGCTCGTTCCAAATTATCCACCATCATACACGGATTGCTATTGCTGGTTTCGGTGATCTTAATTCCGAAGTTGCTAAATATGATTCCACTTTCCGTGTTGGCGGCGATTCTGCTTATCGTTGGGTATAAACTTGCAAAACCACAACTCTTCAAAAAGATGTATGCCTTGGGATGGAAACAGTTTGTACCTTATATTGTCACGGTCGTTGGAATCGTATTTACAGATCTGTTGGTAGGAATCGGATTGGGACTGTTGGTAGGAATTGTGGTCATTCTGTTAAAAAGCTACCAGAATTCACATTTCCTGCATATTGAAGATAAAAGTAATGGGAAGCATAAAATTAAGATGACCCTTGCGGAAGAGGTGACCTTCTTTAACAAAGGGGCTATTTTAAAGGAATTGGACAGCTTGCCCAGGGATACTTATTTGGAGTTAAACCTGTTAAATACGAGGTATTTAGATCATGACATCATTGAAATACTAGAAGATTTCCTTTATAAGGCAAAAGAGCGAAATATAGACATCAAATTGGTTTCAAAGCGAGGGGTTGAAGAAAATCCCTCCAGCTTTATTCAATTCTTCAAAGTAAGACCAAAATCAAATATTAGCTTAAGTTAGAACAATATGGAAACAAAAAAGAACAAAATATTGGTGCTTTCAGATTTGAATCGTTCTGCAGAGACTACCTTAAAGAGCGCAGTGAGTTTAGCGAAGATGATAAATGGAGAAATCGAGCTTTTCTATGTAAAAAAACCAACGGAAGTAGTGAAAACGGATAATCAGTTCTCTGCGCTGAGATCCATGAAGGATGTGTATTGCAGTACCGACAGTGAGATAGAAGAACTAGTTGCCTCTATTTCCAATGAGTACAAAATTAACATTGGTTATCGACTCACCTTCGGAAATGTAAAGAATGAAATTGAAAACTATTTAGAAGCGCATAAGCCTGATCTGATTGTCATGGGAAAACGAGCGGCGAAACCTTTTCAATTGGC
>JAHEMZ010000076.1 GCA_024643385.1 Flavobacteriaceae bacterium | reverse complement strand
CCGCTTTGGATCGAGTCTTCGGCTATGGCTTGAAATATTTCGATCATTTTAAACACACCCATTTAGGCAACTTATCTTAATTTGAATTGACCCTTCTATGGATATAGAGACCTTCCGAAACTATTGCCTTGCAAAAAAAGGAGTGACAGAATCTTTTCCTTTTGACCAACAAACGCTTGTTTTTAAGGTGATGGGTAAGATGTTTGCCCTCACAGGTTTGGAACATATTCCGGCCCGGGTGAATTTGAAATGTGATCCGGATCGCTCAGTGGAGCTGCGTTCCGAATACGACGGGATGATACTTCCAGGGTATCACATGAGTAAACTTCATTGGAATACCGTTGTTTTGGAGGGAAATATTCCACTTCCTTTACTATATGAATTAATTGATCATTCCTACGATCTGGTCGTAGATTCCCTGCCAAAAAATGTAAAAGATATGCTTAATCAATTATAGAACCCATGAAGAAAGTAGTGATCATTGGGGGAGGAGTAATCGGACTTTGTACCGCTTATTTTTTAAAAAAGGAGGAATACGATGTAACGATCATCGACCAATCCGGGATGGATTTTGGCGCATCATACGTCAATGCAGGATATTTAAGTCCGAGTCATATTATCCCTTTAGCCGCACCGGGTGTGGTGCGACAGGGGATCAAGTGGATGTTCAATTCCAGTAGCCCTTTATATATCAAACCCCGACTTGAGAAGGACTTTATTGAATGGGCCTGGGCCTTTAACAGATCTTGCAGCACAGCAAATGTGGATCGTTCCATCAAGGCAATAAAGGAAATTACCTTAATGAGCCGTGGATTGTATGCTCAGATCAAACAGCATGAGCAATTTGATTTTCAACTGGAAAATAAAGGTTTATTGATGTTGTGCAAGACGGCGAAGGCACTTGAAAAGGAAATAAAATTAATCGACTTGGCCAATAGTGAAGGATTGGAGGCAAGGGTGCTGACCCTATCTGAGTTAAATAAGTTAGAACCTAAGGTGAAAATGGACGTAATGGGGGCAACCTACTACCAGTGTGATTGGCATACCACCCCCCAGGAGTTTATGGATCAGATGAAACGTTACCTTACTTCATCCGGCATTCGTTTTTATGCCAATGAAGGAGTAAAGGACCTGGTTATCGAAAGAGATAAAATTAAAAAGTTATATACAGAGAAACGATCGATCGAAGCAGATGAATTTGTCTTAGCCGCCGGATCTTGGAGTAATTTATTGACCAAGAAGCTCGGAATCAAGATCCCTCTGCAAGCGGGGAAGGGGTATCGAATCAATACAAAACGACCTACAGAGATCACGATTCCTGCGATCTTGACGGAATCGCGAGCGGCAGTGACACCAATGAACGGATTTACGCGATTTGCCGGGACGATGGAAATAGCGGGGATCAATCATAAAATACGTCCGGAACGAGTTGCAGCGATTGCCAAAGCGGCAAGTAGCTATTATCCCGAAGTTTCATTATCGGAGGATGAAATAAAGGATGCTGCTTGTGGCTTGCGGCCCGTCTCGCCAGATGGGCGTCCCTATATAGGGCGATCCGTGAAATGTAAAAACTTGACCATTGCCGCGGGGCACGCCATGATGGGGTGGAGCATGGCAACAGGCACCGGCAAATTAGTATCGGAAGTTATTTCAGATAAGAAACCCTCTATAGATTTGCTCCCTTTTCATCCGGATCGTAAGTTTTAAGAACTCATATCAGCAATGATCTTCCACTGGCCATCGATCTTCCTGAAGATGATGAGAAAAGTGCCATTTGCATCACCGACCAATCGGGATAAGAAATATTCACCCATCACATAATAAGATTCATTTTCGATGGGAGTAATAGTGTGAACTTTAAAAGAAAGTTTTCCACTGTGATCTGCGGAAGGGTATCGTTTTTTATAATTGGCTAGGGTAGGTTCATAACCATAAGTGATTCCATTGCTGCCAAGGAATTTTAATGAATCGCTCCGCCAATACCCTTGCATAAATCCTTCCAGATCATTTTTACTCCAGGCAACTTCCTGCATCTTCATAACGGCAAGGATCGCTTTTCGATCATCCGCCTCGGTTTGGGCGTGAACCGCAACGGAAGGGAAAAAAGTGATACCCATCAGTAAAAGAAAAAATAACTTCATAACCATGATTTAAAAATCTTTTTTGGAGGCTTTCCTTTTCACAAGGAATAGCGGTATGATAATCCAAAGGAACAAGGTAAAAAATGAAACGATCAATCCGCTGAAGTTACCAAAGAACTTTTGAAAAACAGCTCCTGTATATCCAAGGAGGGCTGCGATATCTAACTTTAAAAGAATAAGTACACGTGAAAGGTCGATGGGATTGAAAAGGGTGGCGAATAGCGAAAGATTATCCAAAGGATATTCTTCAAAAACGATAAGAGAAATAAGGAAGATCCCGTCGTAAATAACCGCCATGAACAACCAAAACAAGATGGCATAACCAAAGCCCTTGATCTTGTTCTCATTGCTTAAACCGATATAGAAAGCAATGGCAGTAAAGATGAAGGTGAGCATACTTCCTGTAATTAGCAACAGTAAAAAATCAACGATCGAATCCGACTGAAAAAGGCCATAGAATAAGAATGGGATCCCCAATCCAAGGATCAGACTTAACGAAAGAGAAATGGCAACTCCAAAATATTGTCCTAAAAAAATAGAACGACGGGGAATGGGAAGTGCAAGTAGTAATTCAGTAAATTCTTTCGAATTATAAAAATACATTACACCAAAAATGGTACCTATTAAAGGAACCAGAATGGTGATTACATTCATTAGGGTAATCACTGCTTTGGAGATGTTCTCATTCAGAAAAAGAAGGGCAAACCCAAGTAGTAAATAAAAAAGTAAATAGACATAGCTCCATCGGCTTCTGACCAGGTCGTAAAAACTGTATTTAAGGATTTTAAACATGGGCGTGGGTCAATAAATGAGCAATTGCTTTTTCGAAATTCTCTTCTTTCGTGGTTACTTTTAATACTTTGATGGTATCGTTAAAATATATTTTACCGTCTAAAATAAAAACCAGCTTGTCACATACCTCCTCCACAAAGCTCATGATGTGTGAGGTGATCAAGATGGTTTTTCCTTTTTGCTTTTCCGAAGCGATCAAATTCTTCAGGGCTATTAAAGAAACGGGGTCCAACCCTGATGTAGGTTCATCCAAAATGATCATGTCGCTATCGAACATAAAGGTAAGTACGAGGTTTACTTTTTGTTTGGTGCCCCCGGAAAGGTGACTGAGTTTTTTATTCAGAAAAGGTTGGAGTCCGAACATTTCAATAAATCGATCTTCTTGGGTAATTCCCTTTCCTCGAATATCCTTGATCATGTGTATCAGTTCGATCACTTTCAGATTGCCCGGAAAATTGGCAATTTGGGGCAAGTAATCAATATTCTCGCGGTAATCCCATTTGTTTTTCACACTCATCCCTGCTAAAGAAATATCCCCTGAAGAAGGTTTCACCATTCCGAGGATACTTTTGATAAGCGTTGTCTTACCCGATCCGTTGGGACCTAATATTGCCACCGTCTGGCCCTTTGTAATGGAGAGGTCGATGCCATTCAATACTTGATTGATACCGAAGTTTTTATGCAGGTTTTCAATGCTAATCATGATGTATCATTTTCATTCTGGGATTTTTGTCCTCTAAATTTTCAGGAGTGAATATAGGCGAAACCTTTTCTGAAAAGTTGATCATATCAATAAAAAGGCTTCTCAGCAATATGATGGCTTCCGGTGTTCGGTTGGTAATGTAAGTAAATAATTTTACGGGTCGGTACGGAATATCCCCTGTTCCGTCCTTATCCAGATCGTAACCGGTATAATCGCTCCAATAGTTATTTTCAAACAAATTGTCATTCAATTTGCTGTTATACGAGAGGTCAAAGGAATTCTGTATAAAATTATTGTTTAAGAATTGATTGGTATAGCACGCCCCTCTGGACTTTACTGCCCAACCATTCGCGATAAAATCATTACCCTGATAGGTCACTCGGTTCGAACCTTCGATGTTGATTCCGATCGTATTTTTCTGAAATATATTTTGCGTGATTTCCGAATCGTTGATCTCCTTCAAAAGAAGCCCGTAGGACGCTGCCCCCCAATTGTTGATGAACTTGTTCTTGCGCATGAGGATTTCTTTGGAGAACATAACTGCCACGCCCGCACCATTGTTGTCAAAGGTATTGTTTTCGTAGGTGTCATTATTCGAGAACATAAAATGAAGACCATACCGGATATTTTTAAAACTTACATTATTGCGGATGGTGCAATGGGTGGCAAACTCCAAATAAATACCGTCTCTCACTTGGGAGATCGAGTTATTCTCTATATCAACACTTTCACTGTACCAGAGTTGAATACCGTTTCCCGAATTGTATTCTTCTACGGCATTTCCTTTGATCTTATTATGTAAGATCTTTCCGTGATGTGATTTTTCGATATAGATCCCGAAGAATAGATTTTCAAGAATTAAATTCTGCAGTAGAAAGGAACTGCTTTGGGTCACTCTAACTGCGGCATTATCCTTGGTATAACTCCGCCCGACATTTTTAATGAACAGACCGTCCAAAGTTACTCCGTCGGCCACGATCTTAATAATTTCTCCTTTATTTTCCCCATCGATCACAGGATGGTCCACACCAATGATGGTAAGCGATTTGTCTATAAGGATCTCATGTTCTTTATAAACTCCTTTTTGGATGAAAATAGTATCATTTTGTTGGGAAGCAGCTAAAGCGTCCTTGACATTCTTATACCGACAATTTTTGCAGACAGTAATACTGGATGCAGACACGATTTGGGTTGAAATTAATAGAATTAAGAGTACTCTTAGAACCATTTAATTATCTAACAATTAGGAATTGAGCACCTTCTTCCGTATCCACATGATGGCTTACATGTGCCGGAAATGAGAGAGAATCTGATTTCTTTAAATCATGGATCTCGTTGTGAATATAAAATTGGATACAACCCGACAGCATCTGTAAGAACGCATCTTTAGGAGAAGTATGAGGAGGTAATGAGGCGCCTTTGTCCAGGCTGATCCTTCGAATTTCAAAACGATCGTTTTGAACTACTTTTTCAACGGTTATACCTTTCTTTTCCATGGGTTTTTTAGTAAAACATTAAAAATACGAAATTAGTTTTTCAATAGTGTGATCAGGGATTGCCAATCATATAAATCACCTCCTTTTTCCGACAGTATCCTTTCAGCATCCTTTATGTTTGAAAAGGAAGATAAGTTAGCGCCCATCGGGCTCGGAATTCCTTCAGAAATAATAAAAGTCGCGGTTTCGGCCGGAATGAGTTTTCCCGGATGATTGTAATCGCTCACCAATAATAGTCCAATCGTATTATCGTCTATTTCATCCAAATAATTGACCATGCATTCCGCGGCATCAAAATTGAAGACCTTTCCTTTATGAGTAACCAATTGTGCAGCATGCTGATGGTCCACAATGGTCATTCGACAAAAGTGACAGGCCGCTTCACCATAAGCAATTTCTTTGGGTTTTACTTCGCAGGAAACGCAAAGGAAAATAGATGCGATAAGCACGTAGAGCAGGTTTCTCATTTTGCTTGTTCTTTTTCTTCTTTGTTCCAAAACCAGACTGCCGCTATTGATAATGCCATTCCGGCACCCAAGAAATACGCCCCTAACTGCGGGTAGGAGTGTGCACGAAAGTTCAATATGTCCTTAGATCCGAATAAAGGGGGTTGAAAACCCATCACGCTGCCGTCGGGATTGGTAAATTTCATAATGGCTTTCGGGTCCAGGTTATGACCGTAATCGTGTTCCCATAGATAGAAATCATAAATCCCTGCAATGGCCAGTAATACCATTGCAATACCCCATCCGATGAACCACTTTTTGTTCCCTTTGAGACCAATCAATATGCCTAAAACGGACATTATAATTATTACAGCAGGAAATATTTTAAACTCAGGGATGGACTCGGGAATATATTTCATGCCTACATAATGATTCATGAGATTGATGTTCTTAATGTCATGGGGGTTGGCATCGGAAAAATCATTGATATAGA
>JAHEMZ010000039.1 GCA_024643385.1 Flavobacteriaceae bacterium | reverse complement strand
GATGCTCATTTATTAAATATTTACACTTTGTCACTCCCTTGTCAATTTGTATCTTTGCCTTTCTCAAAATGTAAGCAAGAATATGTTCGATAATTTAAGTGACAAGCTTGACAAGGCGCTCCATCTGCTGAAAGGTCATGGTAGCATTACAGAAGTCAATGTAGCTGAAACGCTGAAAGAAGTGAGACGTGCGCTATTGGATGCCGACGTCAATTTCAAGATAGCAAAGGATTTTACTACCGCCGTAAAGGATAAGGCACTGGGCCAAAATGTGTTGACGACACTTCAACCGGGGCAATTAATGGTGAAGATTGTAAAGGACGAACTCACCGAATTGATGGGTGGGGATACTGAGGGTCTTAACTTGAGTGGTACGCCAACCATTATCCTAATGTCCGGTTTACAAGGAAGTGGGAAAACTACTTTCTCGGGTAAACTTGCGAATTACCTTAAAACAAAAAAAACAAAGAAACCCCTATTAGTAGCATGTGATGTATACCGTCCGGCGGCGATCAACCAATTACACGTAGTTGGAGATCAAGTGGGTGTTGAGGTTTATAGTGAAGAAGGGAACATGGATCCGGTTCAGATCGCCAAAAATGCGATCGCCCACGCGAAGCAGAACGGACATAACGTAGTAATTGTAGATACGGCAGGACGTTTGGCTGTGGATGAGGAAATGATGGCTGAAATTGAAAATGTACATAAAGCGATTCAACCACAGGAAACTCTTTTTGTCGTGGACGCTATGACAGGTCAAGATGCCGTAAATACAGCGAAAGCCTTTAATGATCGCCTGAACTTTGAAGGGGTAGTCCTTACAAAATTGGATGGTGATACGCGAGGGGGAGCCGCCATTTCGATCCGCAGTGTGGTTGATAAGCCTATTAAATTTATCGGTACCGGGGAAAAGATGGATGCGATTGATGTGTTCCATCCCGCTCGAATGGCCGATCGTATCTTAGGGATGGGGGATGTGATCTCTTTAGTAGAGCGAGCACAAGAACAATTTGATGAAGAAGAAGCGAGGAAAATTCAGAAGAAGATAGCCAAAAACCAATTTGGTTTTGACGATTTTCTGAATCAGATCCAACAAGTGAAGAAAATGGGTAGCATGAAAGATTTGATCGGAATGATACCGGGCGCGGGAAAGGCCATGAAAGATATTGATATAGATGACGATGCCTTTAAGCACATTGAAGCTATTATCCATTCTATGACACCCGAGGAAAGAACCGTTCCTGCTTTGATCAACGGAAGTCGAAAGAAACGGATCGCAAATGGGAGCGGAAGAACAGTTCAGGAAGTGAATCAACTGCTAAAACAATTCGACCAAATGAGTAAGATGATGAAGATGATGCAAGGGGGTGGCGGAAAGAAAATGATGCAAATGATGGGTAAAATGAAATAGTTCTTCCCGCCCACATAAAGGATATTAGAATAACCACTCATACTAACTATAGAAATCAAAAACCTGGAACCAATGACAATTCTCGACGGAAAAAAGATCAGTAACGACATCAAGAACGAGATCGCGGAAGAAGTGCGGAAAATGAAAGAAAGAGGAGAGAAAGTGCCTCATTTGGCTGCGGTATTGGTAGGGGATGACGGGGCGAGTTTGACCTATGTAGGAAGCAAGGTGAAGTCCTGTGAGCGAGTGGGATTTGAGAGTACATTGGTTCGGATGCCTGCCACTACGAGCGAAGAGGAGTTATTGCAAAAAATTAAGGAACTCAATCATAACGATGATATTGATGGCTTTATCGTTCAGTTGCCCTTGCCCCGTCAGATCGATGAACAAAAGGTCTTAATGGCCGTAGATCCAACAAAAGATGTGGATGGATTTCATCCGGAGAACTTCGGAAAAATGGCGCTGGATATGGAAGCCTTTATTCCTGCTACCCCTTTTGGAATTTTAGAATTGTTGGAGCGTTATCATGTTGAGACGAAAGGGAAACATACCGTTATTATAGGGAGAAGCCATATAGTGGGAAGACCTATGAGCATCTTGATGAGCCGAAAGGGTTATCCGGGAAATAGTACGGTAACATTAACACATAGCAGTACTCAAAACATTGCTGAGATCACGAAACAAGCAGATATTGTCATATCTGCACTCGGCGTTCCTGAATTTCTCAAAGCCGACATGGTCAAGGATGGTGTGGTTGTCATTGACGTAGGGATCACCAGAGTTTCTGATGAGTCCAATCCGAAAGGGTATGTAATAAAAGGAGATGTAGATTTTGTAGGAGTCGGTAAAAAAGCATCTTTCATTACGCCGGTTCCGGGAGGTGTGGGCCCTATGACCATTGCCATGTTATTAAAGAACACCTTACTGGCAAGGGAACAGCGGAAATCCTAATCAGCCGATTCAGGATATTCTTTCCGATAGATCGACACCAAGATCAAAAATAAACTTATCAGGAGGGGGCCAAAAATAAGTCCGATAAAACCAAATAAAGGCACTCCAATGATGACGCCGAACAAAGTGATGAGTGGATGAATATTGTCCAATTTCTTCAACACAACAAGGCGGATCAAATTATCGGTGGAGCCGACCACCACTAAGCCGTAGATTAAAATGGCCCATGCAGTGAAAGAGTGACCTGTCGAAAGTTCCAAGATAAAAACTGGAACGATACCCAATAGCGTTCCTATAAAGGGAATCATCGACCCAATGGTAACGATCACAAACCAAAAGAAAGGGTCCTGCACCCCAAAAATTAAAAAACCTATTAAGGCAACAATTCCCTGGGCAATGGCGACCATTGGGATTCCTAGCGCATTGGCACGGACCATGGCATTCATTTCCTTACCGATTACGACTAAATTATCGTTAGTGACAGGAATAAATTTGCCGATAGAGTTTTTTGCCGACAGACTGTCGGTCAATAAATAAAAGAGGATAAAATACATCAAACCGATGGCAATAAAAACATCAAAAGTACTTCCGGCAAAGGATTGCAAATTTTTAGAGACCCATGCAGAAATGGAGCTTGCATCTATTTGAGAAACCAGATCGACACCTAGTCGGTCTTCCCAAACGATCATTTGATCTTTAAAGGCATTGACTACTTTTTCAGAATTATTCACGGCTTTCCCAATTTTGTTTCCCAAGAGCAATAAAACGCCGGATACCGGAATTAAGATCCCAATAAAAGATAGAATGCAAAGGAAGGCAGCTGCCAAATTTGCATTCCAACCCCGTTCCAATAATTTGGCCATCCATCCGCGTAATAACACAAAAATTGTAATTGCGCCCAATACTCCCGATAGATAGGGCAGCAGCTCGAAAAAGATCAGTCCGCCAATAATGACCATTAGCAGCAGGATAAATATTTGCCGAATAAAATTTGAAGGGATTTGAAGCATCATAGTTTGCTTATTATATTCTAAAGTTACAATCTTTTTAAGATTTATTGGATGAATAAATGTAGCAGCGGCTCAAATTCTTTTGTTATATTTCAAATCATAATTCCGTTAAAAGTGACTGAGTCCATTTTCTTCCAAGATAATTTTGCCTTTAAAATGTTTGGGATTCAACATGGGTTGGCCCTTCTTTTTTTCGCATTTGTGGGATATTTGCTTATCAGTCGCGCCAAGCGATGGCCCAAGCACAAGCAGGTCAAATTGGGGATTTTGATGGCTTTCTTTCTATCGTTAACGCTGATTACTTGGACTTCCTTAAAGATTTATATCAATGGCTTTAATGTGAAAGAAGATCTGCCGCTTCATCTGTGCAATATTATTTCTCTTCTTCTTCCTTTATTTGCTATCTATCGGAAACAATGGGTATATGAGATCTTGTTGTTCTGGATTTTAGCCGGAACAAGTCAAGCGATGATCACCCCCGATCTCGTGAACGGTTTTCCACATTACCATTTCTTAAAATATTGGATCGTCCATGCCGGGCTTGTAATTTTCATAATGTATGTGACTTTCGTATTCGGAATGCGACCCACGGTAAAAAGTATCTTTAAATCTTTTCTCGCTTTGCAGGGTTACTTTTTATTAATGTTGTTCATCAACAAGTGGTTGGGGTCGAATTATCTTTTCATATCGCACAAACCCGAACATGGATCGTTACTGGATTATTTTGGGGATTGGCCCTACTATATTCTAATAGCGGAACTTATTCTGTTCCCTTATTTCTTTTTGATCTATTTGCCTTTTTACCTTACCAGGAAAAAGTCTATTTCGCAAAAAGTTGATCCAAATTTTTAAATGCCTTGAATTCTAATGCATTTCCGGAAGGGTCCTTAAAGAACATCGTGGCCTGCTCGCCAACTTCACCTTTAAAACGAATATAGGGCTCTATAATGAAGACAACCCCTTTCGATCGCAGATTATCGGCAAGTAAAGCAAAGATTTCCATGTCTAATACCACCCCAAAATGTGGAATAGGAACATCCTTACCATCCACAGGATTGGTGTGAATGTCATCGATATTTGTTTCTTTTAGATGAATGACCAACTGATGACCAAAAAAATCAAAATCCACCCAGTGATCGCTACTTCTGCCTTCCGTACAGCCCAAAATATCCCGATAGAATTTACGGTTGACTTCGACGTTATTTACCGGAATGGCTAAATGGAAAGGTTTTAATGCTACGGACATGCTCCTATGAATTAATTAAATAACTAGTTTTCATCCGATTCGGCATCCCAACCTATCATGAAATATTTAAAGGTTGCTTCATTCGGAATTTGTGAGACTTCGATCTTGGAACTGTAGTCGTAACGAATATTTTCAGGAAGAAGTTTTTTATCGATGGTAAGGTAAATATCGCTATCCTTCAGAAATACCACTACCGAATTAATGGCATTTTCTACATTTAAAATTTCATATTTCGCCTTTACATCACCAAATGTGCTTTTCGTATTCAATCCCTTGTCTGTTTGAAACCGCTCATCAAATACCTGAATGTAAGAAATAAACGAATTAGGGTCTCTTTCATCAGCGGGAGATATCAATAATAGTTTTTTACCCTCTTTGTTGTAAATCTCTACTTCCCCTTGCGTACCTATCGCATTCTCGATCGCATTTAATTTTACGATAGAATCTTGAGCATATAAAGAATCCAATTGTTTCATTTGAATGTCTTTGGTTAGTTTACCAATCATTCCATTAGAAATAGTGAAGTCATTTTCTTTTGCACAAGAGCCCATTAATATCCCTGCTATCAATGCAAGGAACATTGTCTTTTTCATATGAGTTGTTTTATTTAATTATTTAAACATTTTTGTTAATATGCCCAGGACGCTTCGTATTACGGTAGGACTTGTCAGCACTTTTTCCAAGGAACTTTTAGAACTGCGACTACGAGAAGGTCTTGAGCTCCTCGAAGAGGTAGTTCTGCTCGCTTCACGCTCTTTCGCTGCTTTATCTTTTGCTTCTTCCCGGTTGGCAAGCTCAATTTTTTCATTCAAGAGTTCGTAAGCACTTTCACGATCGATCTCTTTATTATATTCATGGATAAGTTTAGAGGATTGAAGCAATTCTTCCAGCTCTACATTTGTTAAAATGTCCATTCTACTCATGGGCGCACGAAGTAAAGTAGCCGCGAGTGGAGTAGGAATTCCTTTTTCATTTAAAGCAGACACCAGAGCTTCTCCTATTCCAAGGGAGGTGAGTACCTCATCGGTTTTATAAAAATCGGACAGAGGGTAGTTTTCGGCGGTCAGTTTGATCGCTTTTCGGTCTTTCGCTGTAAAAGCGCGAAGGGCATGCTGAATTTTTAAGCCTAACTGACTTAAAACTGCGTCGGGGACGTCGGTAGGATTTTGGGTTACAAAGTATAATCCCACACCTTTGGAACGGATCAATTTTACAATACTTTCTATTTGATCTAGGAGAGCGCCACTTGCTTCATTGAAAATAAGGTGGGCTTCATCAATAAAGATCACTAATTCCGGTCGTCCACTGTCACCTTGTTCAGGAAAGGAGGCGTATATTTCTGCCAACAGGCATAACATAAAGGTTGAAAATAACTTGGGTCGATCTTGAATATCGGTTAATCGAACAATGTTTATATATCCTCTTCCGTTTTCATCTATTCGCAATAGGTCTTCCGTATCAAACGATTTCTCACCGAAGAACAGATCTCCACCTTGCTGCTCCAATTCTACTATCTTACGAAGTATAGAACCTGAAGTGGATGGTGAAATTCGACCATATTCCGATTCAATCTCTTTTTTGCCATCATCAGAGGCATATTGAAGAATCTTTTTAAGATCTTTTAGATCCAACAATGGTAATTTATTGTCGTCACAGTATTTAAATAGGATCGACATCACTCCTGATTGTGTTTCGGAGAGTTCCAAAATCCGAGAGATTAGCACCGGTCCAAATTCACTGACGGTAGCACGAAGGCGAACACCTTTCTGTTCGGAAAGGGTTAGTATTTCAACAGGGAATTTTTTTGGTTCAAAAGGGATGCCTATTTGAGCGTGCCGTTCCTCGATTTTAGGATGCCCGGCACTGGCTTGAGCGATCCCACTTAAATCTCCTTTAATATCCATCAAAAGCACAGGGATACCCTTTTCTGAAAGATTTTCAGCCAAAACTTGAAGCGTTTTGGTTTTACCGGTTCCCGTAGCCCCCGCGATCAGGCCGTGTCTGTTAATAGTCTTTAAAGGAATTTTCACAAAGGCATTGGTAATCGCTTCACCTTCCAGCATGGCGGCTCCTAATACAATAGAATCACCTTTGGTAGTATATCCCTCGTTGATGTGATCAAAAAACTCCTGCTTGTTTGCCATCTTCGAAAATTTTGATAAAAATAGGAATTGTAATGTTGCTATTGAAATATTCAGAACCTTTATTTTTGGAAGTAACAACTTTGTTTTTCTATGTATCTTTGCGCCATGGAAAATGAGCTAAAGCAAAAGGTGAATCAGGGTATAATGCTCCCGTTGATGGAGGAGTTTTATACCATACAGGGGGAAGGTTATCACAAAGGAACCGCGGCTTATTTTATTAGGGTGGGTGGATGTGATGTAGGTTGTCATTGGTGTGATGTGAAGGAAAGTTGGAATCCGGATATCCATCCACCTACGAGTATAAACCGTATTGCCGATAACGCGGAAAGATATTCTAAAACCATTGTAATTACAGGAGGAGAGCCTCTCACATGGAATATGGGTCCACTTACACACTTGCTGAAACAAAAAGGTTTAGCCACGCATATAGAAACTTCCGGAGCATATCCGTTAACGGGTGAGTGGGATTGGATTTGCTTGTCTCCTAAGAAGTTGAAATTGCCTACGGACGAAGTGTATGGAAAGGCGAATGAATTAAAAGTAATCATTTTTAATCATGACGATTTTCGTTTTGCCGAAGAACAGGCAGCTATGGTAGGACCTTCCTGTAAATTGTATCTTCAGCCGGAATGGAGTAAAAGGGAAAAGATGATACCGGCCATTGTGGATTATGTAATGAGTCATCCTGAATGGATCGTATCTCTGCAAACACATAAATATTTAAATATCCCATAAATAAAAAAGCCGAAAATAGTTTCGGCTTTTTGGGTGTTACGGCGCTAGAACTTATTTTATAAACGGCACAATCACTCTTAATTTGTCCCATCCTAAGTACATATCAATTCCTTGATCCGATCCTTCAAAAGCTATCGAAAAAGCCTCTAAAGACTCTTCGCTCATAGTTACGGGAACGGTAACTCTTGCCACATCATTTGCTTCGTTGTAAAAATAGGAGCCCCAAACATTAAGGTCTTTACTAATAATGGCAGTCCATTCATTTTCACCGGGAATGGTATAAAAAGTGTAAGTTCCTGCTTTTACCAAGGTGTTTCCCATTTTCATATCTTTATACAAGGTGATTTCTGACGCTTCATTCGCACCGGTTCTCCAAACTTTACCATTAATGGCAAGGTCTCCTAACGCTCTTCCTTTAAGTTGAGGTCGGCCGTAAACAATTTTAATGTCTTTCAGGGAATTTTTGTAATCACTCGGGAAACTAGCTGCGTCCATAGGACTCACGTCCAGCTTACTGAAATCTTGTGACGTCGCTTCGTGATGAAAGGAGGCGGCAATTAAAAAACTAAAAAGGTAAAGGATCGTTTGTTTTCTCATAATATATTTTTTTTAAAAGTACTTTTTTTGGTCAGTAATAATGATAAAATTGTGTGAAAATTTTCAAAATCTGTGTTTTGCTTTTAGTCGAATGTTGTCTTATAAAATCACAAAAGAATTAAATTAATCAAGAATGAAAAATGACCGCCTATTTTTTCACAAAATTTGTTGATAACTTACCCCTTTCAATCGATCGAAACTACTGAAATCATTGGCTATTTGGTTATATTTGCTTATTAGTGAAAATATGCATTAAACAACCTGTTTTTTATGAGTGAAGAAAAGAAAAATACAAACTACGGAGCCGATAATATTCAGGCGTTAGAGGGGATGGAACATGTGCGCATGAGACCCTCTATGTATATCGGAGACGTAGGGCCTCGTGGATTGCACCATTTGGTATATGAAGTAGTAGACAACTCTATTGATGAGGCTATGGCGGGACACTGCGATACCATAGAAGTTTGGATCAATGAGGATAATTCCGTGTCCGTAAAGGATAATGGGCGGGGGATTCCGGTGGATCTTCATAAGAAAGAGGGGGTTTCCGCTTTGGAGGTCGTGATGACAAAAATTGGGGCCGGAGGGAAATTTGATAAAGATTCCTATAAAGTTTCCGGTGGTCTTCATGGTGTTGGGGTAAGTTGTGTGAATGCGCTCTCTGAACATTTAAGAGCAACCGTATATCGCGATGGTAAGATTTGGGAACAAGAATACGAACGAGGAAAAACATTGTATCCGGTCAAATCGATAGGAGAAACTACAGAGCGCGGAACTTTGGTCACCTTTAAACCGGATCAAGAAATATTCAAGCAAACGGTAGAATATAATTACGACACTTTGGCGAGTCGTTTGCGAGAATTATCCTATTTGAACAAAGGGATCACTATATACTTGTCCGATAAAAGGGAAACCGATGAACATGGGAAGCACCCCATTGAAAAATTCTACAGTGATGAAGGATTAAAGGAATTTATTCGCTTCCTCGATGGAAATAGGGAGCCTCTTATCGCGGATGTGATCGCTATGGAAGGGGAGAAGAATGATATACCGGTGGAAGTTGCCATGGTGTACAATACTTCTTTTAATGAAAACCTACATTCGTATGTGAATAATATCAACACACACGAAGGAGGAACGCACTTATCCGGTTTTAGACGCGGACTTACAACGACGCTTAAAAAATATGCGGATGCCTCCGGAATGTTGGATAAATTAAAGTTTGAAATTGCGGGAGATGATTTCCGGGAAGGATTAACGGCTATTGTATCGGTAAAAGTGGCAGAACCTCAATTTGAAGGCCAGACGAAGACAAAATTAGGGAACAGAGATGTGACGGCCGCCGTGAGCCAGGCTGTTTCTGAAATGCTCGAGAACTATTTAGAAGAACATCCAAACGATGCTCGTATCATAGTACAAAAAGTGATCCTGGCAGCCCAAGCCCGTCATGCGGCGAGAAAAGCAAGGGAATTGGTACAACGTAAAACGGTGATGGGTGGAGCCGGTCTGCCCGGGAAACTATCAGATTGTTCGGAACAAGATCCACAAAAATGTGAAGTGTTTTTAGTGGAGGGAGATTCGGCAGGAGGAACGGCCAAACAAGGAAGAGATCGAAACTTTCAAGCAATTTTGCCTTTACGGGGTAAAATTTTGAATGTCGAGAAAGCGATGCAGCATAAAGTTTTCGAGAATGAAGAGATACGAAATATCTTTACGGCGCTGGGAGTTACGATCGGTACGGAAGAGGATAGTAAAGCCCTGAACCTGGAAAAACTTCGTTACCATAAGATCGTGATTATGTGTGATGCCGATGTGGATGGTAGTCATATTTCTACCTTGATCCTAACTTTCTTCTTCCGTTATATGAAGGAACTTATTGAAGCCGGTCACGTTTATATTGCAACTCCGCCACTTTATTTGGTGAAGAAGGGAAATAAAAAGGCATACGCTTGGACTGATAAAGAACGAGAAGCCTTGAATATAGAATATGGAGGAAGTGCCGGAATTCAACGATATAAAGGTTTGGGGGAAATGAACGCCGAACAATTATGGGAAACCACCATGAATCCTGCGTTCCGCACATTGAGACAAGTTACCATCGATAACGGTACAGAGGCAGATCGTATCTTCTCTATGCTGATGGGTGATGAAGTGCCG
The DNA here is from genome assembly GCA_024643385.1 of Flavobacteriaceae bacterium. GTDB lineage: Bacteria > Bacteroidota > Bacteroidia > Flavobacteriales > Flavobacteriaceae > JAHEMZ01. Next base: position 13,422 of record JAHEMZ010000039.1, on the reverse strand, counting down.
CCTCGTAGAGAATTTATCGAAAAGAATGCGGTTTATGCGAATATAGACGCTTAGACACACGCATGAATATTTACAGCCCATTTCTATCGAAATGGGCTTTTTTGTTTTCTGTTTTCAGTAGGAAGAGTGCGGAGAATATAATACTTTTGCAGGGGCTATGGAATGTAGCCGTTTAACTCATTTTATAACTTAAAAAAAAATATAATGAAAGTTACTGTTGTAGGCGCAGGGGCGGTTGGTGCAAGTTGTGCCGAGTATATTGCCATCAAGGATTTTGCAAGTGAAGTAGTTTTGTTGGACATCAAAGAAGGCTATGCGGAAGGGAAAGCAATGGACCTTATGCAAACGGCTCCGCTCAATGGATTTGACACCAAAATTACAGGTACAACCAACGATTATAGCAAAACGGCCGGAAGCCAGATCTGTGTGATCACCTCCGGTATTCCCAGAAAACCGGGGATGACCCGTGAAGAACTCATTGGAATTAACGCCGGGATTGTGAAAACGGTAGTAACTAATTTAATTCAACATTCACCAAACACCATTTTAATTGTGGTGAGTAATCCTATGGATACCATGGCTTATTTGGCGCATAAAGTGGCAGGTTTGCCTAAAAATAGGATCATCGGGATGGGTGGAGCCTTGGACAGCGCTCGTTTTAAATATCGTTTGGCGGAAGTCCTGGGAGCGCCACTAAGTGATGTGGATGGAATGGTCATTGGCGGTCATAGTGATACAGGTATGATTCCATTAACCCGTTTAGCGACCAGGAACAGTGTTCCTGTTTCTAAGTTCATTTCGAAAGACCGATTGGAGCAAGTAAAAGAGGATACTAAAGTGGGGGGAGCAACGCTTACCAAACTTTTAGGAACTTCTGCGTGGTACGCCCCGGGTGCTGCAGTTTCTGCTTTAGTGCAAGCCATCGCTTGTGATCAGAAGAAAATGTTCCCATGTTCTGTGCTTCTGGAGGGCGAGTATGGATTGTCTGATATTTGTATCGGAGTTCCTGTTATTTTAGGGAAAAATGGCATCGAAAGCATTGTTGAAATTGAATTAGATGACGCTGAAAAGGCTAACATGCAAGAAAGTGCGGCTGGCGTAAGAAATGTGAATGACCTATTGAATGGATAACATTCAAATAATAAGCAAATAAAAAGCCGCTCTTTTGGGAGCGGCTTTTTTTATGGATGTTGATGAATACGCGATTGGCTTAACCACATTTGGAAGAGCCGCAATCTTTGCAGGTCAAACAGCCTTCTTGATAGATCAATTCCTTGGAACCGCAATTTTCACATTTTTGTTTACTGGCCACGGTTCCGTCTTCAATATAACGCTTCAACGCCCGAGCAACGCCATTTTTCCAGGTGTTAATAGATTCATCCTTAAAATGAAGTCCGTTGATAAGATCCACCACTTTTTCTATGGGCATGCCGTGGCGAAGCGTACTGGAAATAAGTTTTGCATAATTCCAGAACTCAGGATCAAATTTATGGGAAAGTCCTTCGATGGTCGTTTTATAACCCCGCGCGTTTTCAAATTGAAAATCGTATCGGGAAAAGCCGTTTTCATTACGGTTTTTAATTATTAGCCCTTCTTCCACCCATCTTGGTAATAAAATACCATCTTCGTCATCGGCTAGACCTGTGAATATTTCGTAGGGTCTATCATCTATCAAACCGATAAAAGCAATCCATTTTTCCTTGTTGTTTTGGAATCGAACTACATCGGCATCAAGAATTTCCGGGCGTTTCGTTGGGAAAGAAGTATGGAATTCCTTTCCTTCTTCAGTTTTACTTTCCTCGTTTGAAATAAGCACTCCACTCCTCGAGCCATCTCTATAAACAGTAACGCCTTTACAACCCGCCTCCCAAGCTTCCAAATACAGGTTTCCAACTAACTCTTCGCTCACGTCACTGGGTAGATTGATGGTTACACTAATACTGTGATCCACCCATTTTTGAACGGCTCCTTGCATACGCACCTTGCTCAGCCAATCCACATCGTTGGAAGTCGCTTTATAATAAGGTGATTTTTGAACCAATTTATCCAGCTCGTCTTGGGAGTAGTCCTTATCGGTAGAAAAACCATTCACTTCCATCCATTCTTTAAAGCGATGGTGGAATACAACGTATTCTTTCCAAGAATCGCCAACTTCATCCACAAAATCCACACGGACGTCTTTGTCGTTGGGGTTTATTTTCGTTCTTCTTTTATATACAGGCAGGAAGACCGGTTCTATTCCTGAGGTCGTTTGTGTCATTAAACTGGTTGTGCCTGTCGGGGCAATGGTCAAAAGGGCAATGTTCCTTCTGCCAAATTCCAGCATATCGAAGTAGAGTTTTTCGTCAGCCTCCTTTAATCTTAGAATAAACGGATTATTCTTCTCCCTTTCGGCATCAAAAATGGCAAAAGCACCTCTTTCTTTTGCTGTGAAAACCGAAGCACGATAAGCCTCCAGGGCGATGGTTTTATGAATGCTCTCTGAAAAATCATTTCCTTTTTTGCTTCCATACTGAATCCCTAAGGCAGCCAACATATCACCTTCGGCAGTAATACCAATTCCGGTACGCCGACCTTCCTGTGCCTTGTTGCGAATGTTCTTCCATAAATTTCTTTCCACACATTTTACTTCTTCCGCTTCCGGATCAGCATCGATCTTAGCTAAAATAGCATCTACTTTTTCCAGCTCCAGATCAATTATATCGTCCATAATACGCTGTGCAGCCGCTATGTGTTCTTTGAACAGATCGAAATTAAAGGCTGCTTTTTTGGTAAAAGGTTGTTCTACATAGGAAAATAAATTGATGGCCAATAGTCGACAGGAATCGTAAGGACAAAGAGGAATTTCCCCACAGGGGTTCGTAGAGACCGTCTTATAGCCTAAATCGGCATAACAGTCGGGTACAGATTCTCTAATAATGGTGTCCCAAAATAGAATCCCCGGTTCAGCAGATTTCCAGGCATTGTGAACAATTTTTTTCCAAAGTTTTTCGGCTTCGATCGATTGAGTATATTTTGGCTCGTCGCTAAAAATTGGGTATTTCTGTGTGTAAAGCCCTTTATTTTTTACTGCTTTCATAAAGCCATCATCAATTCGCACGGAAACGTTGGCCCCGGTTATTTTACCTTGCTCCATTTTGGCATCGATAAAATTTTCGGCTTCCGGATGATTGATAGAAACGGAAAGCATCAAAGCTCCGCGACGACCGTCTTGAGCCACTTCTCGGGTGGAGTTGGAATATCGTTCCATAAATGGAACAATGCCTGTTGAGGTCAATGCCGAATTTTTTACGGGGGAGCCTTTTGGGCGGATGGAGGAAAGATCGTGACCCACGCCTCCGCGGCGCTTCATTAATTGGACCTGTTCCTGGTCAATTTTCATTATTCCGCCATATGAATCACTATTTCCCTCGTTGCCTATGACAAAGCAATTGGATAGGGAACCTACTTGAAAGGGATTTCCAATTCCTGCCATCGGACTTCCTTGCGGGACGATATAAGTGAACCCCTTGATGAAATCGAAAACCTGTTGTTCGGTTAATGGATTCGGATATTTTTGTTCAATGCGAGCAATCTCTTTGGCAATTCGCCAGTGCATGTCGTCAGGAGTTTTTTCATATAGGTTCCCTTTGGAATCCTTAAGTGCATATTTGCTGATCCACACCCGAGCCGCTAAATCATCACCGTTAAAATAGTCCAAGGAAGCTTTGATCGCTTCTTCTTGTGAATATGTTTTTCGAATTGTTTGGGGGGCATCTATCTGCATAAACTCGAATTTTTTAGAAATGAAATGAAATAATATTGTTCCTGTGAAGATACTAAAATTAGCAATGTTATTGGAGCGTGTTCTTTTAAAAGTTGTCAGTAAAAAATATTTAAAACACAGTTATACAATATGTTAAAGATTTATGAACAAATAAAAGTTGACAAATAATTTTGATCATGACATTTGTCATTGACAACTTCTGTCCCTATTCTATTAGGCTTTTTACGGGTTTTGTTTTTTTGAGCGAAAAAAAGCTGTAAAAAGATTTTATCGGGCTGTGTCTTCATTAATTTTGTGAGTGATAACAGGAATATAATTTTGGCTTTAAAGAAGGCGTGAATAATGGAGTAAAAGGAAGCTGTTTTTTGTGTTAATATTTAAAAAGAATTTATTGTCTTTTCTTTTATGAAAACCTATATTTGCACGTTTTTTAAATACTATAAAAATAGATAGAATGCAAAATAAAGGACTAATTACCGTATTTGCGATACTTTTTGGCTTGGTAAGTTTATACCAATTGTCATTTACGTTCGTAGCGAACAAAGTGGAAGACGATGCAAAAGCCTTTGCTACCAGTAAATTTGATGTAACTCAATCGGCCGAGAGACAGGTCGCTGAAAGTCAGTATCTAGATTCCATTGCAACTGAGACACAGTTTTTTGGAATTGATTATAAAACAGCAAAAGAAAAAGAGCTGAATAAAGGTCTTGACCTTAAAGGAGGTATAAACGTAATTCTTCAGGTTTCTGTAAAGGATATCCTAGCCGGTTTAGCCAATAATACCAAAGATCCTGCCTTTAATCAAGCGTTGGCAAATGCCAGTGAACTTCAGAAAAATTCGCAAAATACTTATTTGGAGTCCTTCTTTGAGGCATTTGAAGCGCTTCCCGGTGAAAACCGATTGGCCTCTCCTGATATTTTCTTCAACAAAGGTTTAGAAGGTCAAATAGAGAGCTCTATGACCAACCAAGAGGTACAGCCCGTAATTTCCAGAAAAGTGGATGAGTCTATTGCCTCTGCTTTTGAAGTGTTGCGTAAGCGTATTGATAAATTTGGGGTTACGCAACCTAACTTGCAGCGTTTAGGAAATTCAGGAAGAATCTTGGTGGAACTTCCGGGAGCGAAAGACGTGGAGCGTGTTAAAAAATTGCTTCAAAGTACGGCCCAGTTGGAATTTTGGGAAGTCATCAAAGAAGAGACCATAGGAAACTTTATCGTGGATGCCGATGCAAAACTTAAAGAAATCCTAGCTGTAAAAAAGGAAACAGATAGCGTTGCAACCGATACTACTTCCTCGAAAGAAGGAGATCTAAGTGATTTATTGGGAGGTCAAAATGTGGAAGAAGATAATTCGGCAGCCGAAGCGAATCCTATTTTATCAAAAATTCTTCCAGTAAGAGCGAGTAATCCCGGTTTCGCCAGTTTTGCTTTAAAGGATACGGCAGCTATAAATGAATATTTACGAATGCCGCAGGTGAGAGCATTGTTAAGTGGCGATCAACGTTTCGCAAAATTTGTGTGGAGTATACCGGAATTTAATACTACGGTTGGCGAGGAAATTACAAGCTTATATGCTATTAAGGGGAATCGTGATGATATACCACAATTGAGCGGTGGAGTAATTGTAGATGCACAACAGTCTTATACACAGGCAGGTAGAGTTTCCGTAACTATGCAAATGAATGGTGTAGGTGCCAAGATTTGGGAAGACATGACGGAATACGCCTATAATAATCAAACTCAGATTGCAGTAGTACTTGACAACACTGTTTATTCTGCACCCGGAGTGAGTAGTGGTAAAATATCAGGAGGTAGAAGTGAGATTACCGGAGATTTTTCGATCACTGAAGCTCAAGATTTAGCCAATGTATTGCGCGCCGGTAAACTTCCGGCTTCAGCAGATATTATTCAAGCAGAAGTGGTGGGGCCAACCTTAGGTCATGAAGCAATTAGCAGCGGTATCCTATCCTTTGTAATCGCCCTTATTATTGTGTTGCTTTGGATGATCATGTATTATGGGAAGGCAGGTACATTTGCCGATGTAGCCCTGGCGGTCAACATCTTATTCATATTTGGAATATTGGCCGGTTTAGGAGCGGTATTAACGCTGCCCGGAATTGCGGGTATTGTATTGACCATCGGTATGTCGGTGGATGCCAACGTTCTTATCTTTGAACGTATCAGAGAAGAACTGGCGAAAGGGAAGGCGCAGCGCGATGCGATCAATGACGGTTTTAACAATGCCTTGTCTTCCATCTTAGATGCGAACATCACTACTGGACTTACAGGGTTAATTCTATTGATCTTTGGAACCGGTCCTATCCAAGGATTTGCGACCACTTTATTAATTGGTATTTGTACGTCCTTATTTACGGCTATTTTTATTACCCGTTTGTTCATCGATGCTTATACCAAAAACGGAAAGTCATTGTCCTGTGCTACTCCAGTAACTAAAAACTTGTTCAAGAATGTGAATATCGATTTCTTAGGAAAACGAAAAATGTCATATGTACTTTCAGGAATATTATTGACTATTAGTATAGTTTCTCTTTTTACCAATGGATTAAATCAAGGAATCGACTTCGTGGGAGGTAGGACATATACCGTTCGATTTGACAAAGATGTGAATCCATTGGATGTTCAGAACGATTTGATCGCTGCTTTTGAAAGTGCAGAAGCAAAAACCTATGGAGGTAACAACCAGTTAAAGATATCTACCAAATATAAAGTAGATGAAACAGGTTCTGATGTGGATCAAGAAATTGAGCAAATGCTATTTACTGCCTTACAATCTAACTTACCTGCAGGAATGACCTATGAAAGTTTTGTGGCCGACGATGATAGTAAAGTGGCGGGTAGAATGGAATACTATAAAGTGAGCCCTACCATTGCGGATGATATTAAAACATCTTCTTTTTGGGCGGTACTTGGTTCTCTTGTAGTGGTATTCTTGTATATCTTGTTGCGTTTCCGAAGATGGCAATTCAGTTTAGGTGCGGTAGTGGCCGTTTTCCATGATGTCTTGATTGTTCTTGGAGTATTTTCTCTGACCTATAAATTCATGCCGTTTAATATGGAGATCGATCAATCCTTTATTGCAGCGATCTTAACCGTTATCGGGTACTCATTGAACGATACCGTGGTTGTTTTTGACCGTATCCGGGAATATTTTAATGAGCATTCTTCATGGAAAATGAGCAATATCATTAACTCTGCCCTGAACAGTACTTTGAGCAGAACTTTGAACACCTCGTTAACAACCCTTATCGTATTGTTGTCGATGTTTATACTTGGAGCCGAATCCATTCGTGGATTGATATTTGCTTTGATTGTAGGGATTGTTGTGGGTACCTACTCGTCATTGTTTATCGCTACTCCGGTATTCTTTGATAGTGTGAAGAAAAGAGGTATCGATCTAAGCGAAAAGAAAGAAGAGGAAGAGGCAGCCAAATAGGAAACCTGATAACCCAAAATAAAAAAAACCACCCTTTGGTGGTTTTTTTTATTCCTAAAAAGTTTTAAGCCTTAATTGGTTCGTTGGAAAGAGATGATATCACCAGGTAGTAAGCGCCATTGTTTTACCATCCCCGCATTTACTTCCAACACATATTTTGCAGGAGCCTTAGAGGGGAGGGATGACTTATCAAAGGGTTGAGCGTCGCGATGTACATTCACAATTTTCATTTGACCATTGATATAAATTATATCCAAAGGAAATTCGGTGTTTTTCATATAAAAGCTTATAGGGTTTTCTTTTTCGAACAGGAATAACATTCCTTGGTTCTTCTCCATTCCCTTGCGGTACATCAACCCGGTTTGCGTTTCATAATCAGATTCCGCAATTTCAATATCCAATTGAGCAACTATAGAATCGTTAGTCGCCTTTATAATTTTTAATTCACCTTCCTTGGTGAATTGAATTTCTTTAGTCAATACTTTGTCCTCTATTTTTTCTTTACAGCTAAAGGTTGAAAGCAGTAAAGCAAGAATTAATCCGCTGATGAAATGTTTTTTCATGAAGTTGTTTTCCTTTGATTTGCGCTATACATTAAATAAATTCCGGCTAAAATAAACGGAATACTTAACCATTGTCCGGTCGTTAAAATATTTCCGAAGGTTGATTCAAATCCACCTTGACTGATCTTAAAGAACTCAACTACAAAACGTACGCTCCAAAGCAGTATTAAAAAAAGACCAAAGATATAACCCGGATGTTTTCTTTTCTCAGTTTTCCAATATACAAACCACAGGGTTAGGAAAACAAAAATATACCCAAATGCCTCATATAATTGAGCGGGATGTCTGGGAAAATCCTCTCCCAAATTCGCAAAAATAACACCGTAATCGGTTTGCGTGGGATGTCCTACGATTTCAGAATTCATAAAGTTTCCAAAACGCACAAAAACGGCGCCGATAGCCACCGGAATAATGATGCGGTCAAAGATCCATAACAAGGATTTATGCAACACCTTTTTATTGTATAAATACATAGAAATAATGATCCCGATCGCCGCTCCGTGGCTCGCTAATCCTCTAAATCCGGTAAACTCAAAACCACCTTTGAACCGAAAGGGCAGGAATACCGAAAAGAAATCTTCTTTAAAGAGAGAAGGTTGATAAAATATGACATGACCTAAACGAGCACCAATCAAAATGGCCAAAACCATGTATACAAATAAACTGTCTAGCTTTTCAATGGAAACCCCTTCTCTGGTATAAATGCGTTTCATAATGAACCACCCCAAAGCAAAGGCAATTACAAACATTAAACTGTAGTATTGTACGGTGTAAAATCCAAGGTTTAATCCCTCGGAAGGAATCCAGGTAAAACTCAAATAGTGCATAATTTATGCGTTAAAGTTGGGTAAAGATAGAAAACCCAAGGAAGTTAAATGTTAATTATTTCTTTTCTTTTCCGATGCTTTTGGAACCGGATCGTACCCTTTTCCTCCCCAAGGATGGCAGCTACTGATACGTTTAATTGCCAGCCAGCTCCCTTTAATCAATCCGTGTATTTCCAGTGCTTCCCTTGTATAATTAGAACAAGTGGGAGTATACCGACAGGTGGAAGGAAATAGAGGGGAAATTAATTTTTGATACACCTGAATCAAGAATAAAAAAGGGGATATCAAAATTCTTTTCAAAATCACTTTAATTTAATGAATAGGTGGTTCCTTCCTTACCATCCTTGAGCTGAATTCCTATTTCCAGTAATTGATCTCTAATTTGATCGCTGGTGGCAAAATCTTTATTATGTCTCGCCTGATTGCGCAATTCGATCAACAATTCGATCGTTCCGTTTAGCTTATTGCCATCTTCACTGGCCGTGACGGAAATATCAATTAATCCCATTACGTCAAATAGAAAATCGTGCATGGTTTTTTGTACTATTTCCAAATCAGATGGAGTGATAGCTGCCTTTCCTTCTTTTAAGGAATTAATGAATTTAGTAGCTTCAAAAAGTTGTGCGATCAATATCGGGCTATTAAAATCATCATTCATCGCATCATAACAAGACTGCCTCCAGGCGGGTACATCAAAGTCACTTTTAGAACCGACTTCAATTTCTTCTAGGCTGCGGTATGCTTCCATCAGACGATGAAAACCTTTTTCAGAGGCTTCCAAGGCATCATTTGAGAAATCCAAGATGCTTCTGTAATGTGCCTGATACATAAAGAACTTTGCTACCACAGGAGCAAAGGCCTTGCTGAGCAAGTTGTTCTCTCCAGTAAATAATTCATTGGGTAGAATGTTATTTCCTGTGGATTTAGCCATTTTCTTACCATTCAAAGTAAGCATATTGGCGTGCATCCATACATTCACCGGACTTATATGATTACATGCCTCTGCCTGCGCAATTTCACATTCGTGATGTGGAAACTTTAAATCCATTCCGCCTCCGTGAATATCGAATCTATTCCCCAGATATTTAGTGCTCATTGCTGTACATTCCAAGTGCCAACCGGGGAATCCGTCACTCCAGGGAGAAGGCCAACGCATAATATGCTGGGGTTCCGCTTTTTTCCAAAGCGCAAAATCTTGAGGGTTTATTTTTTCACTTTGCGCGGATAGTTCACGCGTATTAGCGATCATATCCTCTAAATTTCTGCCACTTAGTTTGCCGTAATGATGCTGTTCGTTGAATTTTAGCACATCAAAATAAACCGATCCGTTTTTTTCATAGGCAAAGCCTTCATCCAAAATCTTTTGAATGATCTCGATCTGTTCAATGATATGGCCGGTAGCGGTAGGTTCGATGCTGGGAGAAAAGGCATTGAACGCATTCATAACGTTATGGAAATCGACCGTATAACGCTGAACCACCTCCATAGGTTCAATGGATTCTATACGCGCCTTTTTAGCGATACGATCTTCACCTTCATCAGCATCATTTTCCAAGTGCCCGGCATCCGTTATGTTGCGAACATAACGAACTTTATAGCCTAGATGTTTTAAATAACGAAAAACTAAATCGAAGGATAAAAATGTACGACAGTTACCCATATGAACATTGCTGTAAACGGTAGGTCCGCATACATACATGCCTACAACACCCTCGATGATGGGTTCAAACTTCTCCTTGTTCTTCGTTAGGGAATTATAAATATAAAGCTCTTGTTTTTCGTGTAGTTTCATGAAATGTATAGCAACAGCTGTTAAAATTCGGTTTCGAGTTTAATGTAGTCTAAAAATTCCCTTCGAGTTTGCGGATCTTTGAATTTCCCGCCAAATTCGCTGGTTACTGTACTACTGTCGATATCTCGGATACCGCGCGAATTAACACACAAATGTTTGGCATCAATTACGCAGGCCACATCTTCGGTGCCTAAAATATGTTGTAATTCCTTTACAATTTGCATGGTTAGGCGCTCCTGAACTTGCGGTCTCTTTGCATAATAGTCAACCACTCTGTTCATTTTGGACAGACCGACCACCGTGCCATTAGAAATGTAGGCAATATGTGCCTTTCCAACAATTGGTAGCAAATGATGTTCGCAGGTAGAATAAAGGGTTATATTTTTCTCGACCAACATCTCCCCGTACTTGTACTTATTCTCAAAAGTAGAAGATTTTGGTTTCCGGTCCGGATGTAATCCTCCAAAGATCTCTTGCACAAACATTTTGGCCACTCTATTGGGCGTTCCTTTTAAGCTGTCATCCGTTAAGTCCATGCCTAAGGTTAACAGTATATTTTCCACATCCTTCTTGATGGAAGTAATCTTTTCAAGATCACTTTTTTCAAAGGCATCTGCGCGCAATGGAGTATCGGTCGATGTGCCGATATGCTGATTCCCCAGGGCTTCAATTTCTTTCAGCTGTTTTTCTAAATCCATAGCATTTTATAACTATTCTTTTTCAAATCAAAAAGCAAAGATACATATATCGTTAATCCTACGGAAAAATGCATTTGCTTTTTCGCCAATTAATTGCTTCGTCTCGTAAAATTTTTATAATTTTCAAAGTTTATACCCAACCTACTATGAAAAAGTTAATCTTTTCGATAATTTTTATTTTACCGTTGTTTGCTTATGCGCAGCCAATACAGGTGTTTCAACAGTTTAACGGGCAGTACGATTTTACGGCCGTTGGAAACACTTTAAACGCTTCACCAAACCCTTGTTTCCTTCAGGCAAGTAGTTCGGAAGATTTAAATTTAGGACCAACGGAAACATTTTTATCTGCACATTTGTATTGGTCAGCTCCCTGGCCAACGGCATTAGGGGGAGATTTTAATGTAACGCTTAATGGTATCTCGGTAACTGCTTCCAGAGATTTTCATTTAACGGCGGGTACCGGAATTCATTATTTCTCTGCATATGCGGATGTTACAAATATTGTTTCTGCCTTTGGAAACGGCACGTACACCTTTGCCGACTTAACGGTTGATTTAGCCGCAACAAACTCTTGTGGCAATGGTACCGATTTTGGTGGTTGGGCAATGTATATCATTTATGAAGATCCCGTGCTTACGCAAAACCAAATAAGCCTTTTTGATGGTCTTGAATACGTTTCAGCCAATAATCCCTCTTTAGATATAACGCTAACAGGAATTGAAGCAGCTTCGGACGATTTGTCTAAAATTGGATTCTTAGCGTGGGAAGGGGATGCATCCATAGCGAACAATGAAACTCTTTTGATCAATGGAATTCTTATAGATAATCCCCCTTTAAATCCGGGCGACAATGCCTTTAACGGCACTAATACTTACACGAATTCTAATACCTTATATAATATGGATTTGGATTATTATTCCTTAGAGAATATAGTCCAGCCGGGAGATACCAGTATATTAATCCAACTTACATCAAGCCAGGATTTTGTCATGGTAAACAACCTGATTACCATCGTAAACTCTGAATTGCCTGATGCGACCATAACTATAGACGGAACGGGAGTGGTCTGTGAGAGTGCGGACAATATGAATGTTGATTATACCGTCTATAATGTGAATAGTACTGCATTACTGCCGGCCGGTACTCCCATCGCTTTTTATGCGGATGGGGTTTTGGCAGGGCAATCCCAAACCATCAATGACATTCCTATCGATGGATCGGAAAGTAATGGGGTGATTATCAGTATCCCTCTAGGAACTCCCGTTGTTTTTGATCTGGTAGCTGTGGTGGATGATATTGGTAATGGCACGGGGATCGTGGCAGAAACTGATGAAACTAATAATACTTTTACCATATCCATCGATCTTACTCAAGGTGGGTTGTCTTTAGGTCAGGATATAGAAAGTTGTATTGGTAGCTTGGTGGTTTTGGATACAGGAATTTCCAATCCTGCTTTTACCTGGCAATGGTTCCGAAATGGAGTGTTGATCCCGGGAGCAAATAACCCAACTCTAAATGTTACAACAGATGGCACTTATACGGTTGAAGGATTTGAAGGTATTTGTTTTGTTACTGATGAAATTGAAGTGCATTTCAATCCACAACCAATTGCCAATCCGGCCGTTGATCTCTTCCAATGCGATGATGGTGTGAACCCGGGAATTTTTGATCTCACGGTTAATGATGCTAACATTTTAGGAGCACAAGACCCGGCACTTTTTTCAATTTTCTATTATGAAACTTTTGCAGACAGTGAGAACGATACCAACCCCATTCTGAATCCGGCCAATTATGTACTAGTTCCGCCCACCCCGCAAACAATATATGCCAGAATTCATGGTGTTTTGGGAATTTGCTATGATCTTACCGATTTCCAGCTCTTTTTCCCCAGAGCAATTGCAGGGCTGGTTCCTGATTTTGGGATATGTGATCTTGATAATAACGGAGAAGAAACCATCGATTTACCTTTTGAGTTTAACAACTTCGTATTGAATGGAGAGCCTAATTCAAATTATACGATTACGTATCATCTTACACAAGCCGATGCCGATGCCGATATAAATGCATTGGTTTCTCCTTATTCGGTTCCGGTTCCCGGTCTCACACTGTATATACGTCTGGAGACTGTTATCTATCCTGCCTGTTATGATGTGGCTACAGTATTGATCAATGTTTATCCTCCACCGGGGGTGCAACCCGCTGACCCTTTAGTTGTTTGTGATAGTGACAATGATGGTTTTGCGGAGTTTGATTTGACTTTGGCTGATTTGATGTTAACGGGTGGAGATCCTGATTTGGTGGTTAGCTACCATGGTACGATGT
>JAHEMZ010000075.1 GCA_024643385.1 Flavobacteriaceae bacterium | reverse complement strand
CGCTTTTCGCTTTGATCAAATAGTCGAGATTGGTCCTCAAAATCCGCATGGATTCGCCCAGGACAGAGCGATCTTCTTTATGTACCGCGTGATCATCTTTCTTGCCAAGTCTTGGCAATTCAGCCAATACGGGCAAATCCCGGACCATAAGTTCCAACCCTGATTTGTTATGGATTTTGTTATCCAAAAGGCTATTGACATAAATCACCGAAAAAGGTATCAGTAATCCTAGTACAAAAGCGCCAAAGTAAACCAATGGCACTTTAGGGCTTACTGGCAATTCTGAACTATATGCATAATCGACAACTTTTGAGTTTGGAGTAGCCGAAGCATAGGTGATTTGGGATTCTTCCCTTTTTTGAAGCAGGTAAAGATAAAGTGCTTCAGTCGTTTGTTGTTGTCTGGTGATGTCTCGTAATGCCCTTTCATTTTTGGGAACAGAATATATCCTACTATTGATTCTCGACTGTTGACTGCTCAAACTGTTGACCGTTAAACCCAGATTATTGGTCATACTGTTAAGACTTGATTGCATACTACTTTTCAGCCCATCCAATTGTTGGTCCAAGTTTACAATGATGGGGTTTTGTTCATTAGAACTTTTCAATAACCTATTTCTTTCGGCCACCAATTCATTATATCGAGCTGTGGTGGTAGTAATGGAAGGATCTGCCAAGCCAATGTTGGAAGGCAATACCTCATAGCCTTCCTGATTGTCAACATACTCTTTCATGGAAGAGGCAATATCCAATTGCACGGCAGCGTTTTCCAATTCCTGTTTGGTGCTGGCTCCAATATTCAAATTAATGTTGGCTTCAGAAGCAATATCGGTAATCCCCCTATCTGTTTTAAACTCCTGGGCAGACTCATCGACTGTTGACAGGCTGGTAGAGATGGTCGTAATTCTATTATTAATAAAATCGGAGGTTTTATCTGCAATAAGCTTTTTGTCATCAACGCCATTTTTATTGTAATTTCTAACCAATGCGTCTAAAATATTTTGACCCTTAATGGGAATCGCACTGTTCATTGTAATAGTGGCAATATTTGATAACTGATCGGCCGGTGAAATTATAATTTCTTCATGCAACAACTCGGCCACTCTTGCGACCGACCTTATTTTTATCTGATATCTTTTGTCATTAAAGGATTTATATTCTTCATTGCTTGGAGTAATAACAATATCTCCAAACGGTGTTGCAATATTTTGCCCGAAGGAATACAATTTTTCAGGTAAATCCTCGGCTTCCGTATAGGTGAATTTGGAATCCCCCGACAATCTTAGAAAAAATTCAAAACTTGCCGAAAAAACAATGGAATCGGGTGCTATAAAGTTGAGTTTAAATGGCCGGTTTATATATACTTCAGTGTTTTTTATATTGCCAAGTTCAATAAGTTCAACGTTAAGCCCTAATTCCTTAACTACTTCAATAAGATTTGATCTTGAATTGATCATTTGCAATTCATCTTCCACATTATTCGCGCTACCAGAAAACAAGCTCAAATCTTGAAAAGCGCTAAGTTCTGAAGATGCTGCCTTATCCTCCAAAATGCGGATTTTAGTTTCAATTTCATATTCTTCAGTGGCATATCGAAGATATATAAATGCCATGCACAAGGTCATTAATACGGTAACAACAAACCACTTCCAATGTTTGGTTTGTGACCTCAAAAATGTCCTTAATTCATTATTGTTAAATACCTTGCTTTCCAAACTTGAGTTTTTTATTAAAAATTAAATAATCATGAAGATAAAATAATTTTATTGGAGTGAACGTCCTTATTTAAATAGCTATTTTTCATAGAGATGAAAGTTTTATGAATTTAAATCCATCGTCATGTAATAATGGTTCATATTTTGACTATCCGAATCAGTACATTTCTTTATATTAAAATTCGTGATTAAAATGAATGGAAATTAAATACTGATTTAGAAGAGATTCCCTTTTTTTCAATAAAACTTTACGAAGAATATGACAATTTTGTGTTTCGTTTCATGTAGCATATCAAGTTAAAATCATAATCTTGTCAATAGGATTACACCCGTGGTAACCAAGAGCGATATAATTTGAAAAGTTAAGTTGACATTAGCTCCCAATGAGGTTTCTTTGATCCCCGATTTATTGGGCTCTACATACACTACATCATTCTGTTGCAGATAATAAACGGGGGATTTCGTCATGTTTTTGGAAGTGAGATCGATCCTGGTATAAGTCTTTATTCCGTTAAAGTCTCTTATAACAAGGACATTGGTGCGAACACCCCGTAAACCAATGTCACCAGCAAGGCCAAGGGCCTCCAAAATGGTAATCTGTTCTCCAACAACGGGGTAGGTACCCGCTCGGGTCACCGATCCCAATACAGAAATGCTAAAATTGCGCAATCTTATATTGATAATTGGGTCTTTTAAATAGACCGAAAGCTTTTCTTGCATCAATACCCTAGCCTCTTCCGGTGATAAACCGGCAAGCTTCACCTTTCCAATCACTGGAAAATCGATTTCCCCCTCCTTATCAATCAAATAATCGAGCTGTTGAGGCTGTGAGTTGCTATTGATTGATGGATTGGCAGATCGCCCTCCTACCAATACATTGAAAGGTGCACTCGCTTCCGGGTCAAGTGTGGACACATAGATACTTACCTCATCATCTACCTTGAATCTTGTAATAGGAGTAGATTGTTCCGTTATGGTTTCATAGTCACCCACATCTTGAAAATAAACCACATCTTTTTTACTGGCACATGATACGACCAATGCAATCAATAGTATAAAAAAAGAACCATGCTTCAAAAAAGAATTAATTTTCATAAAAATGTGTTTTTGGAAATCATAATGTGTAAGATCTGTCAAAAATTACGATTGCACAATTTTTAATTTGGATTTCTCATGAAATTTGTCTTTGTCTTCTTTATCCAAATCACAGAACTCTGAATTTCTAGATACATATTCCGGCACGATTGTTTTCATCAACTTCACGGTATCAGCACTAAAGAACATATTGGTAATACAAAGTTCTTCTATTTTGGATCTCACAAAAACATAGTCCAACTCCCTAACTTTGCTTATTTTGATTTTTTGGTGGTAGGTGGGCAAAGTGTTTTCACCATTAGCCAACAGTTCTTCATAAAGTTTTTCCCCAGGTCTCAATCCGGTGATTTTGATATCTATGTCTTCTGGGTATTTTAATCCAGACAATTTGATCATATTCTTGGCCAGATCAAATATTTTTACCGATTCCCCCATGTCAAAAATAAAAATTTCTCCTCCATCGCCCATGGCGCCAGCCTCCAAAACCAATTGTGAAGCTTCAGGAATGGTCATAAAGTAACGGGTAATGTCCTTATGAGTCAACGTTAAGGGACCACCTTTTTCTATCTGTTTTCTGAATAAGGGGATAACAGAGCCATTGGATCCCAATACATTCCCAAATCTGGTGGTTATAAATTTGGTCTTTTTTTCCTGTTCCGCGCAACCGATATACATTTCGGCAATCCTTTTGCTAGCACCCATGATATTGGTAGGATTCACCGCTTTGTCGGTAGAAATAAAGACAAATTTTTCTACTTTATGCGCAATTGATAAATCGGCAACTATTTTAGTTCCTGCAATATTAATTTTGATGGCCTCATAGGGGTTGTACTCCATCAAAGGAACATGTTTATAGGCCGCTGCATGGAATACCAAGTTTGGTTTGTATTCCTGAAAAATAGTATTCAACCGATTCTTGTCCCTCACATCCCCTACCATGGGTACAAAATTATGAAATCCATTTTGTATCAGTTCCTGTTGAAGATCGTATAAAGCAGATTCCGATTGGTCTAAAACGATGAGCGATTTATAATCATAAGTACATATTTGCCGAACAATTTCACTGCCAATGGATCCAGCCCCACCAGTAACCATGATGACTTTGTTCTTTACTTCATCGAAAATCTTCGAATTTCTGATGGTAATGGGCACCCGGTTCAGTAAATCTTCGATCTGAATCTGTTTTATCTGCGATACTTTTAATTCCCCATTGATCCATTTGTCCACCGGAGGAACAATTTTAACCTTGACAGATAATTCAACCAAACCTTCGACCAGAGATTTTAGTTTTTGTTGATCGATGTTCTGAATGGAAAAAATGACCTCGGAAATATTATTTTTAGTAATAAAATCCTTATTTAACACTTGCGGGTTAAATACCCTAACCCCGTTGATATGTTTCCCTACTTTATTATTGTGCCGGTCAATGTAACCCACTACCCGTACGGTACCCTTCGTGTGATTGGTAAGCGCATCATGCGTCATGATACCAGATTCACCGGCTCCATAAATCAATATGTTTTTATAGGCTTTTAAGTCTCTGATCATCAAACTATTGTACATGGATTTAAATACAAATCGAGAAGCGGTAAGTCCAATAAATCCTAAAAGACTATGGATAATGATTATCGAAAGGGGTATCGTAAAACTCTTATAGAGCCCCATTTCCCTATTCAGCATTACCATTGTGATCATCAGAATGCTGGAAAGGCAAATGGCATTGAAAATATTATAAACATCACGAACCCCAGTATGTCTTACCACACCTTTATATGAGCCCGTAAACAAAAAGGCCATTAATGAAATCAGGGCAACAAAAGGCAATTGCCCAAACAAACGCGAATTATCAAAATCGAAGGTAAGGTTGAATCGAATAAGATAAGAGAGCACAAAGGAAAACGATATCAAAATAACATCGATTGCCAAAACAAGCCATTTTGAGGCATATCGATGGGCTTGATTTTCTAGGTAATTTTTTATCATCGAACTAATATTTTGTTGATTATGGAGATAACCCGATCCAAATCTTCCAGCGAAAGATTGGAACCACTCGGCAGACAAAGACCTCTTTCAAATAGGTCTTCGGAAGTACCATCCTGGTAATTTGGGTATTTGCTAAATATTGGTTGCAGGTGCATTGGCTTCCACAGAGGTCGTGATTCTATCTCTTCCTCCTGCAGTGCTAAGCGAATTTGTTCCCTGGTTTCGAAATTGGGTGTCAAAATACAGGTCAGCCATCGATTGCTTTTAAAATTTTCCTGTTCTTCTAGAAATTCAATATTCGAAAGACCTGCTAAATTTTCTTTATAATAATTAAAATTGGAGCGGCGGGCATTTACCCGGTCTTCCAGCACTTCCATTTGTCCGCGCCCAATTCCTGCCAGTACATTACTCATTCTATAATTGTAGCCTACCTGAGAGTGCTGGTAATGTGGGGCGTTATCTCTTGCTTGGGTAGCCAAGAACACAGCTTTTTCCTTCAAAATACTATTTTTGGTCACCAAAGCACCTCCTCCAGAGGTTGTAATAATTTTATTCCCATTAAATGAAAGTATTCCAATATCTCCAAAACTACCACATTTGGAGCCATAATAGGTACTTCCCAAGGCCTCCGCACTATCCTCCACAATAGGGATTTCAAAATGGTCCGCTATCTTCCTTATTTCCTCTATTTTATAGGGCATGCCATAGAGATGAACCGCAACAATGGCTTTGGGCTTTCTTCCCAGTGAAATCCTTTGCTTTATGGCCCTTTGCAATAGTAATGGTGAAATATTCCAGGTATGCCGCTCGCTATCAACAAAAATTGGGGTTGCCCCTAAATAAAGTATTGGATTGGCCGAAGCCGAAAAAGTGAAACTCTGGCATAATACCTCATCGCCCCTTGTAACCCCAAGGAGGGATAATGCAAGATGAATTGCCGCCGTACCTGAACTCAAAGCGGCTACATAAACCTTCTCATCCATATAATCCGCTATGGCTTTTTCGAATAAGTTTACATTCGGGCCTAAGGGAGCGACCCAATTGGAATCAAAGGCTTCCTTGACATACTTTTGCTCCATTAATCCCATATGGGGTGAAGACAGCCATATTTTATCTTTTACAATTGTTTTCAATAGCTCTGGTTTTTGTCATTTTAAATTTGGAGGAATTCGGCAATAAAATAATTTTATACATGTTAGAAATAAAAACAGAACCTTATTTCGCTTAAGGATTGCTAAAATTAATCCTTATCAACCTATTATAATTCAATTTTAGGACGAACGCTTGGAATAATCGGTCAATCACATAAATGACAATGTTAACAATAATAGTAAAGATAAGGTTTTTC
>JAHEMZ010000038.1 GCA_024643385.1 Flavobacteriaceae bacterium | reverse complement strand
TCATCTTTAGTATTCAGTATTTATTTTTTCATTTCGGATAGTTTTATAGATCCCGCCATTAAAAGTGATATTCGTTTTCGAATCGATTCCCTTTTTAGAGAAAATAAGGTTACGATTCCTTTCCCACAAAGGGATGTACATATTTACCAAACTGAGAAATAATCCTAACTTTTAAGAAAATCTTAAAGGTAATTAGCAATTCTTGTTAAGAATACTTGTTATTTTAGAAACTTCTAAATAGAATACATGTCCAAAATACTAATAATTGAAGATGAAGCGGCCATACGCAGAGTCCTAGTGAAGATTCTTTCCGAAGAGAATGAATCTTATACTGTTCAGGAAGTGGAAGATGGATTGGCAGGGATTGAACTTATAAAAAAAGAAGATTTCGATTTGATCCTGTGTGATATCAAGATGCCTAAAATGGATGGTGTTGAGGTGTTGGAAGCGGTAAAGAAGATAAAACCTGAAATTCCCGTAGTGATGATTTCCGGGCATGGTGATTTGGATACGGCGGTAAATACGATGCGTTTGGGGGCATTTGATTATATTTCCAAACCGCCCGATTTGAATCGTTTATTGAATACGGTGAGAATTGCTTTAGATCGCAAGGAATTGGTGGTCGAAAATACCCGATTGAAGAAAAAAGTGAGTCAGAAATACGAAATGATCGGTAATTCTGCCGCTATCTCCCAGATAAAAGAAATGATCGAAAAAGTGGCTCCGACAGAGGCAAGAGTGTTGATCACCGGTCCTAATGGGACGGGTAAAGAATTGGTCGCCCATTGGTTGCACGAACAAAGTGACCGCGCGAAAGGCCCTCTTATTGAAGTGAATTGCGCCGCTATTCCAAGTGAGCTGATCGAGAGTGAATTATTTGGACATGTGAAAGGTGCTTTTACCTCTGCAGCAAAAGATAGAGCAGGGAAGTTCGAAGCCGCAAACGGAGGCACCATTTTTTTGGATGAAGTTGGAGACATGAGTCTTTCCGCCCAGGCAAAGGTGCTAAGAGCATTGCAAGAGAATAGAGTACAACGAGTAGGAAGTGATCGCGATATAAAAGTAGATGTTAGAGTGATCGCAGCAACGAACAAAGACCTAAAAAAGGAGATAGCAGAAGGAAAGTTCAGGGAAGATCTCTACCATCGATTGGCAGTCATTCTCATAAAAGTGCCCGCACTAAGCGATCGAAGAGAGGACATCCCTTTGTTGGTAGATTATTTCACACAAAAAATAGCCGATGAACATGGAACTTCCCAAAAGAAGTTTTCTGATAAGGCGATAAAACTGCTGCAAGAATATGATTGGACGGGTAATATTCGGGAACTTCGAAATGTGGTCGAACGACTTATTATCCTTGGAGGGAAAGAGATAAGTGAAACAGATGTCAAACTTTTTGCTAGTAAATAAATTCCGAAAATGAAAAAAATAAACAGTTCAGATTATATTTTAAATCCTCCAAAAGTATTAAGCGATCTACCCACACATGTCGATTTTGGCAAGCAGGACAAATACCTAGAAAAGCGACTGGAAGAGGTTCGTAAAAAATTAGGCGAATTACAAGACACCCTTTATGCACATGGAAAATATTCTGTTTTGGTCTGTTTGCAAGGTATGGATACCGCTGGGAAGGATAGTTTGGTGCGCGAGGTATTCAAAGATTTCAATGCACGCGGTGTGGTAGTAAATAGTTTCAAAGTTCCCACCGAATTGGAAAAAAAGCACGACTTTTTGTGGCGGCACTATATTGCGTTACCGGCTCGCGGTAAATTCGGTGTTTTTAACCGTACACATTATGAAAATGTTTTAGTCACCAGAGTACACCCTGAATATATCTTAGGAGAGTATTTGCCGGATATAACGAGTGTTGAGGACATTGATGATACTTTTTGGACGAAACGATTAGAACAAATCAATGCCTTCGAGAAAACCATCGTTCAAAATGGCACCCTGGTGTTTAAATTCTTTCTGAATTTATCCAAAGAAGAACAGAAGAACAGGTTGCTGCGCAGGCTTGAAAAAAAGGAAAAACATTGGAAGTTCTCTCCGGATGATCTAAAAGAAAGACTACTTTGGGACCAATATCAATTTTGTTATGAAGAGGCTATTAATAATACATCCAAAGCTCATGCGCCCTGGTATAACATCCCTGCAGATAATAAACCTGCCGCGCGTTTATTGGTGGCTTCGATCCTCTTGGAGGAGTTACAGAAATACCATGATATCAAAGAACCAGGATTAGAGCCGGAAGTTATTGCCAAAATAGATGAATATAAACATCAATTAGAAAACGAATAAACTTTTCCTATGAAACACCCTATATTTTTTACCATGTTCATGGTATGTTCCTTTTCCTTATTCGGACAAACCACCAATAAGGAAGATTCCACGATGCTTCGTCAAATTTATGATATGGCATTGTTAGAGGGAAAGAGTTATGACTGGCTGGATTATCTCTCCAATGAAATTGGGGGAAGATTATCCGGTTCTATAGAAGCTGAGAGAGCTGTCGAATACACCAAAAAAGAATTAGAGAAATTAGGACTCGACAAAGTCTGGCTTCAGCCGGTAATGGTGCCTAAATGGACGCGGGGTATTCCGGAATACGCTTTTATCGAAACTGCCCCCGGAATTACTTCTATCGTAAATGTTTGCGCTTTAGGCGGATCCGTGGCCACTCCGGATGGGGGTCTTAAAGCGGAGGTGATCGAAGTTCAAGGGGTAGAAGACTTGGCAAAATACGGTCGTGAAAAAATTGAAGGAAAAATTGTTTTTTACAATCGACCCATGCAAGCAAATTTGATCGAGACCCATGCGGCCTATGGAGGATGTGTCGATCAAAGGTATGACGGGGCTAGGGAAGCTGCAAAATACGGCGCGGTAGGCGTTGTGGTTCGTTCTATGAACCTTCGACAAGACGATCTGCCACATACCGGTGCCATGAGCTATGGAGATACTCCGGAATCTAAGCGAATTCCTGCCTGCGCGATAAGTACGAATGCAGCGAATTACTTGAGTATGGCACTGAAATTAAAATCGGATCTAAATTTCTTTTTTAAGCAAAATTGTAAAATGTATCAGGATGTCCTGTCCTACAATGTCATTGGAGAGATTACCGGCACGGAATTTCCGAATCAATATATGGTGGTAGGCGGTCATTTGGATTCCTGGGATTTGGGCGACGGTTCTCATGACGATGGTGCCGGATGTGTTCAGTCTATGGAAGTAGTGAGGCTTTTTAAGAAAATGAACTATAAACCAAGACATAGTTTGCGCGTGGTTTTATTTATGAACGAGGAGAACGGATTGCGTGGGGGTAATAAATATGCTGAGGAAGCCCAATTAAAGAAGGAAGACCATGTATTTGGATTGGAAAGTGATTCGGGCGGTTTTTCTCCCCGAGGATTTTCATTCGATACCGACGAAGCTAATTTGGCTCAAGTGAAAAGTTGGGAGCCTTTATTCAAACCCTATCTCATTCATTACTTTGAGAATGGTTACAGCGGTGCGGATATCGGACCTTTAAAGAATGATAAAATTGTCTTGTCAGGACTTCATCCGGACTCTCAAAGATATTTTGATTATCACCATGCTTCGAATGACACTTTTGATGCGATCAACAAAAGAGAATTGGAATTAGGAGGAGCGGCAATGACCAGTTTGGTCTATCTTTTTGATAAATATGGGACCCGATCGGAGCTTAAAGATTTAAAAAAGTAACCGTGGAGATAACGATCTTAGATTAAATTAAAAAGCCCAATTTTATTGGGCTTTTTAATTTATTGCTGGTTAATTTATATCGGCAGTACCGGTAAACTATTATCGGGAATTACCTCAACATCTTATTTATTCAAAACTAATCGTATCTTTAAGTAAATCAAACCATTTGCCTTTAGATGCTTGTATTTGCTTACATACGGAACATATTCTTTTTATCGGCACTTATCTTTGTGGGAGCTCCCGACAATGATTTACACGCTATAAATGGTTTAACGAATGACGCAATCACATTAAAAGGAAATGATCAGTCCAAGTTCAGTGAGGACTCCTTGCAATTATATAAAGAAAGAGCCATTGCGGCGGCAAACAGGAATGATCTGTCAAATGCCGCTTTTTATGTGGAGGAGTATGTAAAATATTCAGCGGAAACGGGATTTGTAGAATCGAGATATTTTAAAAAATTTGCAAATACACAGGCTTTTGATGAACTCAGAGAGAAGTATTCATTTCACCTTAATTGGATGCATTTTTTCTATCTTTTCTCTTCCTTGACAGGATTTTTTATCGGGGTGATCCTTTTGCTAAAAAAGGGACAAGATCCAGTTGCAAAAATACTTATTAGTGTATTTGTCCTCATTCACTCCTTGTTTATTTTTCACATTTTCCTTTTCAATACCAATTTGAATTACAAAGCACCACATGTTTTGTATATGTCGGCCTCTTTTTCCTATCTATACGGTCCACTGATCTATTTTTATTTCAAACGAATCACCCTTGGATATAAATTTAAAAAATGGGATCTACTTCATTTACTGCCAACACTGGTTGTTGTAATGATTTACCTGCCTATATATTTACTTCCTGAAGCGGAGAAAGTTAAGATCATGTTTGAAGTGGGCAGCTTTAATAGTACCCCTTATTTATACGGTGTGGTTGGAACCAAAACAATTTCATTAGCAGTATATGGATTTATGCTAATTCGGTTGTATTACATAAATAAAGTACATAGAGATTATTCTAGGGAAGCACAACGTTGGCTGAACGCACTTGTTGTATTGGTAGGCGCCTATGTGATCTCTTATCTTATCTACGGACTTACCATTTCCGAGGTCATCCCAAGGTCAGATTTTTTATATAATCTGCAAATTGTGGCGATGGCTTCCATGGTATTGTATATCGGTTATGCTTCCTACTTGAGACCCAGCTTGTTTGTGGGTTCCTTCGGAATGAAAATCGAGAAATATACCAAATCCGGCCTGACTGCCAATTATTCCTTAGAATTGAAGGAACAATTGGTCGCACTGTTGGAGCAAGAAAAGATCTATTTGCGGAATGATGTAAGTTTAGACGGTTTGGCTGAAAGACTAAATACGACCCGGCATAATGCCTCTCAGGTGATCAATGAACATTTCGGACTTAATTTTTTTGAACTCATGAACAAGTATCGAATCCAAGACGCGGTTGAGATTCTGGAAAACGATAAAAAGGTAAACATCATAGATGTAGCTTATCAAGTGGGCTTTAACAATAAAGTGACCTTCAATAAGTCCTTTAAAAAATTCCTTTCACAAACACCTTCACAATATTTAAGTTCCTTGCACACTTAATTTGAAGTTTAATTTCTTATTCTGCTATGCCAAGCCGAAAGGGTTTTCTAAATTTGCGCCCTAAGCCCACCCATAGTGCTCCAAGATTACACCAAAGAATTCAGATACAATATTAAGTTGGCCACTCCCGTGATCCTGGGTATGTTAGGACATACCATGGTTGCCTTTGTGGATAATATTATGGTAGGTCAATTAGGGACCGCGGAACTGGCTGCGGTTTCATTGGGGAATAGTTTTATGTTTATTGCCATGTCTTTAGGGATTGGTTTTAGTACAGCGATCACTCCCCTGGTGGCAGAAGCCGACGGCGAAGGCAATTTTATCAAGGGAAAATCTTCCTTTAAACACGGGCTTTTTCTTTGTACGATGTTGGGTATTGCCCTTTTTCTGATGGTCTTTTTTGCAAAGCCACTCATGCATATCATGAAACAACCCCCGGAAGTGGTGGATTTGGCAATGCCATATTTAACTTTGGTAGCCATTTCACTGGTTCCTCTAATCATCTTCCAGGCCTTTAAACAATGCAGCGAAGGTCTTTCCATAACGCGTTACCCCATGTACGCAACGGTATTGGCGAATGTGGTCAATGTGATACTGAATTATATTTTTATCTTCGGAAAATTGGGCATGCCACCTTTGGGAGTGGTCGGTGCCGCTATCGGTACCCTGGCCTCACGGGTAATTATGTTAGCTTATTTATGGTACTTGATGTCTTTGAATCTAAAATCCAAAGACTACGTAACACATATCAAATTATTCACTTTGACACGCAGTATGTTAAAGAAACTAGTAGCCATTGGTTTCCCGTCTGCCCTGCAAATGTTTTTTGAAGTGGTCATTTTTACGGCAGCCATATGGCTATCCGGGATTTTGGGTAAAAATCCTCAGGCCGCCAATCAGATTGCTCTCAACTTATCTTCCATGACGTTCATGGTAGCGATGGGCTTTAGTGTGGCAGCGATGATACGCGTGGGAAATCAAAAAGGGATGTTACGCTTTCGGGAACTAAGACGAATCGCCTTTTCCATTTTTTTATTGACGACGCTATGTTCTGTAGCTTTTGCACTTTCCTTTTTCTTTTTACGAGGGGAATTGCCAAAACTATATTTAGACATTAACGATCCGAACAATATTGCCGATAATTTAGAGGTGCTGACTATTGCGGGCAAATTGATGCTGATCGCAGCGATATTTCAGATCAGTGATGGATTACAAGTAGTAGTTTTGGGCGCTCTTCGTGGGATGCAGGATGTAAAAATACCGACCATCATCACTTTTGTATCCTATTGGCTTATTGGATTTCCGATCTCTTTTTATTTAGGCATGTATACCGCATATGCCAGTTCGGGGATTTGGTTGGGACTCTTGGCCGGACTCACTGCTTCTGCCATTATGTTGTTCATCCGTTTTCACTATTTGTCAAAACGGTTGATCGTTGATTAGTCAATAGTTACTGAAGAAGTTTTAAACGATCAAATTCTTTAAATTCTCAAAAATCCAAATTCTTAGCTACCTTTATAGCTTCAAAATTATATTTATGGAACTGCCAAAATTCCTTTTAGGTGATAACACCGATTTTCCTGACGCTGTTTTTGTGATTCATACAGAGTTTCCCCGATTTATCATCAACTTATCGAATGATGAAGTAGAATGGTTTGAAGAATTTGATGATGAAGATGAAAAGGAAATCGAAGCCGAAATAGAAAATAGTATCAAGGAAGCAACCGAATTTTACGATCGAGAAGTGGCCCGTTACGACGAAGATGCTTGAACAATTATTACAATATGACACTCAGCTTTTTCTTTTCCTCAATAACCTGGGAAGCGAATCATGGGATGATTTTTGGAGATTAATTTCAGAAAAATATAGTTCCATTCCTCTTTATCTGGTATTGTTATACCTTGTTTATCAAAGATTCAGATTAAAAGGGACCTTGATCATTTTAGTTTGTGTGGCACTTATGATCACCGCCACAGATCAATTGGCAAATCTTTTTAAATATGTGCTCTTTCAAAGGCCCAGACCTTGCCGTGTGGAAGCTTTACAAGATCAAATGCGCTTTATCGCAGACACCTGTGGTCGTTACGGGTATTTTTCTGCACATGCAGCAAGCAGTATGGCCGTGGCTGTATTTGTTGGTTTGTTGCTGAAAGATAAGTACCGCTATCTCACATTTATCTTATTGTCCTGGGCGGCGCTCATTTCGTACAGCCGCATTTATCTGGGCGTACATTATCCCTTGGATATTATTACCGGAATGTTCTTCGGAAGTGTGATAGGTTGGGTTTTTTATAGCTTTCAACAGAAGGTTTCTAAAAAGCTTATTTCTTAATTACCACAAACAAATCACGCCATAATCTATTTCTATGTGTTCGATGTCCCGGGGCTTGAGGATTCATGTCGTAGCGCGTAATTTTTTCAATGGAATAGCCCTTAAATGCTTTTTTGAAGGCAGGAATATCATTTTCAGCCAGTAAAATCCCAAAACTAGGTTCGGTTGGAAAGTCCACGGTGCCGTCTTTTTCCAATCGTTGAATGGGTTTACCGTAATCCCAAATGAGTTCCGGAGAAAAACCTCCAAATTCATATACTGGCAGTTCTGTTTCGGCCTGCCAATCATTCAATTGTGACAATCCTTTATATTCCGGATTGACAGTTAGTGTCTTGGCTAAAGGCATTCCGAAGCAAATAACCGACATTATAAAGGCAATGGTCAAATAGAAAACAGGAGCTATCTTTCTTTTAACTAAATTCCGAAGCATATAAATTCCTATAACCAATAAGGATACCGCTAATAGAACAAACCAGATCCAATAGCCTCCACTCAATTGCTCCTTCAGAAAAAGATAGCCGCCCACGGGAAAAATAATGCCAATGCCGGCAATAAGTCCAAAATTGAGATACACAGGAAAGACTTCCCGTTGATCCTGCAATTCCTTAAATCTTCGGAACAAATATTCCATATAGAAGCCGGTATTCATTGCCAGTGGAATGATAACGGGCAATAAATAGCGCATCTTTTTTTCAGGAATAATCGAAAGCAACAGCAAGGAGCCTATGGTCCATAAAAAAGTGAATTGATACGCTTTTTTGTCAAAAACCCGGTTCTTCAAATAGGGATACAAGAGCCCCATAAAAGCAGGAAGGGTCCAAATGCCACTTTGTGTAAAGAAACTCCAGTAATAGAAAAAAGGTTTAGTTTCATAGCCCGCCCAATTACTGGTTTCCCGCTTGGTGATCTCAGCCACGGTAACAGGATCGAACGTATACGTATACCAATGCCACCATGCCGATAAAACAAAGGAAACAGCTAAAAATAGCAATAGTGGAAGGATATTGTTTTTAAGGTTTTTATACCTGTAAACAATTCCGAAAGCGATTAAAAAGGGAAGTAATAAAGCATATAACGACACCGGTCCTTTACTCATAAAGGAACAGCCAAAGAAGATCGCGGCGAGCAATGCATTCTTATATTTACTGTTTGCTGAAGTAAAGAACAAATACAGGAAATAAATACATACCATCATAAAACCATGGGTGAATATATCCCAGTTGGCATCTCTTCCTGCATTTAAGATATAGAAGGAGGTGACCATAATTAATCCGCTTAGGAAAGCAAACAAGGTATGCTTGGTAAGTTTCAATAAAAATTTATAGGAGACCAACACTAAAATCAATCCCATGATCGCGGCGGGCAATCGAAGGGCAAAAAGGTTTTTCAATCCAAAAAGAATCGCAGAAAAAGCCGTTAACCAAGTCGGTAATGGAGGTTTGGCGTAACGCGGCTCCCCATTCATGGTGGTGAGTAACCAATGACCATCGTTGATCATTTCACGGGCGGTGATAAAATTCCTAGCCTCCATAATATTCACAAAGATGGCCTCCAGATTCACAAAGAAGATCGCCACGCAAACAAGTGTTAAAATGTGAAAGGGATATTTATTCAGTAACTTCATTCTTTCCGATAAAAATATTCCTAATATAGATGATCATTCCTGCTCCTTGACCAATTAACAATACCGGGTCTTTTCTGTAAATGGCATAAATAATAATCAGGGCTGAACCTAAGGCACTTAATCGCCAAAATCCGACCGGCAGGTGTGATATTTTTTTTCGTTCTGAATAGATCCATTGGTACACAAAACGCAAGGTAAATATTACCTGTGCAATAATGCCTAACCACAGCAGCCAGTTGGGAATAGCCGCGTTATGCAAAAGATTGTAAATATCAAATTCTCCATTATTATATCCGTAAACAACAATAAGAATGGGGAATACGATTAAAAAAGCGCGAAACCATATCGGACTTTTCTGCCATTCTCCCTGCAAATGTAAATTGCGGACATAAATAAAATAAGTCAGGGATTGCCCCAACATGATGGCAAAATCGTTGCGAAGATAACCGTAAACGAAGAGGAGGAAAGAGGCCAACAAGCTTAATTTCCAAAATAGGGAAGGGGTAATGATGCGTTTGTTCTTTTCAGAAAGGAACCATTGAATAAAGAGTCGCCCGGAAAAGAGGATCTGAGCTAAAAAGCCTATGGAGTAAATTAGCCAATTACTCATCCTTTGCGTTCTACCTCGTAGTTAATATACTTTTTCTTCATCCATAGGTAGGCAAAGCAATCCATAAGAGGGCCAAGCAGGCGATTCCATAGTCCGAACTTCGCCGTACCTGCGATCCTAGGAAAATGTTGTACAGGGACTTGCAATACTTTCCCATTTTGTAACAAGATCATAGCGGGAAGAAAACGGTGCAATCCTTTGAACATGGGAATTCGCTTCGCATAGTCGGTTTTGATCACTTTAAGCGGACAACCGGTGTCGTCCATTCCGTCATGGGTAAAGGCACGACGAATCCCGTTTGCAATTTTAGAAGACATATTTTTTACGAATGAATCTTTGCGATTGGAACGAACTCCAGTAACCAGATCGTAAGGACCGATCTGTGCCAAAAGTAAGTTGAAATCTTTCGGAGCGGTTTGCAGATCACTGTCGATATAGCCTACCAACGGACTTTCCACATGATCGAATCCTGCTTTGATGGCGGCACTCAGTCCGCGGTTTTCTTTAAAAGAGATATATTGAAAAGCTTCATTTCGGGCACAAATAGCCTCAATAAGCGACTGACTGTTGTCTTTGGAACCATCATTGACAAAGAGAATGGAAGTTCTTTTTGCAGCGATAGGCAGATAAGCGAGTAATTCCTTTTCCACACGTGTCAAATTATCTTCTTCGTTATAAACGGGGACAATGATGGTGAAATCGTACATAAGGGGTAAGTTGTCTTTCCTTGCAAAAGTATTTCTTTTTAGCGAATAAAACAGAAACCTAAAAAAAGGTGTTATTTTGCATTCGTAAATGATCATTATGAAAGTTCTTGTTACCGGTGCTGCCGGTTTTATTGGTTCCCACACGGCGGAAAGACTCCATGAAATGGGACATGAAGTGTTCGCGCTGGACAACTTTTCTGTCTATTACGATGTCCATTTGAAGGAGTTAAATGCAAAATCGCTTAGTGAAAAAGGGATCCGTGTGGAAAAAGTAGACCTCAGAACAGATGATCTGTCCTTATTTATAAAGGAAGGGATCGATTTTATCTTTCATTTTGCAGCCCAGCCCGGAATCAGTCAAACCAGTAGTTTTGAAGATTATTTTTCCAACAATTTCTTCGGAACACAAAGATTGCTGGATCTGTTCGAAACATTTACACACAAACCCTTCTTTGTCAATATAGCCACGTCTTCCATTTACGGATTATATGCCACGATGACGGAAGATGAGGCGCCGGAGCCGGCCTCCTGGTATGGAGTGACCAAATTGGCTGCAGAGCAATTAGTATTGGCGTACAGTCGGAGAGGATTGTTGAAAGGGACGTCTTTCCGTCTCTATTCGGTTTATGGACCCAGAGAGCGTCCGGATAAATTATATACACGATTGATCGATTGCGGGTTAAATAATAAACCCTTTCCATTGTATGAAGGCAGTGAGAAACACTTACGAAGTTTTACCTATGTGCAGGACATTGTGGATGGTATTGTAAGTGCCATTGGAAATGAAGAGGTCTGCAATGGGGAGCTATTCAACTTAGGAACCGAAGAAGAAAATACTACAGCTACAGGTATCGCAACGGTGGAAGAAATTTTGGGAAGGAAGATCCAAATTGTAAATATGCCTGTCCGTCCCGGAGATCAGGCCAGGACAAGCGCCAATATTGATAAAGCGAGAAGATTATTGCATTACAATCCACAGACCTCTCTAAAAAAGGGGTTGGAAGCGCAGGTAAAGTGGTTTGAAAAGTTCCGGGATCAGTTCTAGGTTAAAGTTTGATTGCCATTAAAATATCGGCGGCTTCAAAAGGCGTGATCTCATTTTTTTCGAGCGCACTCAACTGTTTTTTAAGTGCTGCCTTGATAACGGGATGGTTATAAAAATTTGTTTTTAAGTAGCCTTCGATGGTTTGTAATAGCCAAAATCGGTTCTGCGCAATTCTTTTTTGAAGATAATATCCATTCTCCTGCATCTGAGTCCAATAGTCCTCCATAACCGCCCAAACCTCGGCGATACCTTCGTTTTTAATGGCGGAGCAAGTAAGTGTTTCAGGCATCCACCCACTTTCTTTTTCAGGATATAAATGCAGTGCGCGATTGAATTCGTTTTTAGCAAGATTCGCCGCTTTGACGTTTTCCCCATCCGCTTTATTGATCACGATCACATCGGCCATTTCCATAATTCCCCTTTTTATCCCTTGCAATTCATCGCCGGCTCCGGCTAATTTCAGTAAAAGGAAAAAATCGGTCATGCTGTGGACGGCAGTTTCGCTCTGACCTACGCCTACGGTTTCTACGATGAGCGTATCAAATCCGGCGGCTTCACACAAGATCATGGCTTCCCTGGTTTTACGCGCTACGCCACCTAACGATTCTCCGCTTGAAGAAGGACGTATAAACGCATTGGGGTTTTTAACTAATTCCTCCATACGTGTCTTATCTCCCAAAATACTCCCTTTACTGATACTACTGCTGGGATCGACCGCTAACACTGCTACCTTTTTTCCCTGCTGAGTTAGCAAGGATCCAAAACTTTCAATGAAAGTACTCTTGCCCACCCCCGGAACTCCTGTGATGCCAATACGGAAGGAACGATTGGCATGAGGTAAACACGCTTGAATTAATTCTTTGGCACGGGACTGATGTCTAGGAGCGGTACTTTCGATCAAAGTAATTCCACGACTAAGGGCCGTATGATTGCCTTGCAGGATCTCTTTTGCCAGCTCTTCAACGGAAGGTACCTTTTTTCTCTTTTCCTGAATATTTTGCGTCGCCTTCAAACTGGTAGTATCCGGCTGGGCCACTCCCTTTTTTTCTTTAAGCGCCGAAATATGTTTCTTTTGTTGAGCCACTTTGGAAAGGTACTAAAATTTCTTTTTCAAAGGTACAACGCAATTGTATGAAGGTTTCATACACAAAGCAATTTAATTGGATCATTCCTGAATGATGAGGAATAACACTTTAATTAGATCTCTGTGTCTTAAGATACCCTTGATATTCTGAAGCGAACTTTTTCATATAACTTTGCAACAAGACTTTTTTTTTGTCGTCTTTAACCCGAACAGCAACCAAAAAAACCATCATTTTGTCTGAATTATTACTGGTTGAGCAATGCAAACAGCAGAACAGAAAAGCGCAAATGGCACTGTATCGCCAATATTGTGACGGGATGTTCATTGTAGCGCACCGTTATATGAAGGATGAAGCCGCAGCGGAGGATGCGCTGCAAGAGGCGTTTATCAAAGCGTTTCGAAAATTGGATCAGTTCAAAGGGGACGTCACCTTTGGAGCCTGGCTCAAAAGAATCGTGGTAAACACCTGTTTAGATGCCATCAAGGCCAATAAAATGGAAAAGGTAGAAATCAACGAACAAACACTAAAGATCGTAGATGACGATCATTGGGAAGTTCCGGATGAAACAACGGTACAAGAAGTGGTACAGGCGATAAAAGATTTACCGGACCCGAATGGAATAGTAACACAGCTCTTCTTATTGGAAGGGTATGATCATCAGGAGATCGCAGAGGTGTTGGGGATCACGGAAAGTGCTTCCAGAACCTATCTGCATCGCGGAAAGAAGCAAATTAGAGAACAATTAAAATACCATCAAGATGGCACAGGATATTAGAGACCTATTAAAAGGCTACAGCCCAACAGAGCCCAAATTATCAAAAGGGCACGAGTCTCGCTTTGAAGATAAATTGGCGAGTGCTTTCCCGGTGGAGAAAAAAGGAAATTCATCCTTTTTTTGGCTGAAGATAGCAGCTTCGGTACTTGTGGTATTGAGTATTGCATATGTGGGGTATCAAACGCTTTCAAAAAATGATGCCATCGAAAATGACATCGTGGAAACAAACAATGTTACGACTGAAAATCCGGGGATCACCCTAGGAGATCTGTCTCCCGATCTAAAAAAAGTGGAAGATTTCTATGTCACGGGAATCAATGTACAATTGGCTTCCTTGGAAAAAAGTCCTGAAAATGAAGAACTGATCAATGGATACCTGAAACAATTGGATGCTCTGAATAAAGCGTATACTGCTTTGAATACTGAATTGAATGAAGTAGGCCCTAGTGAGGCAACCATCACTGCTTTGATCGATAATTTGAAATTACGTTTGGAATTGCTGTTCAAACTGAAAAACAAATTAAAAGAACTTAAACAATTAGAAAATGAAAACTATAGCAATAGTACCGTATAAGGCCCTTTTTTGGGTATTGTTATTCACCGTAGGCACGGCTAACGCTCAGAACCGTTATAAGGAAAGCTTTAAAGCCTCCAAGGATATGTTGGTTTCCGTAAATACGGCGTATACCAACGTGATCTTTGAAACCTGGGACAAGAATGAGGTGGAGGTCGAGGCATTTGTAGAGGATAAAGACCTTTCAGAAAAACAGAAAAAAGAGATCTTTGAAAATTGGAAATTCGATGTCCTCGGAAATAGTCAAAAAGTGGTGATCACTTCCAATCCTAATAATTACAGGGAAGGAATAGGAGCCTTAGCAGGGATGGATGCGCTTAAATCCTTAGAATCTTTAAAAGCCTTAAAGGAGATAGAGCATATGCCGGACCTTTCAGAAATGCCTGCCTTCGATTTTGATTTTAACTTTGAGGTTCCCGAAGTTCCTGAATTTAAGGAGATCCCTCAGTGGCCGTTCAGTGATGATCACCCTACGATTAAAAATAAAGGTGGGTATAAGGATTATCACTTAGGGTCAGAAGCAGAAATGAACTTCGACCAGGATGCCTATGAAAAGGATAAGTCCGCTTATGTGGCGAAACTGAATAAGAAATACGGAACCAATGTCTCGGTAAAACAGGTGGATCGATGGTTGGAGGAGGTAGAACAATGGGGAGAAGAGTTCAGTGCGGTGATGGAAAATTGGGGCGAACAATTTGGAAAGAGTTTCGGTGACAAGTTTGGCCCTGATTTTGAAAAAAAGATGGAAGCCTGGGGAGAAGAGTTTGGTAAATCTATGGAAGTCTGGGGAGAAGAATTTGGAGCGAAATTCGAAAAGGATATGGAAAAATGGGGAGAGGAGTTTGAAGCGAAATTTGGCGAGGACATGGCAAAATGGGGCGAGGAATTTGGCAAGAACATGGAAGAATGGGCCAAACATTTTGAAGAAGCGGATAAAAGTCATTCCAACAAAGTGATCTTGGATAGCAGAAAGGACATGTTCTTCAGCGGAAAAGCCAATAAGACTATTATCGTTCGCATGCCTAAGGGTACCAAGACAGAAGTGAATGTTCGTTACGGAGAACTTAAAATGGCGAATGCTTATAACCTCAAGGCGACACTGAATTATTCAACATTAACAGCCAATAGCATCGATGGGGGTCAAACCCGCATCGATGCTTCTTATGCTCCCGTATTTGTGAATCAATGGAAACAAGG
Source organism: Flavobacteriaceae bacterium (assembly GCA_024643385.1). Taxonomy (GTDB): domain Bacteria; phylum Bacteroidota; class Bacteroidia; order Flavobacteriales; family Flavobacteriaceae; genus JAHEMZ01. Next base: position 9,045 of record JAHEMZ010000038.1, on the reverse strand, counting down.
CGCGCTACATATTAGTTTTGTGGAAGATTGCCGATTAAATTCCGTCACAGAAATCAATTTGCAATCCAATAATAGTGATGTGACCGTCAACGAATTTCAGAAGAAAGGGAAACTATCCGGGTCTTTCGGCAATCTTTACATTTTAAAAATATCACCCGAGTTCCAATCGATGGAGGTTGTGCTGGAAAATACCGACGCTTCTCTGAATATCCCCAACACCGCTTTTGATTTTTATTACAATGGGAAGAAATCTCAATTGGTCCACCCGAATTCAATGAAGGTCACCGAAACCAAAAATGCCTCCGGAAAAACATTGAAAGGTTTTTATAAGGCAGGGTCATCAGGTAAAACCATCAACATCACGGCCAACTACAGCAATGTCAGTGTCCAATAAAAAAACCACCCTGAAGCTATTACCTTTCAAAGTGGTCCAACTACTAATAACAAATTCTTGATTAAGCGTTCTCGTTTAATTTCTTGGTGAGGTAGAATCCGGTGAATAATCCTAAACCTGCCATGAACAAAATGGTTCCGGGCATCGCAATATCCTCATCCATTCCTAAAACTTGCGTACATAATCCCCCTACAAATATTCCAACGCCAATACCCATTAAAAGTAAGGCCAGGTTAATGACGACTACTTTCCAGGTCTCTGTTCCGGTACGATTGTTACTATAAAAAATTGAGGCATCGGCTCCTTTTTCAATTAAAGCCAAGCGTTCTTTATTTCGTGCGGAAATAAAGAGGTAAAAGATTCCGAAGATTACTCCGAAGACAATGGGTATTATAACTACTTCTGATCCCATGATTGTTTGTTTTTAAAGGTTAATTACTGTTCGTTTTGTCCATAGGACGTCAAACAATTTCATCCGGTTACAAAATTTTCAATAATTTTATAGGAAAGAGGTGTAACCAATTCTTGAATAGTCACGTCTTATGAGCAAATGACCACCAACACCGACCATGAACTTGTTGCACAAACCCTGAACGGAAATACGCAGGCTTTCTCTTCATTGGTGGAACGCTATCAGGATTATGTATATACCATTGCCGTTCGGATCGTAAAGATAAGGGAGGAAGCGGAAGAAGTGGCTCAGGATAGTTTTATCAAGGCATTCGAGGCGCTGCCAACCTATAGGGGGGAAGCTAAATTTTCAAGTTGGTTATATAGTATCGTCTATCGAAAAGCATTGGATCGGCTGAGAAAGAACAATCGAAGCAAGTCGTTGGAATTAGTGGAAGAATTAACAGAGGGTGAAAGTGAATCCGTAGAGAACGCGCTTCACTTTCTGGAATTGAAAGAAAGAAATGAGATTCTGCAAAAATGTTTGGATGAATTACCTGAAGGAGATGCCGCGATCATTTCATTTTATTACTTTGAAGAACTTTCCGTAAAGGAAATAGCCGAGATCACTCGATTGGGTGAGGACAATATAAAAATAAAGTTACATCGAAGCCGTAAAAAACTTTTTGAAATGTTGAAGTTTTACGTGTTTCCCGAATTTACCCAAAACAATGGAAGAGCAATTTAAGAAACAAGATGAACTGGTAAAAAACCTTATGAAGGGATTGCCTTTGGAGCAACCTTCTCCCGATTTTACCCAAAAAGTAATGCAGCAGGTACTGAAACGAGCGGCGCAAAATGTTTATCGCCCGTTGATCTCCAAGGAAGCCTGGTGGATCATTGCGGCAATGTTCATAGGAGGGATAGTATGGTTATATTTTAATCCCGGTTCCTCTTTGATCCCTGCAGACTCGATCACCTGGGAGCAGGACATCACCTTCAAAAACCCGCTAGATGACCTTCAGCTTTCAAAAACTGCGGTCTATGCCATCGGGTTCATGGCTTTGTTCCTGTTTCAGATACCGTTTTTAAAGAGGTTGATGGAAAAAAGATATGTGTAAAAAAAATCCCGAAGTGTTACCTTCGGGATTTTTTTTATTCATCGATCAACACCCATTCCCCTTTGTCCAATAGCGGAATAGCTTGTTTGAATTTCATGGTCTTATTCTCTCCACTCATCACATGTTTGATGGTCACCTTATCGTTCCGACCGATCTTTGGATGATCTCTCACGATGGTTTCGGTAACTTGCGGGCGCTGTTGCGTATTTCCGGCAGCCCTTGCTTGCGCAGCTCTTTCATCCATATTCGGGATCTCATCTTTTTGCTCGCTCAACTTCTCTTTAGGACGCACTTGTTGGGCTTCCCGGATCTGCTGTTGGTTCTCCTGAGGCAACTCGCCTTTGAACAAGAAAGAGATCACTTCTTTATTTACTTTTTCGATCATCGATTTGAAAAGTTCAAAGGCTTCAAATTTATAGATCAAAAGAGGGTCTTTTTGTTCGTGTACCGCCAACTGAACACTTTGCTTTAATTCATCCATCTTACGCAAATGCGTTTTCCATGCATCATCAATAATAGCTAAGGATATATTCTTCTCAAAATCTTGAATCAGTTGTTTACCATTGGTTTGGTAAGACTTTTCCAGATCGGTCGCCACATTTAAAGTCTTTACTCCATCCGTAAAGGGCACCAGGATCCTTTTGAATTTATCTCCCTGGTTTTCAAATACGTTCTTGATCACGGGGAAGGCAATTTCGGCATTGCGCTCCATTTTCTCCTGATAATGTCTGTACGCTGCTTTATAGATATGACCGGCCACCTCTTTTACCGCCATGCTGTCAAACTCCGATCGGGTGATGGGAGAGCTCATAGAAAAATAACGGATCAATTCAAACTCAAAATTTTTAAAGTCCTGCGCCAGTTTATTGGTTTCGGCAAGAAGTTCAGACGTATCGTAGATCATGTTGGCAATATCCAACCTAAGACGCTCTCCAAATAAGGCATGGTAACGTCGTTTGTATACCACTTCACGCTGTGCGTTCATCACATCATCGTACTCTAACAATCGTTTACGAATACCAAAGTTGTTTTCCTCCACCTTTTTCTGTGCCCGCTCGATCGATTTTGAGATCATAGAATGTTGAATCACTTCTCCCTCTTTTAATCCTAATCGGTCCATCATTTTAGCGATACGCTCACTTCCGAAGAGACGCATTAGATTATCTTCCAGAGAAACATAGAACTGTGAACTTCCGGGATCTCCTTGACGCCCACTTCGCCCTCTTAACTGACGGTCCACCCGACGTGAATCGTGACGTTCGGTACCTACAATGGCAAGACCACCGGCTTTTTTTACTTCCTCACTCAGCTTGATATCCGTTCCCCGACCTGCCATGTTTGTGGCAATGGTCACTACGCCACTTTTACCGGCTTCCGCAACGATGTCTGCTTCCTTTTTATGAAGTTTTGCGTTCAATACATTGTGAGGAATATTTCGAATACTCAACATTCGGCTTAGCAATTCCGAAATTTCCACAGACGTTGTCCCGATCAGGACCGGTCTGCCTGCCTGAGAAAGATCCACTACCTCCTCAATCACGGCATTGTATTTTTCGCGTTTGGTTTTATAGATCTTATCCTCACGGTCATCACGGGAGATGGGACGATTGGTAGGAATTTCCACCACATCCAATTTATAGATCTCCCAGAGTTCGCCGGCCTCTGTTACTGCTGTACCCGTCATCCCTGCCAGTTTTCTGTACATACGGAAATAGTTCTGAAGGGTAATGGTGGCAAAGGTCTGGGTCACCGCTTCGATCTTTACATTCTCTTTGGCCTCGATTGCCTGATGTAAACCATCGCTATATCGTCGTCCGTCCATGATACGTCCGGTCTGCTCATCAACGATCAACACCTTATTGTCCATCACCACATATTGGGTATCTAGTTCAAATAGGGTATAGGCTTTCAATAATTGGTTGAGCGTATGGATACGTTCACTTTTCACACCAAAATCACGGAAAAGATCTTCTTTGCGCTGGGCTTCTTCTTCTTTGGAAAGACCCTCTGCTTCGATACGGGCAATTTCGGTGCCTATTTCAGGCATCACAAAGAAATCAGGATCATCTTCTCCCGAAAGAAAGTTCACTCCTTTATCGGTAAGTTCGATCTGGTTGTTCTTTTCTTCGATCACAAAGTACAATTCCGCATCTACCTTCGGCATTTCACGGTTATTGTCCGACATATAGTGATTCTCTGTTTTCTGAAGAATTTGTTTGACGCCTTCTTCGGAAAGGAATTTGATCAGTGCTTTGTTCTTAGGAAGACCTCGGTACACACGAAGCAATTGAAAACCACCTTCTTTGGTATCCCCTTCCGCGATCAATCGCTTGGCTTCCGCCAATACACCGGTAAGGTATTTTCTTTGCACGTCGACAATACTTTGGATCTTCGGTTTTAGTTCGTTGAATTCGTGGCGATCTCCTTGAGGGACCGGTCCCGAAATGATCAACGGTGTTCTGGCGTCGTCGATCAATACACTATCCACCTCATCGACGATGGCGTAGTGGTGAGGGCGTTGTACCAGATCGTCCGGGGCATGCGCCATATTATCACGCAGGTAATCGAAACCGAATTCGTTATTGGTTCCGTAAGTGATCGAAGCATTATAGGCTTTTTTACGGGCCGCAGAGTTAGGTTGGTGCAGATCGATACAGTCTACACTCAAACCGTGGAATTCAAAGATCGGTGCCATCCAGGCACTGTCCCTTTTGGCGAGGTAGTCGTTCACGGTCACCAAGTGCACTCCGTTGCCGGTGAGTGCGTTGAGGTATACCGGTAAGGTTGCCACTAAGGTCTTTCCTTCCCCGGTCTGCATTTCGGCCACTTTTCCTTCGTGAAGGGCAATACCCCCTATAAGCTGTACATCGTAATGTACCATATCCCAGGTCACTTCCTTTCCTGCTGCATTCCATGAATTGCTCCAGATGGCCTTTTCACCATCGAGGGTGACATAGTCTTTAGTCGCTGAAAGTTCTCTATCGAAGGGATTGGCCGTTACGGTTAAGGTCTTATTATCCACAAATCGTTTGGTCGTTTCTTTAACGACTGCAAAAGCTTCGGGAAGTATTTCATCCAGCGTTTTGCGTTCTATTTCGTAGCGTTGGTCTTTTAGCGAGTCGATGACGTTATAGATATCTTCTTTTTTATCGATATCTTCCTCTGCTTCAGCTTCTTGCAGCAGTTTGTCTATTTGATCTTGAACTTCCTTTTGATCTGCTTTGATCTTGCTTCGGAAGGCATCTGATCGGGCACGAAGTTCATCTAAAGACAAACCGGCCATTGTTGCCTCATGTTTTTTTATTTGGTTGACGATAGGTTGAATCTCGCCGATATCTTTTTTGGATTTGTCTCCAACAAATACTTTTAATACGCTGTCTAAAAGTCCCATATGGTTATATATTATTAAGGCTCGGTTGTCGAGGAATGGTCCTCAAGCTAAAGTGTAGCAAAAAAAAGCTAAAAAAACCAGAAATTCAAAGGGTTTAACGCTTTTAACTACCAGACTTTAGAGCAAAAAAAAAGTCTCGATTCCCCATGGGGTTGAGACTTTTTCTATGTGTTAATTTATTGTTTTAATATTCGTCTTCATTCCACAGATAATCTTCGTCTGTGGGATAATCTTGCCATATCTCTTCTATCGAATCGTAGGAGTCACCTTCATCTTCGATGGCTTGTAAGTTTTCAACAACTTCCAGAGGCGCACCGGTTCTAATGGCGTAATCAATTAACTCGTCTTTGGTGGCAGGCCAGGGCGCATCGCTTAAATAGGATGCTAATTCTAATGTCCAGTACATAACAGAATTAGGGTTTAATTTTTTGCAAAAATAAATTTTTAACTGAAAAAGTCAAGAAAAATTAAAGTTATTTCATCATTAATTTAAAGAACGATTTTAAACTACTGTATATCAGCTATTTAAAATTCGGAATTCAGATATTTTTTTAGATCTTTTCAGGGATCCATTTAATCTCTTCCGCATGCAGGTCAAAGGACAATTTCCGTGCCAGTACAAAAAGGTAGTCAGAAAGACGGTTAAGGTACATTAGAACATGTTTTTCCACGGGTTGCTCGTGATGCAGGTAGGCGGTCAAACGCTCGGCTCGGCGGCATACCGTACGTGCGATATGACAATATGACACCGTCGGATGTCCTCCGGGTAAAATGAAATGTGTCATGGGGGGTAAAGCCTCATTCATGTGATCCATCTCCATTTCCAACAGGGAAATGTCTTCGGCACTTATTTTGGGGATATTCAAACGTTCTTTTCCACTTTTTAAAGTGGCTTTTTCAGGATCGGTAGCTAAGATCGCACCCAGTGTAAAGAGTTTATGTTGGATGGTGGAGATCATTTGCTTGTAATGAGCATCGATCTCTTGGTCGCGCACCAATCCCAAAAAGGAATTCAGTTCGTCCACGGTGCCGTAGCTTTCGATGCGGATATGGTGTTTAGGGACTCTGGTTCCACCAAACAAGGCCGTTGTTCCCTGATCACCTGTTTTTGTGTATATTTTCATCTATTTGAGGCTTGATTTCTCTTTTTACGGTCCTTTAATCCTTTTCGGAAACTCTTCTGATTTCGTTTACGGCGTTCTTTACTCATTCTAAGGTTATTCCAAATAACCACGACAAGTAAGATAAATACAATTCCAATCCAAATGAACATCATCTTATTTTTTTTGCATGAGCAAGTTCAACTGCATACAAGTTAATAAATGTTTTCGGGAGGTCGCTGATCGTTCCCAATCCTTTTTATGTGCCTTTTTCCCCCAAGCCTGCTTTTTGGTTTTAGAGAATGGAAGAAATTGATAGAGGAAATACCATTTAGAAGTACCTAAAACACCCCTTGTCTCCAAAAAAGTAAAAGTATGTTCTAGTTTTTTCAAGGTACTTCTTCCAAAGGGATATTCCCAAGCCGCATCACTTTGAAACGGACGGTACAAAGTTCTCACTACCCGTACTGGAAAACTTGTTTTTAATGGGTCATAGCCGATGATTATTCCACCTGGAGCCAATTTTTCATTTAAACGCGCCACTAAATTATCGACATTCTTGAAATGATGCAGTACTCCGTAGGCATAGATCACATCAAAATGAGTTTCCGTAAATGCATCAGAAAAGAAGTCGACTGCATAGGCACTCGCAGTTGGGATATGTTGAATTTTTTTCTTCAGTCGAGCAATACCTTTATCACTGAGGTCGATCGCTACATATTGTTTGCTATTTTCTGCGATATAGACAGATAAGGCATTCCCGGCGTAACAACCCAAATCCAATACCTTCTTTTGACCGAGATCACCCAACCATGTTTTATGCAGCGCATAGGACTGTTCAGAGACACCTAATTCCTTGCGAATATCCTTTAGCACCTTGTTTCGGATAAACGACCAAATTTGAGTAGGAATGTTCTTCTTTTTGGAATTGTAAAATTCCTTTTGTGCCTCGTTCTTTGCTAATGTTTCTTCAACACTTTCCATGGAAGTAAAAGTAATAAAAAAAGGGGATAAGAAAAGGTTGCTTTTTAGTGGTCTATTATGAGTTTTAGATACTCACCCTTTACGAATCAAGATTTACTTTGTCCGTACATCACTCTCTATCATCCCATCTTTTAAACGGATGATACGGTGGGTGTGCTTGGCAATATCCTCTTCATGGGTAACCACAATCACGGTATTTCCGGCTTCATGAATGGCATCAAACAATTGCATGATCTCTAGGGAAGTAACGGAATCAAGATTCCCGGTTGGCTCATCAGCCAGAATAATAGAAGGCTTATTCACAAGTGCTCGACCTACCGCAACTCGCTGTCGTTGTCCTCCCGATAACTGACTCGGTTTGTGGTCCATTCGGTCTGCCAAACCAACGTCGCTCAACACTTCTTTAGCGCGCGTATTGCGATCAGACTTGGAGAATCCTGCGTACACCATAGGCAACGCCACGTTATCCAGGGCGGTGGTTCGGGGAAGTAGGTTAAAAGTTTGAAATACAAAACCAATTTCTTTATTCCGAATTTCGGCCAGTTCATCGTCCGTCATACTGCTCACATCCACCCCGTTCAATTCGTAGGTGCCTGAAGTGGGCGTGTCCAGGCAACCCAGCAGGTTCATTAAAGTTGATTTTCCGGAACCGGAAGGCCCCATGAGCGCCACGTATTCCCCCTTTTCAATATCCAGATCAATACCCTTTAGTACCTTTACGACCTCTTGTCCTAATGGGAAATCACGTTTTATGTCTCTAATCTTGATTACGGAACTCATATGGTTTCAGAAATGAAATGGCAAGATACCTATTTTTGAGATATGTCGCAGGACGGGTTAGGTTGTTACATGCGAATAGTGAAATGCTGCTTAGGTTGGGCCGTTCTGAAAAAAACGAATCCCCAGAAGAAGGTATCGATGCTCACGGTTACCTGAGGCTGCCTTACGATTTCCAACCAAGCTTCCTTCATTTCCTCGCTCCAATGAATGTCGTCAAAGATCAAAACGGTATCACTATGTGTATGTGTCAACAATTGATGGAAATAGGCCAGTGTTCGATCCTTGCTGTGATTACCGTCGATATAGACCAGATCCCATTGTGAAGGGGCGGGCAAATCAAAATAATCCTCAAAACGCATTACCTTCAGATCGATATTCTCCGGTGGAAGGCGTTGAAAGGAATCCAATGCTTTTCTTGCCGTTTGCGGACACCCTTCCACCGTAACAACTTGAGCCTTCGGATTTCCCAACGATAGGGCTGCCGTCCCTAAGCCCAAGGAGGTTCCCAGTTCCAATATGTTTTTGGGTTCAAAATACCGCACGATTCGATACAGGAGTTGTTGCCTTTTTGCAGCGATCCCGGCATTTTTGGCAATGGCAGAAACTTTTCTCCTGTGCGAAGAAAATACCCTGGAACCCGCTCCGAAATCGGTTACTTCGATCGTCTCCTGGTCGGCCAGGATCCTTTTCCTGAATTCCTTCAATTTCACATAATCCGAATAGTTTGTCCGGTCATACAAACATTTTGTGATAAGATCATACACAAAAGGGGAGTGTACCCCGTGTTGGTTGGTGGAGTTCCACAGAAATTGTAGGTATGATCTTATTGGGTACAGCACTGTTCTCAGTTCTCAGTTATCTTTATAAAGTAGTCAGTTTTATTTT